>NZ_JCAXEW010000012.1:0-183542 GCF_059759275.1 Ferdinandcohnia sp. GQ5
TACTTCATCAAGAGTATGAGGAACATAACTTAAGAAACATTAACAGGTTAAGTACTTCATCAAGTGTATGAGGAACAAAACTTAAATTACATTAAGGAGTTAAGTACTTCATCAAGAGTATGAAGTTCTTAACCTAAGCTTGAATCACGTGCTAAGCCATTTTTATTCATAAGTCAGGTCGTATAAAGGGTTTGTGTTATAACCTTTTTCCACTATTATCCAAAAATCTAGTCTTATACGGTCTTTATTCCATATCCTTTTTCAAAATTTATACAAGTTTCCTAAAATAAAATGAGATTAGCCATATTTTTCATCTGTAATTAATTGCAATAAAAGTACATTTTTAATGAAATCCACCTAAGTATTAATAGATGGATGTAGTTTTGATATAATGGAGAAATGGAATGATGAATGGAGGATCTTCATGTACGATTTTAGAGAATGGAGACATGTTTTTAAGCTGGATCCGGATAAGGAAATCAGTGAGGAACATTTAGATGCAATTTGTGAATCTGGAACAGATGCGATTATTGTTGGTGGAAGCGATGGGGTGACATTGGACAATGTCCTTCACTTAATGTCTCGAATCCGACGTTATACTGTACCAGCTGTTTTAGAGATTTCAAATATTGAGTCAGTCACACCTGGCTTTGATTTATATTTTATTCCTACTGTATTAAATAGTAGTGATACACAATGGATGATGGGGATGCATCATGAGGCGGTAAAGGAATTTGGAGATGTTATGAATTGGGAAGAAATGATTATGCAAGGTTATTGCATTCTTAATGAAGACTGTAAAGCGGCTAAGCTGACAAGTGCAAATGCTTCTTTGGAAAAGGATGATGTTGTAGCCTATGCAACAATGGCTGAAAAAATGTTTTCCCTCCCTATTTTTTATATAGAATACAGTGGAGCGTACGGGGATAAGGAGATTGTTTCAGCTGTAGGAGAAACACTAGAAACGACAAAACTGTTTTACGGCGGTGGAATAAAGACGGCTGAACAGGCAAAGGAAATGGGACAGTTTGCCGATACTGTAGTCGTAGGAAATATTATATACGAAGACATGAATGCAGCTTTAAAAACAGTACAAGCTGTTAAGGGATAAGAATGGAAATCCTCATAAAAATCGGATAAAATAGAACGTATGTACGATACTGAAATAGGACGGTGAAGAAATTGCAATTTATTAGCAATAAATTGTTATCGGGATTAAACGAAGAACAACAAGAAGCGGTTAAAGCAACAGATGGTCCACTTTTAATTATGGCGGGAGCAGGGAGTGGTAAAACTCGAGTTTTGACACACCGTATTGCTTATTTAATGGTGGAAAAAGAAGTTGCGCCGTGGAATATCTTGGCGATCACCTTTACTAATAAAGCAGCTCGAGAAATGAAAGATCGTGTACAAGCAATTCTAGGAGGAGCAGCTGAAGATATTTGGATTTCAACTTTCCACTCAATGTGTGTTCGAATTTTACGAAGAGACATCGACCGAATGGGGTTCAATCGAAACTTCTCCATTTTAGACACAACTGATCAGCTTTCGGTTATCAAAAATATTTTAAAAGAAAAAAATATTGATCCGAAGAAATTTGACCCACGTACGATTCTAGGAACAATCAGCAGCGCGAAGAACGAATTGCAAACACCTGAAGAATATGAAAAAACAGCGGGTGGCATGTATGAGCAGATTGTAAGTGATGTCTATAAGTTGTATCAAAAAAGACTGCGTAAAAACCAAGCGCTTGATTTTGATGATCTCATTATGACTACAATCCAACTTTTCCAACGAGTTCCGGAAGTGTTGGAATTCTATCAGCGTAAATTTCAGTACATCCATGTGGATGAGTACCAGGATACAAACCGTGCCCAGTATATGCTGGTTAAGCTTCTAGCTTCACGTTTTAGGAATTTGTGTGTTGTGGGTGATTCAGATCAGTCGATTTATCGTTGGCGTGGCGCGGATATCACCAATATTCTTTCGTTTGAAAAAGATTATAAAAATGCAAAGGTAATTTTGCTTGAACAAAACTATCGTTCAACAAAACGAATTTTACAGGCAGCAAATGTAGTTATCCAAAACAATATGAACCGTAAACCGAAAAATCTCTGGACGGAAAATGACGAAGGGAAAAAGCTGTTGTACTACCGTGCCGATAGTGAATCTGGGGAAGCGCAGTTTGTTGCAGGGAAAATACGTGAACTTGTAGATGGTGGACAACGAACCTTTAAAGACATTGCGATTTTATATCGAACCAATGCCCAATCTCGTGTGATGGAGGAAGTCTTGCTTAAATCCAATATCAACTACCAAATTGTTGGCGGAATTAAGTTCTACGACAGGAAAGAAATTAAGGATATTTTGGCATACTTGCGCACAATTGCGAATCCAGACGATGATATTAGCTTAACGAGAATTATTAATGTCCCAAAACGTGGAATTGGTGCGACTTCTATCGATAAGATTGCCAACTATGCAATTGCACAAGACCTTTCCATGTTCCAAGCATTGCAAGAGGTTGAACAGATTGGTTTAAGTGCAAAAATCACAAAAGCATTACGCGAATTTAGAGATTTAATTAATAATTGGGTCCAAATGCAGGACTATTTATCGGTCACTGAATTGGTTGAAAATGTTTTAGAGAAGACAGAATACGTTGAAATCTTAAAGGCTGAAAAAACACTTGAATCTCAGAGCCGAATTGAAAACATCGAAGAATTTTTATCTGTTACTCAAAACTTTGAGAAAACAAATGATGACAAAAGTCTTGTGGCCTTTTTAACAGATTTAGCATTAGTGGCTGATATTGATAAACTAGAAGAAGATGAAAATGATAAAAATAATGCAGTTGTCCTGATGACACTTCACTCTGCGAAAGGACTTGAGTTCCCGGTTGTGTTTTTAATGGGAATGGAAGAAGGAGTCTTTCCACATAGTCGTTCTCTTATGGAAGAAGCGGAAATGGAAGAAGAACGCCGCCTTGCTTATGTAGGGATTACAAGAGCGGAAGAAGAGTTGTATTTATCAAATGCACAAATGAGAACCTTGTATGGACGAACATCAATGAATCCAGTTTCACGTTTTATTGCTGAGATCCCAGAGGAGCTTCTTGAAGATTTGGGTCAGCAACGTAGACAGCAAATGCGTACTCCATTTTCTTCGTCATCCTCACCTTCACCTGCGAAACAGCCAGAAAGAAGGGTTTTCTCAAGACCAGTTGCACAATCCACTGGCGGAGATGAAATTGGTTGGAAGGTTGGCGACAAGGCTGAGCATAAAAAATGGGGAATTGGAACGGTTGTCAGTGTGAAGGGAGAAGGGGAATCGAAGGAACTGGATATTGCATTCCCTAGCCCAACTGGAATCAAACGATTGCTTGCAAAATTTGCACCAATCACGAAGGCAAACTAGGAAAGAGAGGTTTGGTGTATGGATAAAGTGGCAGCACAAGAAAGAGTTCAGGAGCTTCATGAACTTTTAAACCAGTACAATTATGAATATCATGTATTGGATAAACCTTCTGTACCAGATGCGGAGTATGACCGGTTAATGCGTGAGTTGATTCAGCTTGAGGAGGAATTTCCTGAGTTACAAACAGGAGATTCTCCTACAGTCCGCGTTGGTGGGCAGGTTCTAGAATCCTTTCACAAAGTAGAGCATCGAATTCCAATGTTAAGTCTCGGTAATGCATTTAATGAGCAGGATTTGCGTGACTTTGACCGCCGTGCACGTCAAGCAGTTGGTGATTCTATCTCTTATGTGTGCGAGTTAAAGATTGATGGTCTTGCTGTGTCTCTACGTTATGAACAAGGTCGTTTTGTTCAAGGCTCTACTCGCGGTGACGGGACGATTGGAGAAGACATCACGGTTAACCTAAAAACGATTCGTTCGATTCCACTTCGTTTAAAGAAGGAGATCGATATTGAGGTTCGTGGAGAGGCATTTATGCCGAGAAAATCTTTCGAAAAGCTAAATGCGGCTCGACTCGAAAATGAAGAAGAACCATTTGCAAATCCGAGGAATGCGGCTGCAGGTTCATTGCGACAGCTTGACCCGAAAATTGCAGCAAGTCGCAATCTCGATATCTTCTTATACGCGATTGCGGACTCAACGAATCTAGGGGTCGATTCACATAGTGAAGGCCTTGATATGCTTGATGAAGTAGGCTTTAAAACAAACCCTGAACGCAGAAGATGTGCAAGTATAGAGGAAATTCTAGATTACATTGCGGAATGGACAGAAAAGCGTCCAGCTCTTGCGTATGATATTGATGGGATTGTCATAAAAGTTGATTCATTTGATCAGCAGGACGAGCTTGGATTCACTGCAAAAAGTCCGCGATGGGCTGTTGCCTATAAGTTTCCGGCAGAAGAAGTTACTACTAAGCTGATTGATATCGAGTTAAGTGTCGGTCGAACTGGAGTAATCACACCTACGGCTATCCTTGAGCCTGTTCGTGTGGCAGGGACAACCGTGCAGCGAGCATCTCTTCATAATGAAGATTTAATTCGTGAAAAGGACATCCGGATTGGGGATACTGTAGTCGTAAAAAAAGCAGGGGATATCATTCCAGAGGTTGTGAATGTCCTTGTTGAAAAACGAACAGGTGAGGAACCAGAGTTCTACATGCCGACACATTGTCCGGAATGTGAGAGTGATTTAGTCCGTTTAGATGGAGAAGTCGCTTTACGTTGTATTAACCCGAAATGCCCAGCCCAGATTAGAGAAGGGTTGATTCATTTCGTTTGTCGAAATGCCATGAATATAGATGGACTTGGTGAAAAGGTGATTTCACAATTATTTGATGAAAAATTGATTTCAGATGTTGCAGACCTGTACACATTAACAAAGGAACAGCTGATTAATCTTGAACGCATGGGTGAGAAGTCCGCAGATAATCTTCTTGCCGCAATTGAAAATTCAAAGTCAAACTCCTTAGAAAAACTACTATTTGGTTTAGGGATTCGACATGTTGGAGCTAAAGCAGCAAAAACATTGGCCCAGCATTTTGAAACAATGGAGAAGCTACAGGTTGCCACAAGGGAAGAACTTACGGCGATCAATGAAATAGGCGAAAAAATGGCTGATGCGGTTGTCACTTATTTTGAGCTCTCAGAGGTTCATGAACTTCTAAATGAACTACGTGAGTATGGAATAAATATGGAATATAAAGGTCCTAAGCTTGTATCTGTAGAAGATAGTGATTCCTATTTTGCTGGAAAGACCATCGTTCTTACGGGTAAGCTTGAGCAATTGTCAAGAAATGAAGCAAAAGCTGAAATTGAGGCACTTGGAGGAAAGGTTACAGGAAGTGTAAGTAAAAGCACTAACCTTCTGATTGCAGGTGAAGCAGCTGGCTCGAAGCTTACAAAAGCACAGGATTTAAAAATTGAGATTTGGGACGAGGAAAGACTGGTACAAGAACTAAGGAAGTAAGAGGTGTTCGAACTTGAGAAACCTATACCTTCTAGGCTTAGCGTTTTTGCTTCTTTTATCTGGGTGTGCCCCTAAATTTGAACAAGAGACAGAAGTCGTTCAGGATTCAGATAAGAAAGCGGAGAAAGCGATTATTCCTAGATATAATATTTCAGATTCCTATTATAAAGCGGTCCTTCCTTATAAGACAGGAAAAGCGCGGGGGATTGTTGCATCATATATTAACAATCGATTGGATATCGATGAATTCGAAACGGGATTAATGCGAATCGCTCAGGATTCATTTCCATCGGACAAATATTTTTTCCAGGAAGGCCAGTATCTTGAAAAAGAGACGGTTCAAGACTGGTTAAAGCGGAAAAGGTCATCTGCCCAGCAGCAAGCATATGAAAAGGCATTAGAGAAAAAGAATCTACCAAACGAAGGACTAAATCCGATATTTGATACATCAAATGAGGACCCAGGCTATGAGGCAGCTATGAAGAAGAGTCCAATCTATGTTGCTGCAATTACGGAACAGAACTATTTAATTAAAAATAATGAAGACAAATTAGAAATTGGAGGAATTGTCATTGGAATAGGCATGAACTCCCATCATTATTACAATTTGCCAGATTCAATGGGTGGATATCCAAGGGATGTAGAAATTTCGAATGCTGAAATCGAAAGAGAAGGAAAAAAAGCAGCAGAGGAAATCATTAATCGAATTCGAACCGAAAAAGAATATGCAAGTATACGTGATATTCCAATTGTCGTTGCTTTGTTTAAACAGCAGGCAGTTAGTGCAGTTGCCCCAGGAAACTTTATCATGAAGGCAAAAGTGGATGCTAACTCGTCGAATATCGGAAAATGGGAAACAATTAATGAAAAGTATTACTTCTTTCCATCTAACGAGGCAAAAAGTAATTATCGTGAGGATTCGTTAATGGTGCAAAATTTTTCTGACGCTATTGCAGATTTCTTCCCTAATTTTACAGCAGTTGTCGGAAAAGGTTTTTATAAGGACGACGAGCTACAGGAGTTAACTCTTAAAATCCCTATGCAATTCTATGGAAAAGCAGAGGTTATTGGTTTTACACAATACGTGACGGGTCTAATAATGGAGCATTTTGAAAACTATATTTCGCTTCAGGTATATATCGAATCTGAAAGTGGAGCTGAGAGTGTTATCATACGGGATGCAGGCGAAAGTGAACCGACTGTTCACGTGTATAATTAAGAGTAGAGAAGATCTAACCACATACGCGTTAGGTCTTTTTTACCAGGGAGTCTAGTGTAGTTGTTACTACCCGTAATAAGGAATTCCAATTCCTTGAAACATGTGATTGGTGAAATTAAATAAGCATAGGCTACCATTGTCCCTTAGTACGAAAACAAGGATTTGATAAAAGTGGAACTTAAACATTTACAATATTTTATTGAGATTACGAGAACTGAAAATTTTACAAATGCTGCTGAAAATTTATTTATTACGCAGCCTGCCCTAAGCAGAATTATCAAATCATTAGAGAATGAACTTGGTACACAGCTTTTTATTCGGAAGAGAAAAAAACTAATATTAACAGAAGCGGGACAAATTTTAAAAAAACATGCATTGAAAATTGAGCAACAGTTAGAGCATCTAGATGAAGAGATGAATCAAGCATTCATGCTAAAAAAAAGGCATGTCCGCATCGGGCTACCTACCATTACCAATTCTATCTTTTTCTCACAATTACTCTCTTCGTTCCATCAAGAATATCCTGAGGTGACATTCCAATTAGATGAAGATGGTTCAAAAGCGATAGAAGAGAAAATTATTAATGGGTTACTGGATTTTGGAGTAATCGTTCTTCGTAAAACAAATAGTCAATTTGACTATTTGTTGTTTGTTAAGGAAAAATTAAAACTTGTTGTCCCATCGGCTCATTACCTTGCCAAGAGACAGGGAGTGTCATTGGATGAACTTAAGGAAGAGTCATTTATTATGTTTAATCGAGAATTTGAATTGAGGAGTCTTGTCGTTTCAGCTTGTAGGGAGGCTGGTTTTCAACCATCCATTATTTCTGAGACGTCACAGTTAGATTTCATTCAGGAAATGGTTGTTTCGAATTTGGGTATCACTTTGCTACCAGAAAGTATATGTGAAGAACTAACAAATGAACTTGCAAATGATATTCAAACGGTCAACATAACAAATCCGACAATCGAATGGAATTTAGCAATGGTCTGGAAAAGAGATGAATACTTATCACAAGTTACCAAAGAATTTATCCGGTTTGCAAAAGCAAAGCTGACAACTGTTAACCCGTATGATTCATAATATAGCTGGACATAAATGTCAGAAAGTTCCCCTGGTTAAGGAGGAGCTTTTTTTATTTGGCTCTTTTCTAAAAGGTTGTTGCTTTTTGAGATAAAAATGCAAACCTAGTTGATTGGAGCGTAAGGTGGCGACTCCTCGAAAATGTATTCACATTTTCTTCGTGCGCGGGTTATTTCAATGAAGCAAATTCAATGTCCAGCGGGAAAAGCGTGAGACTTGAGACCCCGCAGGAGCAGCAGCGACGTGTCCAGTTTCAGCGGCTAGAAACTTGAGAAATTTCAACTCCTCGTTACTGTGCAAGCCGCCTCCACATGTCGTTGAGGAGACTCAAGCCACGCCCGCGGAAAGCGTCCACCTGAAGCAGAAGTCAACGTTATAAAAAACAACAAAGTTTGCGAAAACAGCCATTTATTTTATGGTTTGGGGGCGTTTACATGCAATTTTGTTATGTATGTTATATATGAATTGGCATTGTATTTTTCTACTTTGGCAGTAGTATAATTGTCCTTGTGAAAAAAAATCTAATGCTTATGAGATTCATTCTTGTAGCATTTATATAAATGGTGATGATTAAATGGAAGCAAGGAAAGTTAAAGAAACGCGTGTTATTCAAACCGATCAAGTACTGATCAATGATTTGAACAATTATCATACTTTATTTGGCGGAGTTCTAATGAAGAAGATGGATGCCTGTGCAACACTTTCTGCCCGCAGACATTCACGGATAAAGGAGTGTGTTACGGCATCGACTGACAATGTTAATTTCATTGAACCAATCCGAGTAACTGATTCTGTATGTATTGAATCATTTGTCAGCTATACAGGGAAAAAGTCAATGGAGATTATCTGTAAAGTGATTGCTGAAGATCTTGAAACTGGGAAACGAAGAATGGCGGCAACAGCATTCTTGACTTTTGTCCCTCTTGACGAAAATAAAAGACCAATGGAAGTGCCAGGTGTTATTCCGGAAACAAAGGAAGAAAAGTATCTTTATGAGACGGGAAAAGAACGAGAAAGAATTCGCAAGTTAAAAAGGAAACAAAATCATGAGCTTGTGGCTAACCTTTCACTGGACAAACCATGGGATTAATGGGAAATAAACATAAATAAGGAAGATGATTATATGATAGTAGTAGCAAGTTACAAGCAATTGAAAGATGCACAAAATGCGATTGAAAACTTAAACAAGACAAAGCCAACTATTTATAAAAAATTCATAAATATCATTAAGTTAACCCGTCGAATGCAGTATGGGTATCAATATATGGGCTCATTAATTATGGGGGAAATCCAACCAATGTCCTCAGAAGATTATGTAGCATCTGTTTATCAAAGAGAAGTTGAAAAACTAAGAGCGGATGCAAAATTTAATGAATTGAGAGAAATGTTGAATACGCATAAACAGCTTAGTTATGTAAATATCAGTAAATTAGCATTAGGTGAAAATCCAACAGCATTAGTTGGTCCATCTTCAATCCGTTCATAAGGCAAAAGACAAATGAATAAACCACTGGAAAGAGTGGAGAGTAAGGGTGTATTGGACTTTGATTCAATTCACCCTTTTGTTTTGGATGGAACTACCCTTTTTTTGTATAAAATAAGTATAAAGAGTATTTCGACTATTTAATTCCCGTTTGAAGTAAGCGCTTTATTTTAGTAGAATGATATTGTTATCTTTAATGAGTACAAAGGGAGGCGAAGTAGAATGGTAGTACCTTACAAACATGAACCATTTACTGATTTTTCAATTGAGGAAAATATGAAAGCGTTTGAGGCCGGTCTGAAGACTGTAGAATCATATTTAGGCAATAATTACGACCTAATTATAGGTGGTGAACGCATCTCAACCGAAGACAAAATCGTCTCTGTAAACCCTGCTAACAAAGAGGAAGTAGTTGGCCGTGTGTCAAAAGCAAACCGAGAGCTAGCTGAAAAGGCTATGCAAGTTGCGGATAAAACATTCCAAACGTGGAGAAAGTCAAGCCCGGAAATGCGTGCTGATATTCTTTTTAGAGCAGCAGCAATCGTTCGTCGTCGCAAGCATGAGTTTTCTGCTTTACTCGTAAAAGAAGCGGGTAAACCTTGGAATGAAGCAGATGCAGATACAGCAGAAGCTATTGACTTTATGGAGTACTACGGACGACAAATGTTAAAATTAAAGAATGGAATTCCGGTAGAAAGCCGTCCAATTGAACATAATCGTTTTACTTATATCCCACTAGGTGTTGGGGTTATCATTTCACCTTGGAACTTCGCTTTTGCGATTATGGCCGGTATGACTACGGCTGCATTAGTTTCTGGTAATACGGTGTTACTGAAACCAGCAAGTACAACTCCAGTAATTGCTGCGAAATTCATGGAAGTTCTAGAAGAAGCAGGGTTACCTGCAGGGGTTGTCAATTATATCCCTGGAAGTGGCTCTGAAGTGGGTGACTACCTTGTAGATCACGCAAAAACTCGTTTCATCAGCTTTACTGGATCACGTGATGTCGGTTTACGTATATATGAGCGTGCATCCAAATTGAATGATGGCCAAATCTGGTTAAAACGTGTCATCGCTGAGATGGGCGGTAAAGATACAATCGTCGTTGATAAAGAAGCTGATCTAGAATTAGCAGCTAAATCCATTGTTGCATCAGCATTCGGATTCTCTGGACAAAAATGTTCAGCATGTTCACGTGCAGTTATCGTGGAAGATGTATATGATGAGGTACTAAGCCGTGCTGTTGAATTAACAAAGGAACTAACAGTGGGAGACCCTACTCAACAATCAACCTATATGGGGCCTGTTAATGACCAAGGTGCTTATGACAAGATTATGAGCTATGTTGAGATTGGGAAGAAGGAAGGGAAACTTCTTCATGGTGGAGAAGGTGATGATTCTAAAGGCTGGTTCATCCAACCTACAATCTTCGCTGATGTGGAAGAAGAGGCACGTATCATGAAAGAGGAGATATTTGGTCCTGTAGTCGCATTCTGTAAGGCACGCGATTTTAACCATGCAATTGACATTGCAAATAACACAGAGTATGGATTAACAGGTGCAGTTATTTCAAACAACCGTGCAAATATCGAAAAAGCAAAGGAAGACTTCCACGTGGGTAATCTCTATTTTAACCGTGGATGTACGGGAGCAATTGTAGGCTATCAACCATTTGGTGGCTTCAATATGTCTGGAACAGACTCAAAAGCAGGTGGCCCAGACTATCTTCTTCTTCACATGCAAGCTAAAACAATATCTGAAATGCTATAAAAATAAACGCCCTTTCATCACATGAGAGGGCGTTTTAATGTTTAATGGTGGTGATGTCCTTTTTTAGGATTGGTAATTACAAATTGCTCTTCTGGAACGTAGAAGAATTGAATCCATACACCATCTAAAAATTCCGCATCCCTCGTATCAAGAAGGACTTCAATATCCTTATCGGTTTTGACAATTTCATCATGCTCTGTAGGGTTATCAAACTGAAGGGCATAATGGGCGTGGTCACCGTGTACTTCTGTGATTACCACGCGAAGCATTTTTCCTTCTGATTCTTCACTTTCGAGCATTTTCTTCATTGTTTTTGCAGCATTACGATTAATTTTTACATTCATGTCGATTCTCCTGTTTTTTTATTAAAATTTTATACTACTTATTTTCTCAGTATTTCTGAAAAATAACAAATATATAGCCTTTTTCTGAAAAAAGTTCGATTTAATTTTATTAGTTTCGATGAATAGTTATTAGATTATTAGATTTATATTGCAAATTTACACTAAATTTATGAATAATTATACATTCATTATTTGTTTTTGCAATATTCGCCCTGTTCTGTAAGTTATCATATGTTAAGATTTATAAGTGTTTATTTTGAGCTGCAGTTAATATCGAAAAATGGGAATTATCATGAAATTGTATATGACCGCATAGGGATAGGATTAGCGAAACCTTGAGGGGGGTGAAGGTATGGAATATAGTTTAACGGGTGTCACATATTTTTGGCTGTTCGTGCCGATGCTTTCGTTAATTGTATTATCAACTATCACATTATTTACTGACAAAGGAGAGGATGTCTAAACATGGATATTAACGTACAAACGTTAACAGCAATTATTATCTATCTTGTAGGAATGCTGGTCATCGGTATCCTTGCTGCAAGAATGACAAAAAATTTAACCGACTATGTACTGGGTGGAAGAAGGTTAGGTGCAGGGGTTGCAGCCCTTAGTGCTGGATCGTCTGATATGAGTAGTTGGCTCATGCTCGGTTTACCTGGTGCAATGTATGCTGGTGGAATGGGTGAAATATGGATTGCAGTTGGTTTGGCAATAGGTGCTTATCTGAACTGGCAATTTATTGCGAAGCCTTTCCGTGTGTATACAGAGGTTTCAAATGATTCGATAACGGTTCCTGACTATTTTGAAAATCGATTCCGTGATGGAACAAAGCTACTACGTGTTATTTCCGCGGTTGTTATCTTAGTATTCTTTACCTTCTATACTTCTGCAAGTCTTGTAGGTGGAGCAATTCTTTTAGAAAGCTCATTTAAAATGGACTATGAACTCGCCCTATGGGTTGGAGCTGCCGTCATACTTTCCTATACTTTCTTTGGTGGTTTCTTAGCTGCAAGTTGGACTGATTTTGTTCAAGGAATCTTGATGTTCCTAGCATTAATCATCATTCCAATCGTCGTGATCTACGAACTTGGTGGATGGGGTGATACAGTCAATCAAATCGGTGCTATCGACCCATCTTATCTAGATGTTATGTCTGGTGCTACTACACTTGGAATTATTTCATTATTAGCGTGGGGGCTAGGTTATTTTGGTCAGCCACATATCATCGTTCGATTTATGGGTATTAAATCAACAAAAGAGATTCCAAAAGCGCGTTTTATCGGAATGACTTGGATGGTATTATCACTATTTGGCGCAATCTTTATTGGATTTACGGGTATTGCTTATTTCGCTGATGCACCTTTAGCTAACTCAGAAACAGTGTTTATCGTTTTTTCACAAGTATTATTTAACCCATGGGTTGCTGGATTCTTACTAGCGGCGATCTTAGCAGCCATTATGAGTACAGTTGATTCGCAGTTACTTGTTTCTTCAAGTGCATTGACCCAAGATTTCTATAAAGCTATCTTTAGAAAGGAAGCTAGTCAGAAAGAAGAAATGTGGGTTGGTAGAATTGCGGTTCTTGTAATTGCAGTAATTGCTATTTTCCTAGGGTATGACCGTGATAGCAAGGTATTAGATCTTGTTGGATATGCTTGGGCAGGATTTGGAGCTGCATTTGGTCCTGTTATCATTCTCTCCCTGTTCTGGAAACGGATGAATCGTTGGGGAGCGTTAGCCGGAATGATCGTAGGAGCAGTTACAGTTGTTGTCTGGAGTATTCTTTCTACACCTAAATTGAATGAGGCTGGAGAGGTTATTAGAGAAGCAGTCATTCCATTTAGTTTGTATGAAATTGTTCCAGGTTTCCTACTTGCCACAATTACGATTATCGTTGTCAGCTTAGTTACAAAGGCACCATCACAAGAAATCCTTGATGAATTTGACGCAGTAAAAGAGAAACTGAAAAAAGCATAGAAAAGTATTCTTATAGATTGAAAACGAGAGGCCGTTATTTGCATTGTAGCAAATAGCGGCCTACTTTATTAGATTTCTAATTCCTTATATCATTCTTGGGATGTAGAAAATCAAAATGAAAGTCGGAATAAGATTTTGACAGGCCAAGTAGGAAATCCAAAAGTGAGTCAGAAAACGGTACATATTTGGACAGACTAATTGGGAAGAGCCTGAAGAGAGTCAGAAAAAGGTTTAGATTCTGCCAGGTCAAGTCGTAAAATCCAAAAGTGAGTCAGAAACCGGTGCAGATTTGGACAGGCTGATAGGGGAGAGCCTGAAGTGATTCCAATTAAGATGGATTCGGATAAAATGAAGGACATTTCTTTTGTTGCCTATGTAAGCGAGGTCACTCATAATTATTTTAATAGGATAATAAGTTGCGAGGAGCCAGGATATGTCATCAATAAAGATTAAAGAAATTACAATCGAAAATTTTTATGAGTGCATTAGCTTAAAATTGGGCGAAGGGCAGGATAAGAAAATTGAGCCTAATGTATTTTCAATTGCAGAGTCTAAGGTAAATCCTTGTTATACACCGTATGCAATTTATTTGGAAGAAGTTGTGATTGGATTTGTCATGACGGATTATGATCCATCACTTGAGCCCAGAAATAAATATTGGGTTCCAAGGTTGATGATTGATGTTCGATACCAAGGAAAAGGCTATGGTAAATCCGCGATGAAAAAAATTATTGATCAATTAAGAACAAATGAAGATTGTGAGTGTATCCGTCTATCAACAGAGCCAGACAACATAGTAGCTTTACGATTTTATGAATCCATCGGATTTGTAAATACGGGTGAGATGTTAAATGGAACAGAGATTATTTTAGAATTAAATCTAAACTAGACAAATAATGCCGTTAGTTGCTTGTACTAAACAATTAACGGCACTTCTTTAAGATATTAGATCCCTAATCCTTCAAGGTATTCGTTGACTTGCTCAGGTGTTTTCGCGTTAGCACTGTGTAAGTGTCCTAGCTTTTCTCCACCTTTATAATATAGAAGACTTGGGATTCCCATTACATTATACTTTTCAGCGATTTCAGGGAACTCGTCCTTATCCATGCTGTACCAAGGAACACTATTGTGAGTTTCGAGAACCTCACCAATGAACGCTTCAAGTCGTCTGCAATCAGGGCACCAAGTTGTATCAAATTTAATAATGGCACCTTCAGATTGAATAATCTCATTAAATTGTTCAACAGAAGTAATCCTTTCCATTCCAATCACTCCACATCCTGTATTTTATCAATCCTACTATACCAATTCCCTATTTAAAAGAGAAATAATCTGCCCAGCCAGAAGTTTCGAGTTGTTTCTTGTCGAAATCGGGAAGAATGAGGGAGGAACTATTGCCGAAACGGTGAAAATTTTGATATTATCAGTATATTGTATGGACGGTGGAGGTGAAGGGAAAATGTCGAGGATTTCGATTGAAGAAGTTAAACATGTTGCTAACCTAGCGCGTTTAGCTGTGACAGAGGACGAAGCGAAGATGTTCCAACAACAGTTAGATGCGATTATTTCATTTGCTGAACAATTAAATGAACTAGATACAGAAAATGTGGAGCCAACTTCACATGTTCTTTCCGTGAAAAATGTAATGCGTGAAGATGTTGCAAAAGAAGGATTACCAGTTGAAGAAGTTTTGAAAAACGCACCAGATGCGAAAGATGGACAGTTCCGTGTACCATCTATCATTGAATAAAGGGGGGAGACAAAGTGTCACTTTTTGATCACAAAATTTCAGAATTACAAGCACTTTTACATAAAAAAGAAATTTCAGTATCAGATCTTGTAGATGAATCATTCAAGCGTATCAATGCGGTTGATGATAAGGTACAAGCTTTTTTAACATTGAATGAAGAAAATGCAAAAGAATACGCGAAGCAATTAGATGAAGCACTTGGAAACAGTGATGAATTAGGCTTATTATTTGGTATGCCAATCGGTGTTAAAGACAATATTGTAACCAAAGGCGTTCGTACAACGGCAGCAAGTAAAATACTAGAAAACTTTGATCCGATTTATGATGCAACGGTCGTTCAAAAGCTTCAGAATGCTCAATCAGTTACGATTGGTAAGTTAAACATGGATGAATTTGCAATGGGTTCTTCCAATGAAAACTCAAGCTTTAAGGTAACAAAAAATCCATGGGATCTAGAACGTGTTCCAGGAGGGTCTAGTGGTGGATCTGCAGCAGCGGTTGCGGCTGGAGAAGTATTATTCTCACTTGGTTCTGATACCGGTGGTTCCATTCGACAACCAGCAGCTTTTTGTGGAGTGGTTGGATTAAAGCCTACGTACGGAAGAGTTTCACGTTTTGGTTTAATCGCTTTTGCATCTTCATTAGATCAAATTGGACCAGTTACACGCACAGTTGAGGATAATGCTTTCCTTTTACAAGCAATTTCTGGTGTTGATCCAATGGATGCAACTTCTGCGAATGTCGACGTACCAAACTACGTATCTGCTTTAACGGGTGATGTTAAAGGCTTGAAAATTGCTGTGCCTAAGGAATATCTAGGTGAAGGTGTAAATGAGGAAGTTCGTCAATCTGTTCTTGACTCACTTAAGGTTCTTGAAGGACTTGGCGCAACATGGGAAGAGGTTTCACTTCCACATTCAAAATATGCATTAGCAACGTATTACTTATTATCATCTTCAGAAGCATCAGCAAACCTTGCACGCTTTGATGGCGTTCGTTATGGATACCGTACAGATAATGCAGAAAATCTCATTGAGATGTACAAGCAAACGAGAAGCGAGGGCTTTGGTGACGAAGTAAAACGTCGTATCATGCTCGGAACCTTTGCGTTAAGCTCAGGCTACTATGATGCTTACTATAAAAAGGCACAAAAAGTTCGTACATTAATCAAGAAAGACTTTGAAGATGTACTTGAAAAATATGATGTCATCATTGGACCTACTACACCAACTCCAGCGTTTAAAATTGGTGAAAACATGGACGACCCACTTACAATGTATGCGAATGATATTCTAACCATCCCAGTGAACCTTGCAGGTGTACCAGGAATATCGGTACCATGTGGATTCTCAAATGGATTACCACTTGGTCTGCAAGTTATTGGTAAACATTTTGATGAAAGTACAATTTATCGTGTTGCAGATGCGTTTGAAAAAGCAACCGAACATCATAAACAAAAACCACAATTGTAAGGGGTGAAAACAGAGATGAAGTTTGAAACAGTTATTGGGTTGGAGGTTCACGTTGAACTTAAAACCGAATCAAAAATATTTTCAAGCGCACCGAATGAATTCGGAGCAGCGCCAAATACATTAACTAGTGTCGTTGAATTGGGGTACCCAGGTGTACTTCCAGTTATAAATAAAAAAGCTGTAGAGTGGGCGATGAAGGCTGCAATGGCTTTAAACTGTGAGATTAACCAGGAAACAAAGTTCGACCGTAAAAACTATTTTTATCCGGATAACCCAAAGGCCTACCAAATCTCTCAATTTGATAAGCCGATTGGTGAGAATGGTTGGATTGAAATCGAAGTAAATGGCGAAAAGAAAAAGATTGGGATTTCACGTCTTCACCTAGAGGAAGATGCGGGTAAACTTACTCACTCTGGTCGTGGTTATTCATTGGTTGACTTGAACCGTCAAGGAACACCATTGATTGAGATTGTATCTGAGCCAGACATTCGTACACCTGAGGAAGCATATGCCTACTTGGAAAAACTAAAATCAATCGTCCAATACACAGGTGTATCTGATTGTAAAATGGAGGAAGGCTCACTTCGTTGTGATGCTAACATCTCACTACGTCCAGTCGGCCAAGAAGAGTTCGGTACAAAAACGGAACTTAAGAACTTAAACTCATTTGCATTCGTTAAAAATGGTCTTGAATATGAAGAGATTCGTCAGGCTGAAGTTTTATCTGCAGGCGGCGTAATCGAACAAGAAACACGTCGCTATGATGAATCTTCAAAATCAACTATTTTAATGCGTGTAAAAGAAGGTTCGGACGATTACCGCTACTTCCCAGAGCCAGACTTAGTTGAACTTTATATTGACGATGAGTGGATGGAAAGAGTTCGTGCAGAAATTCCTGAGCTTCCAGATGCTCGTAAAAAGAGATATATTGAAGAACTGGGACTACCAGAATATGATGCATCTGTTCTAACTGTAACGAAGGAAACATCTGATTTCTTTGAAGAAACAGTAAAAAGTGGCGCTGAAGCAAAACAAACCTCAAACTGGATTATGGGTGAAGTTTCAGGGTACCTAAATGCCGAGCAGAAGGAATTACATGAAATTGCCTTAACTCCAGCAGGACTTGCAGGTATGATTAAACTAATCGAAAACGGAACAATTTCTTCTAAAATTGCTAAAACCGTCTTTAAAGAGTTAATTGAAAATGGCGGAGATGCTGAAACAATCGTGAAGGAAAAAGGACTTGTTCAAATCTCTGATGAAGGTGCTCTAACAAAGATTATCGTTGAAGTGATCAGTAACAACCCTCAATCCGTCGAAGATTTTAAGAGTGGTAAAGGGAAAGCGATTGGTTTCCTAGTTGGCCAAGTTATGAAACAAACAAAAGGACAAGCCAACCCACAAATGGTAAACAAAATTCTTGCTGAAGAAATGAATAAATTATAAAAGACGAAGACCTACTTATTTTTAAAAAGTAGGTCTTTTTTTGGTTGCCAAACAATGGTGAGTTTTACCGGTTACGGTCGGTTGAAATAGCGGAGTAGGATGTCCCGCAAGCGAATTCTATAGGTACATGCTTGAATGGAATAGCGGTGTAGCATATGCCCATAAGAGCGTTCTACAGGTACAAGCTTGGCACAAATAGTGTGTGGCATGTCCCGCAAGAGAGTGCTACCGGTACACGCTTGGCAGAAATAGTGTGTGGCATGTCCCGCAAGAGAGTACTACCGGTACAGGCTTGGCGGAAATAGTGCTTGGTATGTGCCACAAGAGAGCTCTCCCGGTACACGCTCGATAAAAATAGTGGAGTAGCATGTGCCACAAGGGAGCACTACCGGTACACGGCTGGCAGCAATAGTGCGCAGTTTGTATCGCAAGAAAGCTCTACCGGGTACACGCTCGATAGAAATAGTGTGTAGCATGTCCTGCAAACGGTGCTTATTGATAAACCATTGGCAGAAAAATATATTTATGCATTACGCATGAAACCTTCTCAGGGTCCTAATCGTAAACTAAATATAAGCGTTTTCACTCAAGGGGGTGCGAAGATGGATTTGATATGGATGATACTTGGAGCGATTGTAGTTCTTTATATTTTAATCATGATTCCGTTCCAATATCGAAATATAGCTGCAACGAAGGAAGAATTAAAGAAAACGAAAAAAACACATAATGAATTGTATGAGGACATGTCCTTCGAGGAGCAACAATTACAGTATAACCTCCAAGGGAATTTGTTAAATCTGCCATCAACATTAATCGCAGCATTAATATATAAATTACGTCATCGAGATAGTTAATTGTTTAGGAGACCTTCAAGTTTTGAGGGTCTTTTTTCGTGACTTTAAATTTTTTTATAATTTTTTTATGAAAAGTGTAGGGTATAGTAGGGTTAAGTTCGTCTAATAGGGTAGAGAAAAGAGAAGGGGGGAGAGCGCAATTCAGGATGAGATTCTGATTGAAAAGGTAAAAGCAGGCGATGAGCACGCATTTCGATTATTTATCGAAAAATATAAGAATCTAGTATTCAAGGTAATATATTCAGTTTTACGACATGAAAAGGATGCCGAGGATGCGTCGCAGGAAGTGTTTCTAAAAATCTATTATGCTCTCCCCCAGTATAGTTCGCAGGGCATTAAAGCATGGATGACACGGATTGCTATGAACCACGCAATTGATGTAAAGCGGAAGAAACTTCGGCAGCAAGAAATGGTTCTTGAACCGGATGACCTCCCGACATTCTCTTCCCCAGAGGAAAATGTTGTATTGCCACTTTTACAAAAAGAACAAAGAGAACTGGTCAAAAATCGGTTACACGATATGCCTACGAATTATCGTAAAGTGATTGAAGCTTATTACATAGCAGAAAAAAGTTATAAACAAATTGCAGAAGAGCAACAGGTCGAAGTAAAGACGGTTGAAACCAAATTATACCGAGCTAGAAATTGGATAAAAAAACATTGGAAGGAGGATGATTTTAGGTGAGACATTACAGAGACGAAGAATGGTTAATGTACATGAAGGATGAATTAGCAGAATCAAGGCGGGGAGAACTTGAAGATCACCTGTATTCCTGTGACCAATGTTTAAAAATATATATGAAACTAGTAGAGGACCAAGCCGTTGGGCTTCCGGATCTTGAAAATATTCATTTTACAGACGAGGTAGTAATGAAGCTACCGGTGAACAAGGAAAAACAAAAGAAGTCTATTTTACAAAGTCCGATATTCCATTATGGAGTTGCGGCAGTTGTAACATTATCATTAATGTCAACTGGAGTCTTCCAAAGTATGACGGGTATAGTGGGGACAGTGGAGGCATCTAGCTTTTCTAAACAAAGACAATCTGTTTCAACTAGTTTGATGGAAAAAGCTTTATCGGTTTTTGACATAATCAATACAGATCAAGAGGAGGGAGAAAAATGAGTTATAATCCAGTGCTGGCATTTTTCCTATCATTTATTCCAGGTGTTGGACATTTTTATGTGAATCGAAAGATAAGAGGGTTTGTTTATGGAGTGGGTACAGTCGGGCCTATATTAATAGGAATCTTTGGATGGATGATGACTGGATTTGAAGATCCACTTTTAGTTGGGCTCATCTTTGCATCTTTTGTAGCGGTTATTAATGTATTCGATATGGTTATCTTTCTATTACGAAATAATAAGCAAAACCAAAAGCATCAGGTATTTCAATCGGGAGATGAACAAGTTATTGTTACTAGATCGGATGATTCAGAACGTTTCTATACAATTATTCTTTCGTTTATCCCGGGGTTAGGGCATTTTCAACTAGGCTTGCTAAACCGTGGATTAACCTTTCTTATCGGATTCTTCGGATTGGGAACCATGGTTGTGTTTATTTCCATTTTTACAGATCAAGGGGCATTCTTGGTGTTTTTAGGGATTCTACCAATTTTGTGGGTATACAACATGTTTGATGCGATTCAGTTAATAGGGAAAAAACACCGTGGAGAAGAGTTAGTTGATAAGACCATAATCGAGGATTTTGAGGAAACAAGACGTGAGCAAGGGCGTAAAAGCAAAACGCTAGCAACAATTTTAGCCATTTTCCCGGGAGCAGGGCATTTGTATCTTGGCCTTCAAAAACGAGGTATACAGCTGATGGCTGCCTTTTTATTCGCGATTTATATTTTAGATGTTCTGAGGTTGTCATTATTTCTGTTTTTAATCCCCATTATTTGGTTTTATAGCTTTTTTGATGCCCTACAAAAGGTGTCAAAGCATGGAGAAGATGACCTTGAGGATGTTCCGGTCGTTTCCTATATTGTCAATCACCAAAAATGGGTCGGATTTGGGCTAATTGCCTTAGGGATTTACTATTTACTCGTAAATGTTGTCCTTCCTACGGTTGGTCCTACGATTATGAGAGTTTTCAATTTTGATGTTCAATATTTTTACTATAATTACTTCCAAGGCACGATTATTTGTATCTTACTCATTGGTGGTGGCTTGAAGTTGATGGTAGGAAGTAAAAAACGGAAGGAGAATGCGTAATGCGAAAGTGGCGGGTTGGTTCAGTTTCAATGGGGTTGTCTTTAGTCTTGCTTGGGATTCTTCTTTTCCTATCACAGCTAAAAGGAATGCAAATGATGGAGCCGCTGCTTGTGTGGTGGCCAATCATTCTAATCGTGTTGGGAATAGAAATTGTCGTCTATCTATTTATGTCAAAGCAGGAAAATCCAATAGTTAAATATGACTTTTTAAGTATTCTTTTTGTTGGGATTATCGGAACAATTGGAATCGGGTTTACCTTGTTATCATCTATAGGGCTTGTTGATGAGGTTCAAGGCGTGATTGGGGCAAAGCACCGTACAATGGATTTGCCAGCAATTGAGGAAAAGTTGGCAAGTGATGTCAAGCGTGTGGTCCTTGAAACGAACGGAGTAACAAGCATAGTCGAAGGATCTACTGCGAATGAACTTCATGTATTTGGCGTGTTCCGTGCAACGGTCCACCCGAAGGCAGACCCAATCATTGCAGAAACAAAGGATTATGTATTTACTAAGGTTGTCGGGGATACTATGTACGTGACATTGAAAGAACCTGCAGATCAGACGGGTCCATTTTCTACATATGCAACAATCGAGCCCACGATTATTGTGCCAAGTTCGATTAGACTAGAGGTGCGAGGTGAGCATAATAATGTCTCACTTTATCCGGGCTCACTTGAAAATAACTGGGTTGTAGATGGAGTGTCAAATGTATCGGTTCATGTGAATGATAAGAGTGACATTCTGTTGTCAGCTGTTTCGAATAATGTCCTTGAGAATGGAAATATAAAGTGGGATAAAATCGATACAACTGAACGTGGTGGAATTGAAGAAGTTTACGAGGAAAGTACCACCGAAAAATTATACAAAGGCACAAAAAAGTTGGGCGAAGGCACATATAAGTTATCGATTTTTAATAGTGATCTTGTAACAGTAAATCTAGTTGAAAAAATGTAAGAAAAGGTTTTGCGCTTTGGCCTTGGCAAAGCGCATTTTTGTGTAATAAGCGTAAGTTAAAAGGGGCAACTTAATAGTGTTTTTTGAATATAAATGATATAGTAAATAGGTGTGGTAGAATTGGATTTTTTTGCTAATGGACCAAATTGATTAAATCATTTGGTTAAGCTATGATGTAAATGAAATATAAAGATTATCTTTTTTAGGATGATGAAAATGAAAAGAGCTCGTATTATATATAACCCTACCTCTGGTAGAGAATTGTTTAAGAGACATCTGCCCGAGGTGTTAGAGAAGCTAGAAAAAGCGGGATATGAAACCTCATGTCATGCCACGACTGGGGCTGGCGATGCAACAAATGCGGCCCGAATTGCGGTTGAAAGAAAGTATGACCTTGTAATAGCTGCAGGTGGCGATGGAACCATTAATGAGGTTGTAAATGGCTTGGCTGAGCAGGAATATCGTCCAACACTCGGAATTATTCCTGTTGGAACAACGAATGACTTTGCACGCGCAATTGGAGTTCCTCGAAATATTGATGGTGCTTGTGACGTGATTGTAGAAGGAAACTCTGTTCCAATCGATATCGGCCGTATAAATGATAAGTATTTTGTTAACATTGCAGGTGGAGGAAGGCTAACTGAGTTGACCTATGAGGTACCAAGCAAACTGAAAACGATGCTTGGGCAGCTTGCCTATTATTTAAAAGGGATGGAGATGCTTCCTTCGATCCGTCCAACTGAAGTTAGTATTGAGTACGATGGGAAGCTGTTTGAGGGTGAGATCATGTTATTTCTTGTATCCTTAACGAACTCTGTTGGAGGCTTTGAAAAGCTGGCACCAGACTCCTCATTGAATGACGGCTTGTTTGATTTGTTAATTTTAAAAAAGGCAAACCTTGCCGATTTTATTAAGGTTGCAACTTTGGCAATTCGTGGAGAGCATATCAATGACCCACATGTTCTTTACACAAAAGCAAATCGTGTTAAAGTAAATCCTACTGAAAAAATGCAAATCAATCTAGATGGTGAATATGGTGGATTACTGCCAGGTGAATTTGTAAATCTGTACAAACATATAAATGTGCTAGTATCAAAAGAAAAAGCAGAAAAGATGGATTGAAATCTGGCGTGAGCCAGATTTTTTTTGGTTTGGATAAGGGTAAGGGCAAGCGAGTGAATCGTGCCCGATTAGCGGAAGAGGAAGGCAAAAGGGGAACGCAAACAAGTGAATCGTGCCCCATTTGTGGCAAAGGAAGGCAGAAGGGGAACACAAGCGGGTGGATTGTGCCCGATTTGTGGTAAAGGTAGGCAGAAGGGGAACGCAAGCGGGTGGATTGTGCCCGATTTGTGGTAAAGGAAGGTAAAAGGGGAACGCAAGAGGATGAATCGTGCCCGATTAGCTGAAGAGGAAGGCAAAAGGGGAACGCAAGCAAATCAGCCCTGCCTAAGCACGAAGGGGAAATTGGATAGCATGGACGATGCTAAGCTTTGAATACGTTTTGCTAACTCCAGATCTCAATATTTAATACCCGAACCTCCTTCCCACATTGGCGTAACCTCCCTCCGATATGTTACAATCAGTTCAGCATTTTGAACGCAAAGGAAGAATACACAATGACAAAACTGAAACCGCCAGTTGAAAAAAATACTTACTATGATGTCACATTTGAAGATCTTACCCATGATGGAGCGGGTGTGGCTAAAATTGAAGGCTTTCCGATCTTTGTTCCGAACGGTCTACCGGATGAGAAAGCAAAAATCAAAGTTACCAAAGTCAATAAAGGCTACGGCTTTGGCCGTCTAATAGAGATTTACCAAAAAAGCGAATATCGCGTCGATGCTCCGTGTCCGATATATAAAGAATGCGGAGGCTGTCAGCTTCAACATCTCAGCTATGAGGGACAGTTAGTTGCGAAACAAAAACAGGTCCAGGAAGTATTAACACGCATCGGTAAGCTACAAAATATCAAGGTTCACTCTGTTCTTGGAATGGATAATCCATGGCGATATCGGAACAAGGCACAGGTTCCAGTAGCAGACCGTGAAGGCGGCCTAGTTGCAGGGTTTTACCAACAGCGAAGCCATGAAATCATTGATATGGAAGCTTGCCTTATCCAACAAGAGAAGAATGATTTGGTTGTGCAAACAGTGAAAACAATCTGTGAGAAGTTTGGAATACAGGCCTATGATGAGAAGAATAACAAAGGTACTCTTCGTCACATTATGGCACGTTATGGCTTGGTTTCTGGAGAAATTATGGTTGTACTTGTCACTAGAACGAGAGAGCTTCCACAAAAGAATAAAATCATCTTAGAGATTACTGAAAACTTGCCAGGTGTTAAATCGATTGTACAAAACATTAACTCCAAACAGACGAATGTGATTTTTGGAAATGAAACAAATGTCCTTTGGGGTGAAGAATATATTTACGATAATATTGGTGATATCAAGTTTGCGATCTCTGCAAGATCGTTTTATCAGGTTAATCCTGAACAAACAAAGGTACTGTATGACAAAGCGTTGGAGTATGCAGGGTTAACAGGGGAAGAGACAGTTATTGATGCCTATTGTGGAATTGGTACTATTTCATTATTTTTAGCCCAGAAAGCAAAGAAAGTGTATGGAGTTGAAATTGTTCCTGAAGCGATTGAGGATGCGAAGCGGAACGCAGCCCTAAATCATATCGATAATGCAGAGTTTGCGGTCGGAGAGGCAGAGGTTGTCATTCCAGCTTGGTACAAAGACGGAGTTAGGGCGGATGTCATTGTCGTTGACCCTCCTCGTAAGGGGTGTGATGAGGCGTTATTACAAACGATTTTAAAAATGAAACCGAAGAAAGTTGTTTATGTTTCATGTAACCCAGCAACTCTTGCAAGAGACCTTCGAGTTTTAGAAGATGGTGGGTATAAAACAGCCGAGGTACAACCTGTAGATATGTTTCCGCACACTGTTCACTGTGAAGCAGTCGCAAAATTAATTATAAAATAGATACTAAATAAATAAACATGAAGCGGGAGGAAAAGGCTGATGGTTAAAGAAAAATTAAAAGCTAAAATTATCGAAATTGTGGATAATCAGATTAACATAAATGACCCAAAATGTACCAAAGAAACCTTGGAACGATTGGTCAACTCAGGTTTCTCAGAAATGGAGTCTAAAGAAATGATCGGCAGAGTGCTTATTGAAGAAATGTACGAACTTTTGAAAAACCAAGTTCCTTTTAATGAAAAGCGCTATGCAGAGAAATTAAGTATGCTTCAGTAGAGTCCTGTCCTAATATATAAAAAACTTTACGAAAGCCCCCATTAAACTATTTATGGGGGTTTTTTGATGCTGAGCTTTTTAGCCTTAAAAACAATCTGTACTAATCAATCATTTTCGTAAAAGCCCATTTTCAATCAAACGTTTGTTTAACGGATTAGCCCAGATGTATCAACGACTTGCAATTTCAATTAAACGTTTGTTTGAACTGGATTAATCGTGTTAAGCGAGCGGAAATACGAACTGTACTAGTCGAAAAATTGTAAAAAAGTGGGGCTAATTCGCAGGATGATGTGGACTGCGGAGGAGATTCTAGTAGTAAAAGGGGGGAAATCTATGGAGTTAGCATATAAAGGTACAAACAAAATGATAATTGGGATTGTATTTGGTGTTATTACATTCTGGTTATTTGCGCAAGCAATGGTCAATGTAGTCCCTGCCGTGCAAGAGGATTTAGGGATTTCACTTGGGACGCTGAACATCGCCATAAGTTTAACAGCACTATTCTCAGGGTTGCTTATCGTGGCTGCAGGTGGTTTAGCTGACAAAATAGGTCGTAAAAGGATTGCCTATTTTGGATTTATCTTAAGTATTGTCGGTTCACTATGTCTGTTAATGGCTCAAGGGTCTGTATTACTAATTATGGGACGTATTATTCAAGGTGTTTCAGCAGCATGTATTATGCCATCAACAATTGCATTAATGAAGGCTTATTTCGAGGGAGCAGAACGACAACGTGCACTCAGTTTTTGGTCCATTGGTTCCTGGGGAGGGTCAGGGGTTGCTTCTTTTGCAGGTGGCACAATCGCGACATCTTTAGGATGGAGATGGATTTTCGTATTTTCGATTACTTTTGCAATCGTTGGGATGTTTTTATTAAAGGATACACCAGAAAGTAAACAAGAATCCTCAGGTTCTTTTAAATTCGATTACTCAGGCTTAGCAATTTTTATCGTAACGATGATCGCACTAAATGTGTTTATTACATATGGGGCAGATTTAGGATGGACAAGTCCAATTTCGCTAGGCCTTGCTGCAGTAACAATAATAGGTCTTCTCCTTTTCATTAAAGTAGAGAAGAATAAAGAAATTGTTCTTATTGATTTTGCTTTATTTAAAAATGCGCTTTATACTGGTGCAACTGTATCCAACTTCTTGCTGAATGCGATTGCTGGTACATTAGTTGTAGCGAACACGTATGTACAGGTGGGTAGAGGTTTTAATTCTTTTCAATCAGGTATGTTGTCCCTCGGTTATTTAGTAGCGGTATTGGCAATGATCCGTGTTGGGGAAAAAATCTTACAAAAAGTAGGTGCAAAAAAGCCGATGGTTTGGGGCGCTACTATCACTACGCTTGGTGTAGGTGTCATGGGATTAACATTCTTATCTGATCTTGCTTATACAGTTGTTGTGTTTATTGGATTTGCATTATTTGGGTTAGGACTTGGAATCTATGCCACCCCTTCAACAGATACTTCTGTATCAAATGCACCAGCTGAAAAGGTGGGAGAAGCCGCTGGTGTTTATAAAATGGCAAGTTCACTTGGTAGTGCATTCGGTGTTGCAATTTCTGCTACAGCTTACGCGGCGATAACAGCTAATGGGAACCTAGAATTTGCAGCTACGGTAGGAATCATTGTTAATGTCATCTTCGGTATTTTATCGATACTATCGATTATTATGCTGGTACCAAAAGATGCAGGAAAAACAACTAAAGAGGTTAAACCAAACCCTGCTTCTAACAAAACACCAACTAAAGAGCCCATTTTAGAATAGTCGAAAAGGAGAACAGCCAATGAAAGAACAATTGATGGAAATGTTAGAATCACGAAAGGATGAAATGATTGAAATCCGCAGACATTTACATGAAAATCCCGAACTATCCTTTAAAGAAGAAAAAACCGCTCAGTATATTTTAGATTTTTATAAAGGGAAAGATGTAGAGGTTCAAGCCAATGTTGGGAATGGTTATGGAATTGTCGTGACAATAAAGGGGGGGAAGTCTGGAAAAAACATTGGCCTGCGTGCAGACTTTGATGCGCTTCCTATTGTCGAAGAAACAGATGTACCGTTTAAATCAAAGACTGAAGGTGTGATGCATGCGTGTGGTCATGATGGACATACAGCGTATTTGTTAGTACTAGCAGACTGTTTAATTCAATTAAAAAATGAAATACCCGGTACAATCAAAATTATTCACCAGCATGCCGAAGAGGTTCCGCCGGGTGGGGCAAAAAGTATCGTGGAATCTGGTATTCTTGATGATTTAGATCATGTATTCGGCATCCATCTACTTCCACTAGGTCCGGCAGGGACAGTTGGGTATCATGCAGGATATTCATTTAACGGAAGAGCTTATATGAAATTAAAGGTCCAAGGTAGAGGTGGCCATGGCTCATCGCCACATTTGGCAAATGATGCGATTGTGGCAGGGGCGCATTTTGTAACAGCCGTTCAAACAATCATTAGCCGTCGTTTAAGCCCATTTGAAAATGGTGTTATTACGATAGGTTCATTTGATGGTAAAGGAACATTTAATGTCATCAAAGATAGCGTAGAGCTTGAAGGTGACATTCGTTATATGACGGATGAAACAAAGGAAAAAATTGAAAAAGAAGTGAAACGTCTTGCCCGTGGACTTGAAGAAGAATTCGGAGTAACATGTGAGCTAACTTACAAAACGGATTATCCTCCCCTATACAATGATCCAGAATTAACAGGAAAAGTTGCAGAGTATCTAAACAATGCAAATGACAAAGACATTAAAGAAGTGAAGGAATTTCTAGCAATGGCACCATCTGAAGATTTTGCTTATTATGCAGAAAAGTTCCCTTCTTGTTTCTTCTATATTGCATGTACGCCAAAGGGGGATAAGGATCCCTATTTCAATCATCATCCTAAATTTGATATTGATGAAGATGCCCTCCTTGTCGCTGCAAAGGCAGTGGGAACTGTGGTTTGTGGATTTTATGAATTAGATTAGGGTACTTATCCAAAACAAAGCCCATTCAACAAGTGATATGTTGGATGGGCGTTAGCCTTTTTAGGATAAAGGCATTTCTCTCAAATTTGTACGAACTTGTTTAACAGATTTTTTCTTTTGCGACAGCCTTACGTAGATATTATTAGATAATAGTGAAACGATGATTAAGATTGTACCAAGAAGATCGAACATCGTTACCTGATTACCCTGAAAAATCGAAATCAAGAGTGTTGTAACGGGAACAAAGTTAATGAACAGCAATCCATTTAATGGTGATAATATGCTCACACCAATATTCCAACCGAGTAATGCAATCACCCCAGGAAAAATAATCATAAATAATAAATGTGGGCTAACAGTTAGCATACTTTCTACTGTTGGGACAGTTAAAGAGCCGAACAAAGTTGCACCAATTGTAATTACAATAGCAGTAATTGTTCCAAGTAAACAACTTAACGTTGAATAACGCAATGCAGACCAACCACTAAATTCACTACCCCCCATCGTGTAAATGACCCATCCTATTACGGCAATGAATATTAGTAATGAAGGTATAAAGTCATCAGTTGCTCCAAGAAAAGCTCTAACATCACCTTTAGTAATCACCAACATCGCGCCAATGAATGATACGATTACACATCCTAATGTGAATAGTTGCGGGCGTTTCCTAAAAATCATCCATACGATTACAACGGAAATCATCGGCATGAGGGATTCCATAATTGATGCGACCATTACTCCGGAAGCACCTAATAAATCTTCACCCCAGAAGATAAAAAGATTATAGACGGTGAATGCCATCGTGCCGAAAAACCATAATTGAAGTCCTTTTCCTTCAAAGCGGAAAGCTTGCTTTCCTTCTTTCCATAATAAGATGGCCACTAATATAATAGTTACAGCGCCATAACGAATGATTGTAAAATAAAAGGGATCAAGATGTTTAAATGCCGCATGAGCTACAGGAAACATTGCTCCCCATGATACCGCTGCAATAAAACACAAAATCGCTCCGATTAGTACACTATTTTTCACTTTCCTCTACCTCTTTCAATAAGTTACGATAATCATCATCTTAAAACGATTTGTATATCTTGTAAAATGAATAAAAACAATGATTAATATCATTTTTATTGATATCATATTTATAGAGATAATTGTGCGAACAGGAGGAGAAACTGTGGAATTCAAAGACTTAGAAATTTTTCAGATGGTAGCAGAAAAAGGAACAATTACAGAAGTGGCAAAAGAGTTGAGCTACGTTCAATCCAATATTACATCACGGATCCAGAAGCTCGAGGCTGAGCTAAATACACCTTTGTTTAATCGACATCGTCGGGGAATGACGTTGACACCCGAGGGGAAGAAACTATTAACCTATAGTAAAAAAATATTGTTGTTAACAGATGAAATGAAAAAAGCCGTTCAAAATAAAAATGAGCCGTCTGGTAAATTAGAAATTGGAACAGTTGAAACTGTCATTCATTTACCAAAAATATTATCTACCTATACTAAAAAATATAAAAATGTGGATCTGTCATTATATACTGGTGTCACTGAAGATTTGGAAAAGCAAGTGTTACATCATAAGTTGGATGGAGCATTCGTTTCTGAATCAGACTTTCATCCTGACCTTGTGTCGCATGACGTATTGCAAGAGGAGCTTGTGTTAATATCAGATATTCGTACATCCTCATTGGAAGAGTCGAAAGAGGAAACCATTCTTTGCTTTAGTGAAGGCTGCGGATACCGAGCGAGATTTAAAGCGTGGTATAGAGACCAAAACCTTACACCAAGAAAAGTGATGGAATTTGGCACATTAGAAACGATTTTGCGTAGCGTAGTCGTTGGACTTGGTGTGGCATTCGTCCCAAGATCAGCGGTTACCCATTTGGAGCAAAGTGGGCTCATCAGATGTTATACCCTTCCAGATCAATACAGTAAAATCAAAACCGTTTTTATAAGAAGAGCTGATTCGTACTTAACCTCAACAATGGAAAAATTTATTGAAACCATCGAAACGAATAATCAAATAACAGTATAAAAAAACAGGTTGTTCCCAATAGTCACCGACATGACTTGTGGAACAACCCTTTACCATTTTTTTTAATCTATTTTTACCCATTCTTGCGACCATTTTTCAATTTCCCTTAAAATGGGTTCGATACTATGTCCTCTTTCTGTTAGTGAATACTCAATAATAACAGGCGTTTCAGGGATAACCTCACGTTTAACCAATCCTTGGTGCTCCAGTTCCTTTAAACGATCTGATAATACCTTTCCACTTATACCTATTGAAGATTGTACCTCATTAAACCTTTGTGGCCCTACTAATAATTGATAGATAACCAAAGCTGTCCATCTTTGACTTAATAGTGAAATTGCTTTTTCAAATTTCGGGCAGATTGTAGGTTGTTTCATTTTAAAAATGCACCTCTCTTAATGAGTATTGTACTAAAATGAAAAACTATTTACAATTGGAAATTTAATTACTTGACAATAATTAATTATATAAATAAACTTACTTACATAAAGTAACTTAATTTTAAAAACGAATTGATATTGTAAAGGGAAAGTTATATAAAATTATAGATAATCTAGGAGGATAATAATGGGATACCATGCAAAGCCAACCACATTTGTTGGACATGTCAAAATAAAAGTTGAAAAGCTAGAACGTTCATTACAGTTCTATAAGGATATACTGGGATTTGATATTTTGGAACGAACAGACTCGACAGCAAAACTAACGACTGATGGAAAGACAAGTATTCTATCACTGGAACAACCTGAAGATGTTGTTCCAAAGCAAGGAAGAACAACTGGACTCTATCATTTTGCTCTTCTTTTACCTACAAAAACAGATTTGGCTAATATTGTTGTTCATCTAGTAGAAAAAGGGGTTCGCTTTGGCTCTTCTGACCATCTAGTTAGTGAAGCTTTATATCTAAATGATCCTGATGGCAACCAAATTGAAATATATATAGACCGCGATCCCTCTGAATGGGATTGGAAGGGTGAAGAAGTGGAGATGGCTGTTGATCCGCTAGATTTTGAAAGACTTTTAAACAACATTGAACCAGGTAAAACATGGAAAGGGATGCCAAATGAAACGCTAATGGGGCATATTCACTTACATGTAGCTGAGTTACAAAAGACCGAAGAGTTTTATGTGAAAGGACTTGGATTGGATGTTGTAAATCGTTATGGTACACAGGCACTTTTCCTTTCGTCCGGAAAGTACCACCATCATATTGGAGTTAATACATGGAATGGCGTAGGAGCACCTAAGCCACCTAAAAATGGTGTTGGGCTTGAATCGTATACACTTATTTTGCCAACTGAAGAAGCCCGTGACGGGATTGTGGAAAATTTGAAAAAGATTGGTGCGGATGTGATCGAAGAGAACGATACGGTTATCACATTTGACCCTTCTGGAAATCAAATAGAGTTAGCTATCTAATGAAGGGAGGACACCTTTAATGAATCAAGAAAAGAAAAGTGATTTTGAAATTGGCATTTACACTCTCGCTGATATTGGGCCAGACCCCCTTACCGGTAAGACCATTACCGCTCAAGAAAGAGTAAAAGAAATGATTCAAGCTGCAAAACTTGCGGACGAGGCTGGACTTGATGTATTTGGAATAGGAGAGCATCATCGTCTAGACTATGCATCATCTTCTCCAGCAGTTATATTGGCTGCAATTGCCCAAGGCACTGAACAAATTAGATTAACGAGTACAACGAGTGTATTAAGTACGCTTGATCCCGTTCGTCTATTTGAGGATTTTGCAACATTGGATTTACTCTCGGATGGTCGTGCAGAAATACTGGCCGGTAGAGGAGCGTTTATTGAATCATTTCCTCTTTTCGGTTATAGCACAAATGATTATGATGAATTGTTTGAAGAACATATGGATTTATTATTAAAATTAACTCAAAATGAGACTGTCACTTGGTCGGGGAAGTTTCGTTCTTCATTAAGGAATGCAGAAATCGCTCCTAGACCAGTACAGGAAAATCTACCAGTATGGATCGGAGTTGGAGGTACACCTGAAAGTGCCGTTCGTGCTGGAAAGTTTGGGGTGGGGATGGCTCTAGCAATATTAGGTGGTCATCCAAAACGATTTAAGCCACTTGTCGATCTCTATCGTCAAGCAGGAATAGAAGCAGGACATAACCCTCAAGACTTAAAGGTCGGTGTAACAGGCCATGCTTATCTAGCTGAAACAACTCAGCAAGCAAAGGATGAGTTTTACCCTTATTACTCCAATTACTGGGAATATGTAAATCGTCAGCGTGGAATGGGGACAAGGATGTCAAGGAATGACTTTGAACATATGGCTAGTCCAGAAACGGCCTTGTTCGTAGGAAGTCCACAGCAAGTCGCTGAAAAAATCCTCACACAATACGAGCTCTTTGGGCACAAACGATTTCTTGCCCAGTTAGATATAGGTGGTCAACCTTTTAAAAATGTAGCAAAAGGTATTGAATTGTTAGCAACGGAGGTTGCTCCAATCGTTCGAAGAGAAACAAGTAAATAATGGATACGAAAACTATCTGTACTAATCGGCTATTTTCGAGAAAACCCATTTTCAAACAAGCGTTTGTTTAATGGGTTTTTCCTTTAGTAACAATAACTTGCGAATTCAATTAAACGTTTGTTTGAATCAAATTCGTATTGTTGAGCAGGTTAAAAAGTGTGCTGTACTAGCCCAATATTGATATTAATGTGTCAATTCGTAGTCAACTCTTTCTCTTTACTTATATCTTGTTCTATAATGAGGGTGGGGTGAAGGACATGGCTCGTGAACGTAAATTTACAACTGAGGAATTATATAAGACAACTGAGGAACTACTCCTAACACATCATTATGAAGGGTTCCAGTTTAGTTTGGTTGCGGATCATTTGCGTGTTTCCCGAGGAGCAATCTATAAGTATTTTGAAAACAAGGAAGAATTGATTACGGAGTATATGCTTTTTAAAATGGAGCAATTTCTCCAGGAGCTAAAGGAAATATACTCAATTGAAGGCTTTCATAGTCAATTTGATTTTCTTTTAAACCTCATGTTTAAGAATCCGGAACTTTATCAACTTATAGAAATTGGGAAGCGTGTTCCGGTCCACATAAATGAGAAAGTAAAAGAAAACATGGAAAAACTTGAAAGCTATCACATTGAGATGTACCGTTATGTGGAGGGTTTAATTGAATCGGGTAAAAGTGAACAACAATTTAATCCAAATATTCCTGAACCAGTCATCTTAGGTTATATTTTTCAATCAGTCGCGATTCCAAATCATTTTGGCATTCCCCATGATAAGTGGGTTCAGTCGATTAAAGAAATAATTTGTCACGGAATCTTCAAAGACTTATAATTGACACGGGTGTCACTTTAAAAGATAATTATCGTGACAACTGTGTTAATTTTTTTATAGAAAGTGACATGAGTGTTACTTTTGAAAGAAGAGGTGGTTTAAAATTGAAAAACATGTTACGAGCCATTACAGATAAAGTCACCACAAAAAAAGGAATGTGGATTACATTAGCCTCTTGGCTTATTGTCACCATATTATTAGCCGTTTTTGCGCCGAACGCAAAGGATTATGAGGTTTCGAGAATTGACTCACTTCCTGAGGATGCACAGTCGGTAATTGCCCAAAGTAAAGTGGATGAGTATTTCAAGGATAGTAATGGGACTCCAGCAATCTTGGTCTTTCATAATGATGAACAATTCTCATTTCAAGATCTTGTAGATGTATCTAGTCAAATTGAGAATGCTGAAATTCCTGGGGTAGAGCAGGTAGTTCCTTTATCAACCTTGCCACCGCAGGCTGCTGCAGGATTCTTTTCAGAGGACCAATCAGCTGCTATACTTCCAATCATGTTTGATGCATCGTTAGAAACAACGGAAATCCGCGATTCTAAGGATGAGGTTATAAAGGTCGTTAAAGATAATTCAGATCTAACTTTGTATGTAACTGGTCCAGCGGGAATTGCAACAGATTCACTGGATTTATTTTCAAGGGCCGATCTAGTGTTAATTTTATCAACGGTAGGGTTAATCCTCATTTTATTAATTGTGATTTATCGTTCACCATTGTTAGCCCTAATACCGTTATTAGCAGCTGTCTTTGTCTATGAAGTGACTATGCAATCATTAGGTATACTAGGGAAAGCTGGTTTACAGCTAAGTAATCAGACAATCTCAATTATGTCGATTCTTTTATTTGCGGCCGTCATTGATTACTCGTTATTTGTATTTTCTCGTTTCCGTGAGGAGCTCAAGAATTATGAAAATAAATATGATGCGATGAGAGCTGCCATGAAAGAGGTAGGAATGCCTGTCTTTTTCTCAGGTGGGACAGTATTAGCGGCAATGCTAGTATTATTCTTCGCAGACCTTGGAGATTATCGTAATTTTGCTCCAACCTTCGGTACAACAATGGTAATCATCATGATTGCATCTGTCACACTCGTGCCAGCACTATTTACACTTTTCGGTAGAAAATCATTCTGGCCAAAGGTACCAAAAGTAGGGGATGCAAAAGTAAAAGATAACTCCATCTGGAGCAAAGTCGGAAGAATGGTTGTTAAAAAGCCAGGATTATATGTCGCAATTGTAGGGATTTTTCTTCTTATTTCTGCAGCCAATATGTTTAACTTAAATTACGAATTCGACACGATGAAGTCATTTCCAGAGGATATGCCATCACGACAAGGATATGAACTCATCGAGGAGAAATTTGCAAAAGGTGAACTTGCACCATCTACAGTCTTGTTTGAAGGGAAAGCGGCTGTTACAAAGGAAGAGCAGGATGCGCTACGCGAAGAGTTACTAGCTCAAGATCTTGTGAGTGACGTTAGAATCAACGGAACTGCTGAAGAAAATCGGGTTCTAAATTTCTCTTTAACGTTTGAAGAAGGGCCATATGATATAGAAACGATTAACGCAATGGAGAAGATGATTTCAAACTCTGAAACCATTTTGAAAGATGCGGATGTAGATGGAGAACTCTACTTTGCAGGAGAAACCGCAACTAAAGTGGATGATCGCTCAACAAATAATCGAGACGTTATCTTGATCGTTATACTTGAAACGATTTTAATTTTTGGTATGCTAATTGTTCTTACAAAATCATTTAAAATGCCTATTTATATGATGGGTACAATCTTAGTTTCATTTTTAGCGGCATTAGGATTAGGTATGTTCTTAACAAACTTATTCTTTGATATCGACACGATAGCGAATCGTGTTCCATTATACGCATTTGTTTTCTTAGTTGCACTTGGAATTGATTATAATATTATGCTCATCTCAAGATTCCAGGAAGAAAGAAGAAATCATTCAGTCAAAGAAGCGGTACAAATAGCAGTCGCAAAAACAGGTGGAGTCATTTCATCTGCGGGTGTCATTTTAGCTGCCACCTTTGCGGTCCTCATGACACAGCCGGTTCAATTATTATTTGTCTTCGGCTTTATTGTAGCGGTAGGAATTCTGTTAGACACATTCCTAATCCGCGGAGTATTGTTACCTGGGTTAATCGTACTCTTAGAGAAGGATAAAGCGGTAAGTAAAGAAAATTAGTGATAGAAAAGAAAGGGCCTGTATCAATTTAGATACAGGCCTTTTTATAGTGTATGGATTTGTGTTCTAATTAAATCGAATTTTAGGTGATTGACAAGATTTGTGAATTATGAAACTATTATATTGTAAAAATTTAGAAAAGGAAGGCTAAAGATGATACTTAAAGCAAGAAAGGTTCCAAATCACCTACAAATACGGCGTTACTTAAAGCCCCGAATAGTGTTTACTGATGGGCAAGTAAAAAAGTTACTAGCTGATGAAAAAGGCTTTGAAGGCGAATGCAATTTCGATGAACTAATAGCCCGATCCCCTGCTTCCACATATCTTCAACTATATGACCTCCTCCTTGAATGGCGAAACACAACTTTTCAAATTGACTCACTCCTTATATGTCCATACAAAATCTATCTTTTCGATGTCAAAAACTTTGAAGGAGAATTTTATATTGAGGGTAATCGATGGTACTTTTCATCTGGGTATGAAATAAAGAATCCAATTCCTCAACTAGAGCGCTCTGAATCCCTGCTTAGACCACTCATGCAATCAATAGGTATTAATCTTCCCATTGAAGCGAAAATCATTTTTGATAATCCCGACTTTACCCTTTTTCAGGCAGATAGACATCTTCCAATCATCCTACCTACTCAAATTAATTCTTTGTTAAAGAAGTTAGGTTATGCTTCTATGAATACTAGTGGATCATTAATAGGATCGGCAAAAGAACTAGCCCTACTTCATAGTGAAAATTCTCCATTCAATGATAAGCTTATCCCTGAATATACCTATCAATCTGTGAAAAAGGGAATCTCTTGCGTCGATTGTGGATCGCTATCGGTTAGTTTGAATGGAAGATACCTTATGTGTGAGAGGTGCGGGGCAAAGGAAGCTCTACATACAGGTATTATGAGATCACTAGAAGAATATAGGGTGCTCTTTCCAAATAGGATACTGACCGTTTCTGAGGCTAATGATTGGTGTGGGCTTGATATGAATAGGCTTAGAATGCAGAAAATATTGAAGGAACATCTTGTTATGGTTGAGGGAGGAAAATCAACGTATTACCGTTTTATATAAGTGTAGTAGTGGAAATTCACTTCTATATTATTTTTAAGCGAGATGGATCAAAAGGCATTGGTAAATAAGGGATACGAATGCTTTTTTGTGGACAGGGCAGACAAAAGTATTTGTAAAATCCAGGAAAAGGAAAAAGTGACATTAGAATCGATGATAATTGTAATTTATTTCCATTTCTGTATCTTTTTTAAGCGAAAATGACCAAAAAGCATACGCAAATAGGGATTGCGAATGTTTTTTTGAGGATAGGTGAAACAAAACCATTCAGAAAATCCAATAAAAGGAAAAGGTAACTTTGGAATCGGCATGAATTGTAATGAAATTCCATTTCCGAATGATTTCTAAGCGAAAGTGATCAAAAAGCATACGTAAATAGGGGATACGAATGCTTTTTTGAGAATAGGCAGCACCAAACCATTCGCAAGATCCAATAAAAGGGAAAAATAGCCTATAAGTTGAGTAAGAATGTAACGATTTTCAACTTATGCATTATTTAAAAACGAAATATTGAACGCATAGTCTTTGTTTACCCCAGAAGCAAAAAAGATAAAACGCAATAAACGAACACAAGGACCGTATCGGTTATGATACAGTCCTTGTATTCGATGCTAGCTCCAAGAAAGAGCATCTCGGCTCTCTTATCTAGCCAATCCCCTCTGAGGGAAAAAGATGCCTTTTTCAGTACTTGTGGACCACGACAGGACGGCTAAGCTTCAGAGGTAGGCACAAGAGTACCTACCTTCAGCTGGAATTCGGGCACCTTGCGCTTTTCTGTTAGTTCTGTCCCATCTTAAATTCTAGGAAAAGCTGGTTATAGATGGCGAGGTTCTTTTTCCCAAGGTTTTCATACACCTCAAGCTTTTCGGTTAGCTCTGGAGATGGGTAGAAACGCTCATCAGACACCATATCTTCTGGCATATATTGTAGTGCTTCTTTGTTTGGAGTAGAGTAGCTGACGTATTCCGTGTTTTGAGCTGCTACTTCCGCATCCAGCATAAAATTAATAAACTGATGTGCGCCATCAATATTTTTGGCTGTCTTCGGAATGACCATATTGTCAAACCAGAGGTTAGAGCCTTCGCTTGGTACGACATAGTTCAGATCCTCATTTTCCCACATGATATCAGCGGCATCACCCGACCAAACAATTCCAATCGCAGCCTCGCGATTTTGAATCAGTACTTTACCCTCGTCACCAACAATTGCTTTTACATTTGGGGTAAGCTTCATCAGTTTTGCCTTTGCTTCAATTAAGTGGTCAAGATTAGTATCATTCAATGAATAACCAAGAGAGTTAAGCCCCATTCCAATGATTTCTCTGGCACCATCAACCAAGATGATTTCATTTTTTAGGGAAGGGTCCCAGAGATCATTCCAGCTTGTAAATTCTTTACCATCAAGCATGGTAGAGTTATAGACAATGCCGACCGTCCCCCAGAAATATGGGACTGAGTACTGATTACCCGGATCAAAAGGAAGATCCATGAACCGTTCATCAATGTTTTTTAAATTTGGTAGTTTTGAATGGTCAAGAGGGATGAGTAAGTCCTCTTGGCGCATTTTATCAATCATATATTCAGATGGCACCGCGATATCGTAGGTGGTTCCACCTTGTTCGATTTTTGTCATCATCGCTTCATTAGAGTCGAAGGTTTCATAAATAACCTTGATTCCAGTTTCCTCTTCAAAACGATCGATGAGTTCTTCGTCGATATAGTCGCCCCAGTTATAAATCGTCAAGGTGTTCCCACCAGCGAGACCCTGAGATGAATTTAAATGGTGGATAAGGTAGAGTAACCCACCTGATACTAGTGCAATTGCTATAAAGGCACGGATGAGTTTCGTCATTTTCGAACCCCCAATCCACGTGTGTTTCCTCGTTGTGCAATAAAGTAATATCCAACAACAAGAAGCATTGTAAAGATAAAGAGAAGAGTTGACAATGCATTAATATTTAACGAGATTCCTCGTCGTGCAAGAGAATAGATTTCAACAGATAGCGTTGAGAAACCATTTCCTGTTACGAAAAATGTAACAGCGAAATCATCGAAGGAATACGTAAGGGCCATGAAAAATCCAGCAAAAATTCCTGGTGTGATGTAAGGAATAATCACCTTTGTTAGAACCTGCCATTGGCTTGCTCCGAGATCTCTCGCTGCATCAATTAAAGAAGGACTCATCTCTTTTAGTTTTGGCAGTACCATAAGTACAACGATTGGAATACTGAAGGCAATATGTGAAAGTAACACAGAATAAAATCCTAATTTAATTCCAGCCATTGTTAATAAAATTAAAAAGGAAGCACCGATAATGACATCAGGACTTACAATCAAGACGTTATTTAACGATAGTAAAGTATTTTGAGTTTGTCTTTGTTTAATCGAATGAATCCAAATGGCTCCAAGCACGCCAATAATGGTCGATACAAGAGCAGAAAGCAAGGCAATCACAAATGTATTTAACACGATGATTAGCAGTCTAGTATCCCCGAATAGCTCCTTATACCAATCCAAGGTAAAGCCCTCAAAATTGCTCATCGTGCCACCACTATTGAATGAGTAATACACGAGATAGAAAATCGGTGCATATAAAATGAAGAAAATAATAAATAGATACGCCTTAGAAGAAATAGCCAGTTTATCTCTCATTTTTAGCACCTCGTTTCTTGCGGTTTCCAGTTGCGACCATAATTAATACCATAAAAATAATCAGGAAGACAGCTATTGTTGAACCCATGCCCCAATCCTGAGTGACAAGAAACTGCTGTTCAATAGCAGTACCAAGTGTAATCACTTTGTTTCCTGCAATTAGTCGTGTCAGCATGAATAATGATAAAGCAGGAATAAATACAACCTGACAGCCAGATTTTACCCCTTGAATCGTAAGTGGAAAAATCACACGACGAAACGTAGTCCATTTAGATGCCCCAAGGTCGCGAGAAGCATCTAGCAGACTAGGGTTTAATTCATTTAACGAGTTGAAGATTGGTAAAATCATAAACGGAATAAAAATATATACAGATACAAACACAAAGCTAAAATCCGTAAATAATAATTGTTTAGAGCCAATACCAAACACTTCAAGAATCGCATTCGCTGTGCCATAAGTTCCGAAAATTCCAATAAAAGCATAGGCTTTTAATAGTAAATTAATCCAGGATGGAGCAATGATTAATAATAACCACAGATGTTTATGTTTTGTTCTTGTAATTAAATACGCTGTCGGATATGCAACTAATAGAGTTACAGCTGTAATTAAAAACGCATACCAAAAAGAGCTCAGCGTCATTTTTAAGTAAACGGGTGTGAAGAATGTTTTATAGTTTACTAAAGATAAATTTCCCTCAATATCAAAAAAAGAATAATAGACAACAAGTGTAACCGGAGCGATAACAAATATGAGAATCCATAATGCATAAGGGATAAAAACAAGATTACGTGTTACCTTATTTTCCATGGCTTTCCCCGTCCACGTATGCCTCTAAACGACGATCATATTCTTCTTCTGTTTCACCAAGACGCATAACGTGTATTGCCTCTGGGTCAAAATAAAGTCCAATTTCTTCGCCAACTTTAGCCTTCTTAGTTGAATGAACAAGCCACTCATTTCCATCCTTATCCAAACCGCAAATTTCATAATGTACTCCTCTAAATAACTGGGAATCCACTACAACTTGTAGTTTTCCTTTTTCAACAGAAGTAATTTCTAAATCTTCTGGACGGATGACAATTTCGACTAATTCATTGTCTGAAAAACCTTGGTCAACGCATTCAAATGTCTTTCCGACGAATTCTACGAGAAAGTCTCGATGCATTTTTCCTTTTACGATATTAGATTCACCGATAAAATCAGCAACAAAACGATTGATTGGTTCATCGTATATATCAATTGGGGTACCACTTTGTTGAATTTTTCCTTCATTAAGTACAAATATCTCATCAGACATGGCAAGAGCTTCTTCTTGGTCATGGGTAACGAAGATAAAAGTAATACCAAGCCGCTTCTGAAGGTCGCGAAGCTCGTATTGCATTTCGGTACGAAGCTTCAAATCGAGAGCGGATAATGGTTCATCCAATAAGATAATCTCGGGTTCATTAACAATTGCACGTGCAATCGCAACACGCTGTCTCTGACCACCTGACATTTCTTGAATTTCACGATTTTCATAGCCTGCAAGATTAACAAAGCTTAAAGCTTCTTTTACCTTTTTATCTATTTCAGATTGCTTCAATTTCTTTATACGTAACCCAAAAGCAATATTTTCAAATACATTAAGATGTGGAAACAGGGCGTAATCCTGAAACACTGTATTTACTTGACGTTTATTTGCAGGTGTCGTATTTACTTTTTTACCATTAAAATAAACCTCACCACTTGATGGTTCAATAAATCCTGCGATTAACCGAAGTATCGTGGTTTTTCCACACCCAGATGGACCGAGAAGAGTATAAAATTTTCCTCTTTCTATTTCAAAGCTAACATTGTCGAGAACAGCTGGATCATTGTCATACTGCTTTGTGACATTTTTAAATTGGATAATAGGTATACTGTTCATAGCAACCCCCTTCTTTCTATTAATAGAGATAAGATTCATAACGTAATCCGGCATAATTATACACGAATCGGCAAAAAAAACAATAATAATTATAATTGTCAAGTCAGAAAACTAGGGAAGACTATTTTCTTATTGAAACAAGAGAAGTGTATAGGGCATTTGGGATAGGAAAATTTTCCCGTTTTTAGCAAAAGATTATAACGATTTCATTGACCAAAGAGGAAAATAGAAATATAATTATAGTACTATTTAAAATACTCTTTCTTTAATGAGTTAATTGGATAAAGTAAGGGCAAATTCATTGAAAGATGAAGACGCAAAACTATAGGGGCTAAAGTTCACTAGTGTTCAAAATGGAAGATAAAAAGGACCGAGAAGTTCAAGGCGGCGTAGCTTTTTTGTACCAGAGCGTATGTAATTATACGTGAGGAACGTAGAAGTAAGCCAACCCAGAAATTCTATGTGTCATTTTTACCTGAGTTTTGGAACATCCTCATTTTGGACATGCCAGCCAGTTACCGAGTACAGCTCGTATCGAAAGAACGTAGATTAATCGGTATATGATTAGTCTTTTTTTATACCAATTTATTAACAATATGTTGCTACTATATTACTAGATTTTTGGAATTGGAACATTTCAAACGAATTTTGGAACATCCTCTAAAAAAATTTGGAAGTGATTACATGGAGAAAACAATCCAGAATCTTAACTTGCTAAAAAAATTAAGCGAACTAATTGAGATGATTGGTTCTGAGAAGACTCTAATTTCTGACGAGGTTCGTACTTTACTTAATCAAACATGTCAGGAAAAAGAAGAACAAGAGATTACCAGTACCCTTTTAAATCAACTCCAAGAAATAAACGAACAAATGGAAAACATGCATTGGATGAATAAGCATTACCGAATCCTACATGATTTCGCACAAGTCTGCAGTAAAACATTAAATGAATCCGTCCTTCTCCAAAAGTCTTATGAAATGGTTTCACGTGTTATGCCTACTGATGCATTTTATATTGCATTGCATAATCCTGGTGACAAATATATTCATTTAGTCTTTATTATGGATAATGGCGAACCAGCTCCTCCAAGTACCGTAGACTTTGGCGAAAACTACACATCAAAAGTCATCAAAACAAGGGAAATCGTCCACCTCAAACATCAAAACCAGAACATTGAATATGATACGAAAATGGGTGAGGGGGACGAGGACACAAGCTCCTGTCTTTTTGTACCCGTTGTCATTGATGACCAGGTCAAAGGTGTCATCTCAACTCAGAGCTTTAAAGATTTTGCTTATCGGAAAGAGCATGAGGAACTACTACAAATGATCGGAGCGCAAGTGATCAACTCGATTGAAACAGCAAGATTATATGAAAAAATTTACACAATGTCTCGTACGGATGAATTAACAGGTTTAAAAAACCACCGTGCCTTCCATGAGGATTTAGCACAACTGATCAAAAATGAGAATGATGAAATAACAGTTATGATGATAGACTCTGATGATTTAAAACAGGTCAATGATCGCTTTGGGCACGATGCTGGTGACCTATATTTACAGGTACTAGCATACGGAATGAAAACGGTATGTAATGAAAAGTTTGAGGGGTATCGTTATGCCGGAGATGAATTCATGATTCTGATTAAAAATAGCAGTGACACGTGTGTAAAGGAAATTTACGCAACATTAAATGAGTATTATAATGAAAATCCAATCATCATGGAGAATGAAAAAATCATTGTTTCGATCAGTACGGGTGTCGGGATATATCCACACCATGGAACGACCGTAGATTCTTTAAAAAAGGCAGCCGACCAAGCGCTATATGCTGCAAAAGAAAGTGGAAAAAAACGCATCGTAATAGCGAAATAAAAAAGCTCATCCAAATGGATGAGCTTTTTACTCGTTGTCCAGCTCCAGGCACCATCGGCTCGAGGTCACAAGCCAATCGCTTCTGAAGGTAAAAATCACCTTCTGTCAGCGCTCGTCTTGTGCTTGTCGCCGATAGGCGGGGGCCCTGCGCTTTTCTTAGTTGATATGGGCAATAATACCTTCTTCGTCGTCCAACACAAGTTTGATTCCGGCATATGGGTCACGGTTAAGAAATTCGCCTAGCCATAAACGAATTGCTTCAATTAAGTTCGCCATAATGAGAACCTGCTTTCGATCGTTCACGTATACTTCTGCGGAGAATCCGTAATCATCGTCATACATCAGCTCCACTTCAACCTCTTCAGGCTTTACTTGCTTTTTTAAGCCGATATAGACACAAACTGCATTTATAATTTCCTGTTCAGAAAGTATTAGCGCTGCCATGGATCAGTCTCTTTTTTCTTTTTATCTTTAATCATGACGAAGATTTTTCGAATGATGGAGATCAGAACGTAAATCGCAAGAACGTTAATCATTAATCCTAAAAATGAACCAAGCATACCCATTCCACCTAAAAGACCTCCGAATAGGAATCCTGCAAGTCCACCAAGCATAAGACCTTTCATTAATCCACCAGACATGAATCCACCTTTTGGAGTGGTAGGAGTAGTAGATTTGTTCGTAACATTGTTGTCTTGTTTTTTCTGTTGTTGCTGGAAGTTTGATTTATTTTTGTTCCCAATATTACTATTGAATCCTCTTTTACCTGATTTGTATCCCTTTGCTTCTACAGACGTTGGTTGGTCTTGGAAAACAAAGCTCCCAAGCGGGGAAAAAATCAAAGTAAGTGCTACTAATGCTGATAATATCTTTTTCATATGATAGAAATACCTCCATAAGTTAGTTAATTTATTTATAATAGTATACCTTATTATCCAATCTATTGCGCTTTGCAATACCTCCTCATCAACTTTCTCTCTTATATACGATGAAAGCAGAGTTTGGTTTCGCTTTTTTTAAAAAATACGATTGGTAAATAGTAACAAGAGCCCTAACGAAATTGTTAGGGCTCGCAGAATGTATTACATAAACATATCAAGGATCAAGACAATACCCAAACCTACAATAGAAGTTGTGAATAGTAATAGACCCCATGTCTTAAAGGTATCTTTAATGCTTAGACCAAAATATTCTTTAAATAACCAGAATGATGCGTCGTTAACGTGTGTGATTGTGTTACTACCAGCCGCTGTTGCAAGAACCATTAATACTGGGCTAACATCAAATGTATCGATTAGAGGACCTACAATACCAGCAGCAGTTATCGCTGATACAACACCTGTACCTGTAGCAATACGAATTAAGGCAGTAATAAACCAAGCCATAATCAACGGTGAAATTGTAGTATTTTCCATCATCGAAGCAATATAGTCACCAACACCAGAATCAAGAATGACTTGTTTGAAGGCACCACCTGCACCTACAATAAAGATTATCATCGCAATTCCTTTGATAGCGCTTGAGAAAGAGTCCATTACAGTGTTAATGTCTCGACCTGTACGTATACCAAATACATAAATACCGATTAAAACAGCCACAAGTAAACTAATTTCTGCACTACCTAGGAAGTTAATAATTTCATGGAACAAGCTTCCTTCTTCGATAAACATATTTAGAATAGTTGCAGTCATAATCATGATTGCTGGGATTAATGGAACAAAAAGACTTAAACCAAAACTAGGCATTTCTTCTTCAGTGAACTCTTTTGGTTTTTCCATTAATTTTGGAATCGGACGATCTAAATTTTTCATCATTCTTGGTAAAATGATTCCAGCCGCGATAACTGCCGGAATAAAAACAACAATACCAATTATATAAACCATACCCATATCTGCGCCATAAGCATCGACCAATGCAGTCGGACCAGGCTGTGGCGGGAATAAACTATGTGATAGAGTAGTAGCTGCAACCATTGTAATTCCAAGCTTTAAGAATGGAATTTTTGCCTCCATCGCAATACTAATAACAAGCGGAGCTAGAATAATAAAGGCAACCTCATAGAAGACGGAAATTCCGAATACCATGCCAATAATAATTAGGGCCCATTCTACCTTTTTAACACCAAACTTATTTAATAGAGTAGAAGCAATACGTTGGGCTGCTCCACAATCAACCATTAATTTACCTAAAACAGCACCCAAACCAATTATTAAAGCAAGGCTTCCAAGTGTACTGCCAAGGCCGGACTTAATAGTTGAAACAATACTTGTTAGATTCATTCCATTTAATAAACCAACAAGGATTGCTGATAGTAAAAGGGCAATCACACTATTTAGCTTAAGCTTCATATTTAGAAAAAGAAGTAAAGCAACCCCAAGAATTACCGAGATAATCGGTAAATTGTCTACAAACCAATCCATTTTTCATTTCCTCCTGTATCTCTCTTAGCTGTAATATCGTTTACATTTGCTTCCGTAAGTGTTGTTCTTTTATTGAAAAAAATATTTAGATAACTGAGCGCGTTTTCAAATCAGAAAACTTTTTATTAATTTGTTTAGGAAACAAACAAAAAGCGATGGTCTAATTTTACAAAACTTTTTTGAGGGAAGCAATGAGAAAGTTTTACTATTTAACTGTAGGGAGCGGAATGATATGGGAGTTGGGTGGAATTCACTATAGAAGTAGGTAAAAAGTGGTTTTCTTATCCTAAGAGCGATAAAAATGGTATAGTATATTTGAAGCATAATGTTCTTCTAATAGAACCGTAGGAGAGAGGATATCCATGCAATCAGAAATTCAAATACAAAAAACATCCCTCATAGCTGATCTTAAATCACTTTTTAAGGCAGGGGTTTTAATAGCCAATGTTCTACCCGTGTTTTCAGGATTTTGGTTAGCCATTTACTTTACGGGCGCATCTTTTCAGGACAATCTGGGATTGTTTCTGTATACAATAATCGGAAGTACGCTCGTTATGGCGGGGGCACTCATCATAAACAACTGGTATGATGTTGACATTGATACAGTCATGGATCGAACGAAAAAGCGACCAACTGTAACAGGCCATTTTTCATTGAAATTTGTTCTGGTATTAGGAATCATTTGTACTGCTCTAGGATTCATTTTTCTATATTTCACAACATTTGAAGCTATCTTTTTTACATTTATAGGCTGGTTCACATATGTTGTGTTATACACGATGTGGTCAAAGCGCAGATTTACGATTAATACTGTGATTGGAAGTGTTTCTGGCGCTGTATCTCCTTTAATGGGGTGGGCTGCGGTTGCACCTATCGATCACATCGTTCCAATTATGCTCTTCTTGATCTTATTTGTTTTTCAAATGCCTCATACATATGCGATTGCGATGAGAAAGTATGAAGAGTATAAAGCGGCTAAAGTCGCGATGCTCCCAGTCGTTCGCGGATTTGAGGTAACGAAGAAGCATTTTCTGTTCTGGGTGATCTGTTTGTTGCCGATACCTTTCTTTTTAGGGGACCTAGGATTAGTATTTGTCGTACTCTCGACAGTGCTTAATATTGGTTGGATTGTATTGAGTGTCAAAGGATTTACGGTTAAGGATGATATGAAATGGGCTCGCTGGAACTTTCTATATTCAGTGAATTATATTTTTATAATCTTCCTATTAATGGTCGTCGTTACATTACCAAAATATTTTGGATAGCCTTGCCACGAACCTCGTTACATTTAATGTAGCGGGGTTTTTTGTGAAACAAAATTTCATAAATAAATTCAGATCTTTTTGTACTTGATTAAACGAGATAACCAACAAGAGAATATGGTATGCTTTGAAGAAGAAAAAAATCAAATCAAACATATCTTTTCCATTCGCAATCCAGAAAAGCTAACATTTGCATTGAGAGGGATACCATATTAATCACATCATGGCAAGGAGACTACCAATGGATGATAAGTATTACGATGCACTTTTACATGTAAAAACAAGTGGTGGCCAAAAGGGATTTAGCCCCTCCGTACATTATCACCGCTATGAACCGACGCCATATGAAGGGCTCGACGCACTATTTTTGCATTATCAATTGAAGGAAACCGACCGGGTAGTGGATTTTGGATGTGGCAAGGGTAGGCTTCTTTTTTATATACATCACCATTTTGGGGCATCTGTTGTTGGGATTGAGATTGACAAAAGTCTCTATCATGAAGCGGTGGAAAATCGAGTACGCTATTTTAAAAAGTCAGGTTACCAAAAAGGTGAAATTGAAATTCACCATTGTGCCGCACAGGATTATAAAATTAACTCGCTTGATAATCGTTTTTACTTTTTTAATCCTTTTTCTATACAGGTTTTTAAGCATACATTGTCTAATATCCTACGTTCATACGAGCACAATCCACGACACATAGAGATTATTCTTTATTATGGATCAAACGAGTACACCTATTTTGTAGAAACCAATACACCTTTTCAAATGAAGAAAGAAATCATCATTCCTGAATTGTTTGAGAAAAACACATATGAGAGATTTTTAGTTTATCAACTTGATTAAGCAGCTTCCAAATTCGGAGGCTGCTTTTTTGTGCAGGAGTTAGTTCACCAATTTGTCATTTTCGGATTTCTTCGAAGGGTACAAGGGAGGAAAAGTCCACAAAAAGCCGAATTAGAGCGGTTTTATTGAGTTTTAATCAAAAGTTAGGGGACGAGAAATAGCCTTTTTTCTCGTCTTTTTTTTATGAGTGTATTAAAAATTACACTTGATGTGTGATTCAGTTCACAACATTGAGAACAATTCCTAATTATGATGTAAGTAAGAAGAACATAAGGAGGTTGAGTTGGATGGGAGCTTCAAAAGTTAACAGAAATAAAAACACAAACGGGGGAAATTCGGAACGATTAGTTGGAACCTGGATTTCAGTTGGTGTTGTTGGAGCAGTCATTCTTGCTACGTATCTATTACTATTCGGCCTATTTATGGCTAGATTCTAGGAGGGAAAAAAATGAAGATGCATCGTGATGAAAAAATATGGCTTACCATAAGTTTCGGCCTTATCATTGGATTCATGCTTATAACAGGATACCAAACATTTGCATTAGAAATGGGACCACCAAGTAATATGGAAACAATCGATCCTCAGAAAGTAGATGAAACAGCTCCATTCGACAAACCAGGTGTTTATCAAATCGGAGAAAATGAATATGAAGTAGTTATGACCTTACAAATATTTAGTTTTACACCAGCAAAAATTGAAGTACCTGCGGGTGCAAAGGTTCACTTTATCATGACATCTAAAGACGTGGTTCACGGATTCCAAGTTGCAGGTACAAACTTAAACGCAATGGTAATGCCAGGACATATTCAAAAAATCACTCAAACGTTCGACGAGCCTGGTGAGTATTTAATTCTATGTAATGAATATTGTGGTTCTGGTCACCAATTAATGTCTACAACAATTACGGTTAAATAAAGGAGGGGAGACCATTGGCAACTATATTAAAAAATTCAGATTTGACATTTAAAGAAAAGACAAACAAAGTTTTAGGGGTTAATCTAGATGATGCAAAGATTTCGAAATCCTATTTATCAGTAGCATTTATCGCATTATTATTAGGTGGACTTTTTGGATTATTCCAAGGATTAAATCGTGCAGGTCTTCTAGAATTGCCAAGTTGGCTTAATTATTATCAAGTATTAACAGCACATGGCCTATTATTAGTAGTAGTATTTTCAGCATTTGTTACCATTGGTTACTTTTACGCAGGTCTTTCTCATGATTTAGGTGGATTATTACCTAAAGTTAGAAGGATGGCATGGGTGGGCTTTTGGACGAAAATCCTTGGTATCGTATTAGTCGTCATTCCTGTTCTAATGAATGAAGCATCTGTCATGTACACTTTTTATCCACCAATGGCAGCACACCCAGTGTTCTATATCGGGTTAGCATTAGTGGTAGTAGGTATTTGGATCTTAGCAGCTGGTGCATTTATTCAAGTAGCAAACTGGAGAAAGAATCATAAGGGTCAGCATTTACCAATCCTTTCTTTCTTTGCTACAGGTGTATTTATTCTACTAGTTGGTGCAACTGCATTTGTCGCAGTTGAAGTATTATTCTTGATTTTACCATGGACACTTGGCTGGGTAGATACAATTAACGTAATGGTCTCTCGTACACTTTTCTGGGCATTCGGACACACAGCAGTTAATATCTGGTATTTAACAGCTGTATCTGCTTGGTATGTCATTATACCAAAAATCATTGGCGGAAAACGTTGGAGTGATACACTTACTCGTGTAGTTGTTATTGCCCTAGTTATCATGAACATTACTGGTGGATTCCACCATCAAATTATTGATCCAGGAATTAATTTATCAGTAAAATTCCTACACGTATTCATGAGTTTAGCAATTGGTTTCCCATCATTAATGACAGCATGGGCAATGTTTGCAGTATTTGAACGTACTGGAAAAGCAAAAGGAGGTAAAGGTGCCTTAGGTTGGTTTAAAAAGTTACCTTGGGGAGACGTTCGCTTCTTATCACCATTTATTGCAATGGCTGCCTTTATCCCAGCGGGTGCTGGTGGTATTGCACAGACAACGAACCAACTTGACCAAGTTATACACAACACAATGTGGGTTGTTGGACACTTCCACTTAACACTAGGTATGTCAGTCGTAATGACATTCTTTGGTATTAGTTACTGGTTAGTCCCACATATTTCTGGCCGTGTATTAACAAAAGGAATGAATAAATTAGGTGTTGTTCAAACCATCATCTGGACAACTGGTATGGTTATCATGGCGATCACAATGCACTGGGTTGGACTTCTTGGTTCACCAAGAAGAACATCTTTCACAGACTACTTTGGTAGTGCACAAGCTGCAGGTTGGGAACCATTTATGATGGTAATTGGTATCGGTGCAACACTATTACTTGTAGCGGTAATCATCCAAGTATATGCAGTATTCAATATGATGTTCTTTGCACCAAAAGGCGAAACAGAATTCCCAATTGCTGAAGTAGAAGAAACAGCTTCAAAAACTCCATTCTGGACAGAACGTTGGGGACTATGGGTTGTGCTTATGATTCTAGTAATTGCAATGGCCTATGTATTACCATTAACTGAAATGATTGTAAACGCACCTCCAGGATCACCACCATTTAAAACTTGGTAACTAGAAAAGCGCAGGCGAGCATTTTAGCGACGTACGGACTGGACTGAACCCGTAGGAGATAAAGGAAACACGGGGAGCGAAGCGAACCGATGTTGACCTTTTCGTACGGAGGGTGAGGGAAGTCTCGCTAGTCGCTGCGAGCCGAAGCTAGACAAAACGAAAAGCGCAGGCGCCGTAGTTAGACAATCAAGGAGTTGTTCCTTAATAGAGAGAGATAGCGAAACTTCTGCTATCTCTTTCTGATATTAGTAGATGGAAAAACTAGAAATAGGATGTGATCTTCGTGATCAAAAAAAATCGAACGACATTCGCTTGTATACTAATCTTATTATTTGGATGTGTGCTGTTCTATACGGGAACCGATGGATTACGGGCGTTTACTGCTGAAACAGCAAGAGTAAACCAACTACTAGAGGATAAGCCAGCATTTCCAGATGTAACATTTGAGGATAGCGAGGGACGGACATATCCTATTTCTGAGTTTGAAGATAAATATGTGTTCATCACTTTTCTCTACACAGCCTGCACAACTGTTTGTCCACAATTAGAAATGAATATGGCGCAGGTATATGAGCAGATTCCTCAAGAATACATCGGGAAAGATATCGTCTTTTTAAGTATAAGCTTTGATCCCACAAGGGACGATCCAGCAACTTTAAGTAAATATCGCACCTTCTTTGGATCTGACGGAGAAACATGGAGAATGGCAAGGATACCAAACGAAACGGAATTACAAACCCTACTCGATACATTTGGTGTAATCGTAATCCCCGATGGAAAAGGTAACTTTGCACATAACTCAGCCTTTTATTTAGTTGATCCAAATGGTTTACTGATCGAAGTAATGGATTATCAGGAAATTGATCAAGCCACTGCCAAGGTTACTAGTATTTTAGAAAGTCAAAAGGAGGAATAAGGCTATGAAACAATTTTTAATTGGACTAGGGCTGTTATTCGTATTAGCGCTTCCTCCTGTTGCTGATTTACTGGAGTCAATTATGATCATCCATATGCACATGCAAATGCCTTCAATCGTAATTGCTGGATTTTTTATGGGTAAACTGTTTCAACAAAAGTTTCCACAGTTTTTTGAGAAATGGAATCAAAACGGAATACCAGGTATTTTATTATTCACTGTAATCATGGTGTATTGGACAATTCCAAAAACAATGGATGAGACACTAACGATTACAAGCATGGAAGTATTTAAATTTCTTAGTTTATCTTTTTTAGCGGGTGTTCCTTTACGAGATAGCTGGAAGAAACTAAGTGAACGTGCAAAAAATCTCGTCTTTATCTTTTTTACAGTGAAATATTTGGGTATGGGCGTGTTATATATAAATACAAATATGCAACTATGTAATAATTACCTTGTAATCGATCAAATCACACTGGGATGGGGTTTTATAACAACCGCAATTTGTATTGTTATTTATTTGGTTTATAACAATTATACAGACCAATCTATCTATAAAGAGTAGGTGAGAGAAGCTGCAGGTGCAGCTTCTTTTTTATAGTATTCTGATTGACATGCATTAAAATAAGGTTCAGAATAATAGCAATAAATACTAAAAAGGGTGAGGAAAATGGTAAAACGGTTTGAGACAAAATTAATACATAGTATAGAAAAAGCGAAATTACCTATTCGAAGCAAGGTAACACCAATTTACCAAACATCGGCTTTTACCTTTGATAACCTTGAAGATTTAGAGGGTTATTACCAAGGAGAAGGAAATTACTTATATTCGCGAACTGGAAATCCTAATACGGACGAGCTTGGCCAAATGGTAGCAGCAATTGAAGGAGCACCAGCAGGTATCGCGACATCTTCTGGACTATCTGCAATTTTAGCTGGAATCCTATCTGTTGCAAAAAGTGGAGATCACATTGTCGCAGCAGAGGACGTATATGGGGGGAGCTTTCATCTTCTACATGAAGAGTTGCGTAATCTAGGCGTGGAAACAACTTTTGTTTCCTTTGCAGACCTTGAACAAGTAGAAAGGGCCATCCAACCGAATACAAAACTGCTTTATACTGAATCAATCACAAATCCACTTTTACGAGTCGAAAATCTACCGGCTGTGGTCGAACTTGCAAAACGAAACAACTTAGTCACTGTTGTAGATAACACATTCGCGACACCATATCATTGCAACCCATATGAGCTTGGGGTGGAGGTAGTTGTTCACAGTGCGACAAAGTATATTGGTGGACATAGTGATGTAACTGCAGGGGTTGTTGTGGGAAGAGAGGACTTGGTTTCAAAAGCGCGTGCAAAGGTTGTTAATCTAGGTGCGAATGTAAGTCCTTTTGAAGCTTGGCTAACAACTCGTGGCTTAAAAACATTGGCCGTTCGCATGCAAGTACAGTCTTCAAATGCTCGAAAACTTGCGGAAGCTTTGCGTAACAATCCTAACATTGCAAGAGTGTACTATCCGTTTGAGGCAGAAACTACAGGATATGGAGCAATGGTGTCAATCGAACTTGCAAAAACTGTTGATGTGAATCAATTTTTCAAATCGATAGGCTGGGTTAAGCTAGTTCCAACATTAGCTGGAGTAGAGACAACTGTATCTCACCCTCTAAAGACTTCCCATCGTGCTTTACCGGCAGAGGCACAGGAATCATTAGGAATTACGAACGAACTTGTGCGAATCTCGGTGGGGATCGAACATTCCGAAGATATCATTTCTGTATTTGAAAAAGCTATCGAAAATTCATTGAAATAAACAAAACGAGTATCCATAATAATGGGTACTCGTTTTTCAAACAAACATTTGTTTGAAGCAAAACTGCATCCTGTTACCTAAAGAAATCTTTCAAGCTCCTGGGTTGAGTAATTGTTCTTTATACCAGGTTTGTTTTCTAGATACTGTATGATTTCCTCTTTCGAATAATACTCTCTAAGGCCTGAAATAATCGTATCCAAATATTCAGAGGAAGGTTTATTGAAAGCAACAGTATCTATATCCCAAGGGGCGGTAAACGTAAAAATTGGATAACCATCATCATCTCCAAGATATAGAATTCTCCCATACCACGCCTTTTCACGGAAAACCATTGAACCTGATTCTCTCACTTCCTGCAAGTCAATATCAATCTTCATTCCACTGTTCTCTTGTTTTAACACATCAATAAACTGCTCAGATGTAATTAAATATTTCTTGCTATAGGTAGCTGTTCTTTCATTCGGGGAACCATCAATAAAAGCAACACCCTTTGAATCCCATCTCCTAGCTTCCTTCGCAAAATACAATGGGTAGGGGATGGTAAAGATTCCTTCATCAATCGGAGATGAGGGATCTTTACAGCCAACCTCCGTTTCAGTAGAACCATTGGGTCTGCCACCTTTTATGTAACAAAGAAAGCGTTTCTTATTAATATTTGAGCCATAACTTGCATACCAGACATATTGTTTCACTAGAATCACCAGCCTTTAACTAATAATCATTCGTCAATTACTAAAGTTTCACCTTCCCCAGAACCGATAACATACTATATTTTCGACTTATTTCTACTCATTTCCCGAGCAATATTTGTGCGAAAAGGGGGGATTTGATGATATTTGTAAGATTTTAGATATCGAATAAGTGTGTAATTTTAAAAAGAATGTCAAGCCAGGAATATCTCACCTAGGCTTATTAATTCCGTATTTTTTTAATCGATATTGGAGGTTTTGGCGACTCTTGCGAAGTGCTTCAGCAGTCTTTGTGATATTAAAATGATAATGTTCAAGTACCTGTTTTAGGTATAAGGTTTCTGCTTCCTCCATGTAACTGTCTAACGGCTGAACCTCTGTGATTAAAGAGGGTTGTGGTGCCTTTTTTGTAGATACAGGTTTAATATGTGTTTTTTTACGAAAATGCATGGGGAGATGGTTATAAGTAATCGTATCCTCATAGGTAATGATATTTAAAGCTCCCTCTATAATATGCTCTAGCTCCCGAACATTCCCAGGCCAGTCATATTGAATCAATGTCTGTAATACCTCATCTGCTATGTTTGTTACTTGCAGACCAAACAGATGATTATATTTTTCCATAAAAGTAAAAGCGAGTTCTTTAATGTCTTCCTTCCGATTTCGTAATGGAGGAATAAAAAGGGTTACGACACCTAATCTGTAATATAAATCTTTTCGAAGTCTACCCTCGGAAATGGCATCAATGGGGTCCTCATTCATTGTAGCTAGGATCCGCACATTCACTTTTTTATCCTTCGTGTCACCCACTCTTCGTACTATTTTTTCTTGAATAACTCGTAGAAGCTTTGCTTGTAGGGCAGGATTCAATGAATTAATCTCATCTAATAGCAAAGTGCCTCCTTCTGCTTGTTCAAATAAACCTGGGCGGTCAATGGCACCTGTAAAAGCTCCTTTTTTTGTACCGAAAAGGAGACCCTCAATCAGATTGTCCGGTAAAGCAGCGCAATTCTGAGATATAAAAGGAGCGGATGACCTGGTACTTCCATTGTGAATACTTTGAGCAAATAGCTCTTTTCCTGTACCAGTATCCCCTATGATGAGAATGGAGGAACTTGTCCTAGTAGCACGTTTACTTGACTCAATTACCTCCAATATTGCAGAACTTTTCCCTATGATGCTATCAAATGTATAATGAGTATCACTTTTCCGGTTCATATTTTCACGTAGTAACTTCTCAACTTTTGTAACATCACGGGCAATTTCCATCGCTCCAATACGTTGTTTGCCATCCATAATTGGGATTGTGTTATTGATGGTGGTGATTTCCTGACCACGGTTGTTGTAATAGGTCTGTTTAGCATTATTTATGGAATTACCCGTCTTAAGTACTTGAAGCAACGTACTATCCTCATTTTTGTGAAACGAAAATACATCAACCAGCTTTTTGTTTAGAACATCATCTTGGTTCATCCCTTCAATCTGAGCCATTTTTTGATTGTAAATAATCGTTGTGCCTTGAGAGTCAACGACATGTATACCAACATCCACTTCATTAACTAATTGCTCAGTTGCTTTGGTTTTTAATATCTCAACTTGTTTCATGATATCCCCACCCTTTTCCTTACTTCTTATTATATGAGAAAAAAACAAAGGGGCAAATTATATTTGCATTAACTTTGGGAAATGAAAAATATTTTTGCGCAAAAAAATATAGTAGGTGCAAAGAAAATTTGCATTAATTTATGGAGATAAAAAAATGTCTTATTTCTAAAGATGGTCATTCGTATGAATTACCTGAGCGTAATGCACTTTTTTAAAAGAAATCATTTAAAATGCACCAACATGAGAAGTTGGCATGATTCTTGCACAAAATAGTAGACAAGAAGAAATTCTCACTACAACAATAGCTACTGGAGGTTAAATAGATGGCTCAAATTAAAGCGGACTCAAAAACAATCATTGACCAAACGGAAAAGTTTGGTGCAAATAACTATCATCCACTACCAATTGTAATTTCAAAAGCAGAAGGCGTATGGGTGGAGGATCCCGAAGGAAATAAATATATGGATATGTTAAGCGCATATTCTGCAGTTAATCAAGGTCACCGTCATCCCAGAATCATTCAAGCTTTAAAGGATCAGGCTGATCGCGTTACACTTACATCGCGAGCATTTCATAATGACCAGCTTGGCCCATGGTATGAATTAATTTGTAAAATGACAAATAAGGACATGGCACTACCAATGAACACAGGGGCGGAAGCTGTTGAAACAGCTATTAAAGCGGCACGTAGATGGGCATATGATGTTAAGGGTGTAAAGGAAAATCAAGCTGAAATCATCGCGTGTATTGGAAACTTCCATGGACGGACGATGACGGCCGTTTCATTATCTTCGGAAGAAGAATATAAACGTGGATTCGGTCCAATGCTACCGGGAATTAAACTAGTTCCTTATGGGGACATTGAAGCACTAGAAAATGCGATAACTGAAAATACAGCAGCATTTCTCTTTGAACCCATTCAAGGAGAGGCTGGAATTATTATTCCACCAGAAGGTTTTCTTAAGAAAGCTTTTGAAACATGTAAACAAAACAATGTCCTGTTTATTGCGGATGAAATACAAGCGGGGCTTTGTCGTTCTGGAAAAATGTTTGCATGTGAATGGGATGATGTAGAGCCTGATATGTATATTTTAGGTAAAGCATTAGGAGGCGGGGTATTTCCAATATCCTGTGTCGTTGCCAATAAAAACATATTAGGTGTATTTAACCCAGGTTCTCACGGTTCTACATTTGGAGGAAACCCAATGGCTTGTGCTGTCTCCATTGCTTCATTGAACGTCTTAATTGAGGAAAATTTAGCACAACGTTCTCTTGAACTTGGTGATTATTTCTTGAATCAATTAAAAGAGATAAAAAATCCAATTATTAAAGAAGTGAGAGGGCGTGGCTTGTTTATCGGAGTTGAATTAACAGAGGCTGCCCGCCCGTATTGTGAGTCTTTAAAGCAGGAAGGGCTCCTCTGTAAAGAAACCCATGACACGGTTATTCGATTCGCTCCACCTTTAATCGTAACAAAAGAAGAGTTAGATTGGGCAATCGAACGCATTGCGATGGTTCTAGGATAATCACATATTCGAAAAAAGGATCAAGTCTTTTACGCTTGATCCCTTTTTTATTGGTTTATAGGTTCACGTATAAGCGGAAGTGTTAAACAGTGTATTCCTCCCCCTAACTTATAGAACTCGGAGATGTCTACAGGGATAATATCAATACCATTTGCTTTGAGTAATTCCATTGTTTTTACTCCAGAAGAGGGGAAAATGAGCCTTCCAGGAGAAATCGGTAAGACATTAATCGTTAAAGGGGGATCTTCCGGATGAACATGAAATAATCCAATCTTCCTTTTATGAAGTTCATCTATAAACCAATAAGGAAGTAGAGCTTTATTAATAAGTGCTTTATTATGATCGATAAGAAGAAATGCTTCATCGAGATGAATGATGGTAGATGGTAAATCAACTGTTATTAAATCAATATCCTGTAGAGAAAGAATGTAATTTAATTGTTCAATACCAAGAGAATTTACGCGTTCCGAGCGACCGATAATGGCTGTGTTTTTGTTAAGCATGGTAAAACTTCCACCTTCGACAAAACCATGTCCTTGAATACGGCCTAGAATTGGCATCCCTAATTTGCTAAAGGTTTGTTCGGCCAAACGAGTTTCACCATATCGAATATAAAGGGCAAGCCTCGACAAAATGACACCACTCGGAATAATCATTCCTAAGTCTCTAGTAAAGGTTCTTTCCGGTAATTCTTCATGCTTAGTTCGGTCAAGAAAGACAACCTCTATTCCTTCAAGCCTCAAAGCTTTTACCAATTGGTCATGTTGATCTTGCAAGATCTGTAATTTAGGTTTTAAATTGGCTTCGAGATCTTCAGGTTGTGTGCCCTTTATATACTTTCCTAATAATGGACCAGCTTCAATTTCCTTCTGATTTTGATGAAGTTTTAAAACTTCATTACCAGGACGATGCATTAATACTTTTCTTAGCTGCCCGATATCACTTGTAATCCCCAAAAATTCGCCCCAAACTTCTTTGATAAGTGTAATGTCCTGAAAGGGCTCTCGTACAATCCTTCTTGAAAAGTTTAGCTTGTTTTTATTCATTTGGATTACCTGCTTTACTCTTGTCTTATATATAAAGAACCCCCTTGGTTCAATCTTGGGGGTTCTTTTTTTTAAGGTGCTTTCGTATTAAGGCATTTCGTCTTCTTTCTCTCGGTTCTTAAAAGCTTCATGAGAGACAATACCTTCCATTTGTTCAAATTGTCGACTATGGTCTTTTTCTTCAGTTATGCTGTTCTTTGGAAAGTTGCCAGGATGGCCTTTTTCTTTGTGGTTAAAGCTTTTTCCACGACCCATATTGATCTCTCCTTTCAAATGCTTTCCATCGTAGTTTTTGCATTCGTTGGTTTTGTATGTATCACGGACTATTTGGTAAATCGCGGAAAATAGGACTTAGCTCCTAATATCTGTAAAAAGTGAATAGTTGTCCTTGATTTGAAATATATACAGTATTGGTATATTTAATCTTTTTTTACCTTAGGAAAAAGGGGGATACACGATGCAGACGAAGGTGGAGAAGAAGGTACTTGTTGCAAGCCTTGTAGGAAGTTCTATAGAATGGTTCGATTACTTTTTATACGGTACTGTTGCAGCACTTGTTTTTAATACAGCATTCTTTCATAGTGACGATCCAACGGTCGGGTTAATGTTAGCATATGCTTCATTTGCTTTATCCTTTTTCATTCGACCACTTGGTGGAGTGATTTTTAGTCATATTGGCGATAAAATTGGGAGAAAAAAAACACTCGTTTTAACTCTATCACTTATGGGTGGAGCGACTGTTCTTATGGGTTTCCTTCCTACTTATGAACAAATCGGGGTAATCGCACCGATTTTACTCATAATCCTGCGACTTGTTCAAGGGATTGGACTAGGTGGTGAGTGGGGTGGAGCACTTTTATTAGCGGTTGAATATGCGCCAAAAGAAAAGCGTGGATTCTTCGGAAGTATCCCACAAATGGGTGTTACGGTAGGGCTCCTACTTGGAACGTTAGCATTATCTCTAATGACATTACTTCCAGAGGCTGCATTCATGTCGTGGGGATGGCGTGTTCCGTTTATTCTAAGTGCATTTTTGGTCATTTTCGGTTTATGGATCCGTAAAGGTATAGAGGAAACGCCTTCTTTCAAAAAGGTACAAGAGAAGGGCGAGGTAGCTAAAATCCCATTTATCGAAACAATGCGTACGCACTGGAAAGAGGTTTTAATCGCAGTTGGTGCAAAGGTTGTTGAAACAGCACCATTCTATATTTTTGGTACATTTATCGTCTCTTATGCAACAACACAGCTTGGTTTCTCGCGAACGGCAACCTTAAATGCGGTTACCATTGCAACAATCGTAACAACTCTTCTTATTCCTATTATGGGGAGTCTTTCTGATAAATTTGGTCGGAAAAAGCTCTATGTCGGTGGAACCATTTTGATGATGATATATGCTTTTCCTTACTTTTGGTTACTACATCAAGGCTCTGTTGCACTATTAATCGTTGCAACTATTTTGGGATTAGGAATTATCTGGGCTCCAATTACAGCTGTGCTTGGAACCATGTTTTCGGAGATATTTAAATCAAATGTTCGCTACACGGGGATTACATTGGGGTATCAAATCGGAGCTGCGGTTGCTGGTGGCACGGCTCCACTTGTTGCAACGGCATTATTAGCAGCCTTTAATGATTCCTATATACCAGTTGCATTATATATCATTCTTACCGCTGCTATATCACTTATTGCAGTTGCCACCGTACGTGATCGTAAGAATGAGGACTTAGATTATGATGAGATCGTGTAAGTGTGAAGGGATCGCAAGTGGCGGTTCCTTTTTCCTTTTAGTGATATGATGTTTATAAGATAAAATAGAAAGAAGGGATACCGTGCTCGTTTTATCAGAATCTCAAATTCGTTCCATATATTCAATGGCAGATGCAATTCAGGACTTAGAAGAGGCACTTATACACAATAATGATGGTAAGGTAAAGAATCCACACCGTACGGTTCTGGACTTCCCAGAAAAAGAAGCATCTGCTTTATACATGCCAAGCTCAATTGAACCGGTTGGAAAATCCGCTGTCAAGGTCGTGACTATTTTTCCGCACAATCCTTCCGTGGGCAAGAAAACGACACAGGGTATTATTTTACTAAGTGATACAGATAATGGAGAACACCTTGCATGTATCAATGCTTCTTATTTAACTCGTTTGCGGACCGGTGCAGTAAGTGGAATTGCAACAAAGCATCTAGCGAAAAAAGAAGCGTCAACTGTTGCTGTAATTGGAACGGGTGCCATGGAAGAGGAGCAGTTACAAGCGGTTCTAGAGGTACGTGAAATAATGGAAATCATGTTATATAATCGTACAAAGGAAAAGGCTTTCCTTTTTGAAAAAAGAATTTTAGAACTCTGCCCGGGATTCAAAGGTTCAATTACAGTCATGGATCATCCAGATGAAGCTGTTTCCAAATCAGATATTGTTATCTGTGCAACACGATCCGTTACACCTGTTTTTTCAGGGAGAGCATTAAAGCAGGGGACACATATCAACGGAGTTGGCTCTTATCTTCCGCATATGCAAGAGGTCGATGCAGAAACGATTCTAAAATGCTCAAAAATCGTTGTGGATACGATTGAAGGGGTAAAAGACGAGGCGGGTGATTTGATTATTCCAGCGAAAAAAGGGCTATGGAGTTTCTCGGATTTACATGGAGAATTAGGAGACCTTGTCTCGGGTGCTGTCTCTGGACGAGAAAATAAGGAAGAGATAACGTTTTTCAAGTCAGTGGGAATTGCTTATTTTGATCTTGCGGTAGCAGCTGCTGTCTATAATAAAGCAATAACAATTGGAGTAGGCACACAGGTAGAGATTTAGATTTTAGGTACCTTCAAGTATTCAAGCATTTATCGTGGTTTTTTTATTACAGTATTCGTGAAAGGGGTTATGAAATTGAACACAAATGATGCACAATTCTACATATCACATCTTGGGCTAGAGCCACATCCAGAGGGAGGGTTTTATAAACAAATCTATGCTTCAGATATGACGATTCATACTGAGCAGGAAAAACAAAGAAAACTATATACAAGTATTTATTTTCTACTGAGGTCTGAAGAAATCTCTCATTTACATAGATTGCAATCAGATGAGCTTTGGTATTACCATGGGGGGAGTTCCTTAACCGTACATATTATTGATGAACAAGGAGAATACAAGGAGGTAAACCTTGGTCTAAAGCTTGACAAGGGAGAGGTTCCACAAGTTCTTGTACCCAAAAACTCGATTTTTGCGTCTTCAGTGAACGAAGAAAATACATTCTCACTTGTTGGCTGCATGGTTTCTCCGGGATTTGATTTCGAGGATTTTGAATTATTTTCACAAGAGGAATTATTGAGGGAATATCCGCAGCATGAGGTGGTCATCCGCAGACTCGCGCTGGAAAAGAAATAAATTAGAATAATAAAATTATTGTTTCTCTATATATAACAGTCCTTTTTTACATGGCAGAATCTCGTGTAAACAAACGTTTGATTGAAATTCAAATACCTTGATCTGCATAGCTTAGGGTGCTAATCAAACGTTTGTTTGAAATGAGTATTGCAAAATGAAACAGATTGTTTTAAAACCATATTACAATAATAAGGTAAGGCGCCTATCCTCTAACTTGGGAAGGCGTTTTTTTATTGGTTTAAAGCGTTTATCGTGCAATGGGAATTCTTGAGAATGAAGCATAAAATATTCTACATTATAGATAGATTTAACTTTAATCAGTGGGGTCCAAACCCCGACTGATTAAAGTTAAAGCCTCCGGCGGATGCCACGATTTTTCAAAGGAAACTTTTCGAGCAGTAAGATCAAAGACTAAATACGCCACGTCCTGTGGCAACGTCTTTATGACCCACTTCCTGTGGGCCTAAAAATCGGGTGCAAATACGCCAAGGCGCGTTTGATCTTTCAAAATAATGGAGGGGTTCAGGTGAAAAGAAGAACGGCGGAACCATATAAAATTAAAGCAATAGAACCATTAGCAATGCTAACCTATGAGGAACGAAATGAGGCGCTTAAAAGGGCGGGTTATAATACGTTTTTGATTGATTCTCAGGATGTCTATATTGACCTTCTAACAGACAGCGGGACAAGTGCAATGAGTGACAGGCAGTGGGGAGCTTTAATGGTTGGTGACGAGGCTTATGCTGGAAGTAAAAGCTGGAAGAAGCTTGAGCAGGCAGTTAGAGAGATTTATGGATATAAGTATGTGTTGCCGACTCACCAGGGACGTGGTGCAGAAAACATTTTATCTCAACTAAAAATAAAACAAGGTGACGTAGTACCCGGGAATATGTATTTTACTACAACACGTGCCCATCAGGAGCTAAATGGGGCAAGATTTGTTGATATCATCATTGATGCAGCACATGATTCAACGACAGAGCATCCTTTTAAAGGGAATGTGGATCTTTCTAAATTAAAGTCGCTCATTCAAGAGGTTGGGGCAAAACGGATTCCTTATGTTTGCGTGGCAGTAACCGTGAATATGGCGGGTGGCCAGCCGGTTAGCATGGAGAATATGAGAGAGGTTTATAACTTGTGTAAAAGTTATGGAATTGATGTGATGTTTGATGCTACACGGTGCGTAGAGAATGCCTATTTTATAAAGGAAAGAGAAGCGGGATATGAAAATCATCGGATTAAGGATATTTTAAAAGAGATGTTTTCGTATTCAGATGGTTGTACGATGAGTGGTAAAAAAGATTGTTTAGTGAATATTGGCGGCTTTTTAGCAATGAATGATGAGGATTTATATGCCAGGTCACGTGAATTGGTGGTGGTTTATGAGGGGATGCCATCTTATGGCGGCATGGCAGGACGTGATATGGAAGCGATGGCACAAGGAATCTATGAATCTGTCGATGATCATTATATCCATCACCGGATTCAACAAGTCCGTTATCTTGGACAGCAGTTAATTGAAGCAGGAATACCTGTTGTTCAACCAATTGGGGGTCATGCTGTTTATTTGGATGCAAGAAAGTTTTTATCTCATTTAAACCAAGAAGAATTTCCTGCACAAGCATTGGCAGCGGCGCTTTATTTAGATTCAGGTGTTAGGGCGATGGAAAGAGGGATAGTCTCAGCTGGTCGAAATAAAGAAACGGGTGAACATAACAAACCGAAGCTAGAACTCGTTCGTTTAACAATACCAAGAAGGGTTTATACGAATAATCATATGGATGTTGTCGCTGATTCTGTGATTGGACTCTTTGAAAAGAGACATCAGATAAGTGGTTTACGAATAGATTATGAACCTCCTACGTTACGATTCTTTAATGCCAGGTTTTCACCACTTTCCAATGACTTAGAATTGATGCCTAAGGAATAAAATGAAAGCCAGCCCTTTATTAGATTTGGGGCTGGCCGTTTTTATTTTCCTTTTACTAGGTAAGGACGGGAATTTTCCCATTTAACCTGAACCGGAAGATTGAAATAGTCTGATAGAATTTCACTAGTAATGATCTGATCTGTTTGCCCTGAGGCAAATACTTCTCCGCTCTTTAAAAGCAAAGTTTTCGTAAACACAGGAAGAATTTCTTCTACATGGTGGGTAACATAAATAATCGTTGGTGCGTCTTCTTTGATGGCAAGTCTTTCAATTGAATCTAATAATTGCTCTCTAGCGATAAAATCTAACCCGTTTGTTGGTTCGTCCAAAATAAGGATTGATGGATTTGCCATTAAAGCACGGGCAATTAATACTCGTTGTTTTTCACCTTGGGACAGGGTCGAATAGTCACGGTTTGCATAGGCAAGACATCCAAGTTCCTCAAGAAGACCCTTTGCCTTTTCTCTCATGTCGTCAGTAGGGGTCTCATACAGGCCAATGGATGCAAAAGCTCCACTTAAAACAACCTCAAACGCGTTGTCTGTGGGGTAGAACTTTTCTTGTAAGGATGCAGACACAAAGCCAATTTTTTTCCGGAGCTCCTCACCTAAGTAAACCTTGCCGAACTTAAACCCAAGTACAGTAGCATTTCCGCTAGTAGGGAAATTATAGGCGTTAATTAAATCCAATAATGCAGTCTTACCAGAACCATTTAATCCATAAAGCACCCAGTGCTCGCCTTGTTTTATCTGCCAATTAATATTTTGTAGGATGAGTGCATCATCACGCCGTAGTGTAACATTCATCAAATCTAAAACCACTTTATACCCCTCCTTGTTTAATAAATTTATAATATCAAATAATTCAGATAAGGGTACACAAAAATTTCCAGAAGGAAAATGATGATAGTTCTTTCAAATAGTGAAAAACGGCCATTACATGAACCCTATACACAATCTATCCGTTAACATTTTAAAAGTCGTCTTCTAGCCACAATTGAGAACTATTTTGTGAATGGAAAACTTTTTGGGGTATACTTTATGATGGAGATAATTGACAGAGGGAGTGAAAATATGGCATATAACAAGGTTCGGTGGGGAATTATTGGTTGTGGGAATGTGACGGAAATAAAGAGTGGTCCAGCATTTCAAAAAATTACGAATTCCGAATTGGTTGCCGTAATGAGAAGAACAGGTGAGTTAGCAAAAGATTATGCAAAAAGGCATAATGTATCGAAATGGTATGATAATGCGGATGAGCTTATCCATGATCCGGAGGTGGATGTAATCTATATTGCAACTCCGCCAGGATCCCATAAAGAGTATACATTGAAAGCAGCTCAGGTTGGAAAGCCAGTATATGTTGAAAAACCAATGGCTCGTACATACACAGAATGCCTAGAAATGATTGAGGCATGTAAAGAAGCAAATGTTCCTTTGTATGTCGCTTATTATCGTAGAGCGCAAGAGCGGTTTTTGAAAATCAAAGATCTACTGAATAACGGTGCAGTGGGGGATATTCGCTTTGTGTCAACAACACAATATCGTAAAGCATCAGAAGATCCGAACAATCTCCCATGGCGAGTTCAACCAGAGTTATCAGGAGGTGGGCTGTTCTTTGATTTGGCAAGCCATACTCTTGATATAATCGATTACTTGGTTGGACCCATTATAGAGGTTCATGGTTTTGCTTCCAATCATGGTGGCCTATATACAGCAGAAGATATTGTAACGGGTACCTATGTTTTTGAATCTGGCATACATGGTGTTGGCAATTGGTGTTTTACGGCATTTCAAAATGAAGACGTGAATGAGATTGTGGGTAGCAAAGGAAAAATTACCTTCTCTACTTTTGGAAATGAGCCTGTTGTGTTAACAACAAACAATGGAACCGAAGAGTGGAGCTTTAAACGTCCCGAGCATGTACACCAACCACTAGTGGAAACCATTGTAGCCGAATTGACCGGAAAGGGCGGTATCTGCCCAAGTACTGGCGAATCAGGAGCTCGAACAAACTGGGTAATGGGAGAAATGGTTAAAGGGTATTATTCCAAGCACTGATAGTCTAGCCCACGGGAAGGTCGTTTTCTTCTTCGGGGGCTAGTTTTTTTGTTGCTAAACCAACATTGATTTTTATCATTTTAGTAATTAACTTTAAATGGAAACAAAAATAAAAAAGATTGCTATACTTTAATACACTTTTTTTAGCAATATTGTGATAAAATAGTTGATATTATTATCAGAATAATATAAGATTTCGATTAATAAAAACTTAAAAGATTTAAATTAAATGAAAGCTGGGATTAACATGACGACAGATTTTACAATTGATATCACCCTTACAACCAAGAAGAAGGAAATTCCTCCATTCGATCAGTTGGTGTTTGGAACTAGCTTCACTGATCATATGTTTATGTGGGATTACACGGAAGGAAAGGGTTGGCATGATCCTCGAATCGTACCTTATCAATCGATTCCTTTAGATCCTGCAGCTACTATTTTTCATTATGGTCAATCGGTATTTGAAGGATTAAAAGCCTATCGTACAAAGGACGAAGAAATTTTATTATTCAGACCGGATCAAAACATGAAAAGATTCAATAAGTCTAACCAGCGTTTAGTCATGCCGCAGTTTGACGAAGAATTTGCCATTCATGCTTTGAAGAAGCTAATAGAAATCGATAGAGACTGGGTGCCAAATCTTCCGGGTACTTCGTTATATATCAGACCGTTCATGATTGCTACGGAAGCACATCTTGGCGTTAATCCGGCTAAAAACTATAAGTTTATGATTATATTATCCCCAGTTGGTTCTTATTATAAAGAAGGTATCAATCCTGTAAAAATTGCTGTAGAAAATAAATATGTTCGTGCAGTTGCAGGTGGAACAGGTGATGCAAAAACAGCAGGGAACTATGCTGCAAGTTTATTAGCATCAGAAATTGCAAGTGAACATGGCTATTCACAAGTATTATGGCTTGATGGCAGAGAGAAACAATATATCGAAGAAGTTGGCAGTATGAACATCTTCTTTAAAATCAATGGAGAAGTTGTCACACCAGCATTAAACGGTAGTATTTTAGATGGAATCACTCGTAAATCTATTATTGAACTCTTAAAATACTGGAATGTTCCTGTAACTGAACGGAAAATTTCTATTCACGAAGTTCAACAAGCTTATAACGATGGCGTGCTTGAAGAAGTATTTGGAACAGGAACAGCAGCAGTTATTTCACCAGTTGGCGAGCTTTTCTATAATAATGAAAAATCTATTATTAACAATGGCGAAACAGGAGAATTATCAAAGAAACTATATGATACTATTACTGGCATCCAAAACGGTACAGTAGAAGATCCGTTTGGCTGGACTGTAAAATTATAAGGAATAAAAAAGTGCTTACCCATGTGGTAGGCACTATTTTTTTGCGATGTGGACAGGTTGGTTTCTTATCCCAGTGAGAGAAAAAGGATAACCCCCTAAGCCAGAGTTATCCATTTTATGTTCCATTATATTTTAAAAGATAATGAGCCAATAAATGTAAGATGCTACTAGCAGGCAGGTGTATGCCCATGATAGCTTGCGTTGCCAAGTAGCTGGTTGAAAAGTGGTAAATAGAAATGTGATAGGTACTAGTGTCCAAGGTAGTAAGAGTAATAGACTTAGGAAAATCAATCCAAGGGACATACCAATAGAGCCGACTCCTATCGAAACTTTGGCTAAGTATGCTGACGCTCCTAATCCAAAAGGAGAGAGTAATAGCAAGAAATAACTTTTAAGTCGGAAGGCTAAGAAAAACGTACTAAGAGATTCTGTTTCGAAAATTCCGAAATTAAAATGTGAGAGTGGTTCACGAATTTTTTCAGGAACTAATTGCATGTTCATCACTCCTAATAGAATGGTATACGAAGTATGTAAAATTCCTATATATATAGTATACGAAATAAACAGTAAAAAGTTTTACAATAATACAATAATATTCCATTTTTCTGAATTTATCGAATGATGTGATCGAATATTCATATTTCCTATATTGAAGGATGGGGTATGAATAATTTTTTAAGTACTTTACGGGAATCTTCTTAGGGGGGGCTGAACGACTAGGTGTGGATCGTACCCTCACAGCGCTCACTTTTAGTAATTGATGGTAGGACTAGGTGTGGATGCTACCCTCACCGCTCACTTTTAGTGATTGATGGTATGAATAGGTGCTAATCGTACCCTCACAGTGCTCACTTTTAGTGATTGATGGTATGAATAGGTGTTAATCGTACCATCACTGTACTGACCTATGGTGACTGAGGGTACGAATAGGTGTTAATCATACCCTCACAGTGCTCATTTTTAGTGATTGATGGTACGAATAGGTGTTAATCATACCCTTACAGCGCTCACCATTAGTGACATATGGTACGATTACAGGCTTTTGATGCCACCTCTCAACCGTCTTAGAGTAGTCCAAGGCGTGACTCCCCCGACTCCGACCCGTCCCAAACCCAAAGTCGAAAAAATTTGCTTCAGAACCAACAATATTAAATAATAGAAGTAGTTTAGCAATAAGATAAATGAAACAATAATAGGGGGTACAGACATTGGAGATAGGAATTAGTACTTTTGTTGAGACAACACCGGATCCTCGGACAGGTGAGGTCATTAGCCATGCCGAGCGAATTCGTGAAGTGGTTGAGGAAATAGTTCTAGCTGACCAAGTAGGTCTAGATGTATTCGGTGTTGGGGAGCACCACCGTGAGGATTATGCAGCTTCAGCACCAGCTATTATACTAGCAGCGGCTGCATCGCAAACAAAGAAAATTCGTCTTACTAGCGCGGTTACCGTACTTTCTTCAGCCGATCCTGTTCGCGTGTTCCAGGACTTTTCAACCCTTGATGCCATTTCGAATGGTCGGGCTGAAATTATGGCAGGAAGAGGGTCATTTATCGAATCATTCCCCCTATTTGGCTATGATTTAAAGGACTATGATGAGCTTTTTGAAGAAAAGTTAGATCTGCTGCTACATATTCAAAGATCGGAGAAAGTGACCTGGCAAGGAAAGCACCGAGCAGCCATTATCAATAGAGGCATTTACCCAAGACCTGTTCAAGATCCATTACCGATCTGGATTGGAAGTGGAGGAAACCAAGAATCAGTGGTACGTGCGGGTCTATTGGGATTACCACTCGTTCTTGCAATTATTGGAGGAAGGCCCGTTCAATTTGCGCCACTTGCTGAACTATATAAAAGAGCTGTTGCACATGCAGGGCATGATTTTTCAAAATTGGCTATTGCCTCCCATTCGCACGGGTTTGTTGGTGAAAGCAAGGAAGAAGCTGCGGAAAAATTCTTCCCACCAACAGCGCAGTCGATGAGTAAATTAGGAAAAGAGCGTGGCTGGGGACCATACACCCGGGAGACCTTTGAACATGCCCGAAGCTTTGAAGGTGCATTATATGTAGGTGACCCTGAATACGTTGCCAATAAAATCATACATTTACGTAAAAATGTTGGGGTTACTCGTTTTATGCTTCATTGTCCTGTTGGAACAATGCCACATGAGGATGTCATGCGCTCAATTGAACTACTAGGGAAAGAAGTAGCACCCCGTGTAAGGGAAGAAGTAGCGAAATGGGAAGCAGAAAACGAATCCAAATAAGAAAATAGAGGGGAAAGTAATGGGGAATCTATCTCATAAACAGTTAGCAACAGAATGCTTTAACAAAGTGTGGGATCTATTAGAAAATACGAATCGTACGGAATATGAAACAGAGGAAATGATGCATCTTTGTCATACTTCATTTTGGCATTGGACACAGGTAACAGATCACACCGAACAAAATTTATCAATTGGATATTGGCAACTTTCACGCGTTTATGCTGTAGTGGAAAATGGAGTTTTGGCCCTATACTTCGCAAAGCGGTGCGTCGAAATCAGCAAGAAGGCAGAGCTAGCTCCATTTTTTATAGCGTACGCATTTGAAGCGTTGACAAGGTCTTATATCGTCCTAAATGAAATAGGCCAAGCAGAAGAAACCCTTATTCAAGTTAAAAAATATACGGAACTTGTAAAAGATGAAGAAAGTAGGAAGCTCTTATTAGCAGATTTGGCAGACCTTATGAATAAAATATCATGACCCGCATGCATAACTCATGTTAAAAATTGGGATATTACTATTTGAGGTGAATAATTATGAAAAAAATAGTAATATCCCTGCTTTCTCTTGTCATCTTGTTCCCATTCCAAGTCGGTGCACAAGCAAGAGTTGAATGCCCAAGTGTGAGTCTGTTAGAGGATACATCAATAACGAATAAAGATGAACTCATTCAGGCTTTGGAAACAATCATTCCACGTACATTTGGCGAAAGTGATTATGGAAATCATTTTTCAGATTGGGAAGTCGTAACAGCGCAACCTCTAGATGAAAAAGTTGCAAAAGAATACCAAATGTCTACGAAATATTGTGGACAAGAGGTTGCTGACAAATCATGGTTAGTTACATTGCATTTTCCAAGATGGGAAGGAAAAAGTGACATTGCAGCGGATGGCCAAATTTTTGTATCTAAAAGTAAAGATAATGGTTGGTTCGTCTGGTACAGAAATCAATAAAAGAACGCAAACAAAACGCTTGGAAAAAATCCAAGCGTTTCGCATTTTTAATAAGTGGAAAATAGATTAGTGCGAAAAGGTGAATTATTTTTTTGTGAATTTTGCCTCGGCAGTTTGTTTATACAGTTGATGTCCGAAAACAGCAACCCCAGCTGCAATTACTCCGTTATATAACGCCTCTGCAGTAAAGCCATAGAAAAATGCGCCTCCTACTAGAGAAACTCCTAAAAGAATCCATCCAATAGCCCAATCAGGAATAGTTGGCGTTGATTTTAGGAAATACCCGATCACCCACAGTGCAGGGACCAACATATAGTAATTTTCATTTAAAAATTCAAGCAAGTCCATGGTTGTCACCTCCCTTAGTTCATCGTATGAAAGGTAGAAAGATGTGCTTGTTCGGATATCCCGATTTCATAAAAAAATGGTGAGTAAACACTCATTTTTTTATTGACTAGGTTTTGAAAAAGGAGCATAATGTGAGTAATCACTCACTTCTTTGTGAAAAGGGGGACCTATCATGAGTCATACTGTAGAAATCAATAAGATGAGTAAAAGCTTTGGGAAAAAGGTGGTACTAAATGAAATTGACCTATCTATTGAGGAAGGTACGATTTACGGTTTTATTGGGCCATCAGGTGCAGGTAAAACGACATTAGTTAAAATGATTGTGGGAATGGATTCACCAGATCATGGCTCCATTCAGGTGTTAGGAAAGAAAATGCCCAATTTGGAATTGTTGCAGGACATCGGGTATATGGCTCAATCCGATGCTTTGTACACAGAACTAACAGGTAGAGAAAACCTTGCATTTTTTGCTTCACTTTATAAATTAAATCGTGCCCAAACGAAAGAACGAATTGAATATACAGCAAACCTAGTCAATCTGACAGACGACTTAAATAAAAAGGTATCCACTTATTCGGGTGGGATGAAAAGACGTTTGTCTCTCGCGATCGCATTGATTCAAAATCCCAAAATGCTCATTTTAGATGAGCCAACTGTTGGCATAGATCCGGAGCTAAGACTTGCCATTTGGAATGAACTCATCCGTTTAAAAAAAGAAGAAGGAAAAACAATTATCGTGACAACCCATGTCATGGAAGAGGCTGAGCGTTGCGATTACATTGCAATGGTACGGGACGGTAGGATTTTAACAAGAGGTACACCAAACGAATTGAAAAAAGCATACAATGCCAGCAATTTTGATGAAGTATTTTTACACGCTGGGAGGGCGAGACAATGAGAATCGTAGCACTCATAAAAAGAATTTTTCAGCAGTTGCTTCGTGATAAGCGGACATTGGCTTTGCTATTTGTGGCTCCACTATTAATCCTATCTCTAATGTACGTAATGTTTAACGGAGATTCAGCAGAACCTACAGTGGGTGTTGTAGGTGTTGATGAAAAGTTAGTCATTGCATTAAAAAAGCTAGATATTCAAATTGAAGAGTTTGAACAGGCACCAAATCCTAATCAGACAATACTTAATCACGAACTTGATGGGTTACTTGTAATGGAAAATAATCATGTCATTCTTACGTTAACAAACAGTGACCCATCATCTGCAAAAGCCTTGCAAATGAAAGTGAACCAGATTTTTGCTGCGCAAGCACAGGAAAATCTAGTAAGTCAACTACCAAACCCTAGTGTAATGCCAAAAGTCGAACTCGAAACAAACTATGTGTACGGTAGTGATGACACCGCCTTTTTCGATGTGCTAAGCCCTATTTTAATCGGCTTTTTTGTTTTCTTTTTCGTATTTTTAATTTCTGGTATAGGATTACTAAAGGAAAGAACTACCGGTACTTTGGAGCGTCTTTTATCCACACCAATTCGAAGAGGTGAGATTGTAACAGCCTACCTTGTTGGATTTGGCATTTTTGCAATTATCCAGACAATAATTGTTGTCTTTTTTGCCATCACTGTTTTAGACGTCATATTAGTTGGTTCGCTATGGAATGTGCTCGTCATCAATTTATTATTAGCATTGGTAGCTCTTTCCTTGGGGATTTTATTATCTGCTTTTGCAGCTTCGGAATTTCAAATGGTACAATTTATTCCGATAGCCGTTATTCCTCAAATTTTTTTCTCAGGGATTATACCGCTTGAAGGAATGGCCAACTGGCTTCAAGTTGTAGCAAAATTCATGCCTTTATACTATGCCGCCGATGCATTGAAGGGTGTCATGTATAAAGGCTTGGGAATTACTGATATAAGTTTAAACCTTTTGATGTTAGTCATATTCGCGGCTGTGTTTATCATACTGAATGTATTCGCATTGAAAAAGTACCGTGCATTGTAGCTAAGGAAGTGAAGAATTTTGTCAAAAGATAATTTACTAGACGCTCTAATTGAACAAACTAAATTAACGAAAAAACAAACCGATAAACAACAGAAAATCATAGAAACTGCGATTAGTTTGTTTGCGGAAAAAGGGTATGCTAACACATCAACAAATGAAATTGCAAAAGCAGCAGGGGTTGCTGAGGGAACTATTTTTCGGCATTACGGTACAAAGGATAATTTATTGCTCTCCGTTATTTTGCCTTTTCTAAAAGAAGCATTACCTGGAATGGCCGAAAATGTGTTTAAAGAAGTATTAAAAGAGGAGACGCTCCACTTTGAGGATTTTTTAAAAGGACTTTTCAAAAATAGAATAAAATTCGTGATTGAAAATAGAGAAATCTTTCAAATCATCGTTAAGGAAATCTTATATAGTGACTCACTACGACAGGAAATTGCACCATTTTTTATGGACAGTGTTATCAAACGGGTTAATCAAGCAATTGAGAAGTTTAAAGAACGCGGAGACATAAAGGACATACCGACACACAAACTATTAAAATTGCTAATGACAACCTTCGGTGGTTTCCTTGTCACTAATTTTGTACTTATCCCATCCCAAGAAAAAATGGATATCGACCAAGAAACGGAAAACTTAGTCCGTTTTGTAATGGATGGTATCAGAAAATAAACTGAGCCTTGCCCGACAAAACATGCCGAGCAAGGCTTCATTATTACATGGATAATGGTAATGTTTGATTTTTTCGACCTGTAGATTCTTTCTTTCCATGCACAAAGAAGTAAAGAATAATACTCGCTAAAGCAAAAATTCCTAGTATAGAATATAGCTTGCTGTATCCTGTAATTGGAACAAGATATCCTAATAGATAAGGACCAAACCCAAGCCCTGCGTCTAGGAAGATATAGAAAGTTGAGGTCGCAAGCCCCATGCGATGTGCTGGTGTTAACTTGATCGCAACAGCTTGAGTACATGACTGCATATTCCCGAATCCTAGCCCGATAAGCGCACCAGAAAGTAGGAGAGTTATGCTGTTATGCGCAATACTTAATAGAAACATTCCAATTCCTAATAGGATAAAGGCAGGATACATGACATAATTGGCACCTTTTATATCCATTAACCGTCCAGTGAAAGGACGGGAAAGAAGTATCGCGATAGAATACACAAGGAAGAAGAAGCTTGCTGCAGTTACTAATTCAATTTCAATTGCATAAAAATTGATAAACGAAAGAACACTCGCGTAACAAAGCGAAATTGCAAAAGTAACAATAGCAATCGGAAGTGCCTTTGGTTCCACATAATTTGCAATTGAAAAGCCTTTTTTCTCTTGAGTTTGATTTGATTGTACTTCAATTGGTGGCACATAAAGAATGAACGAAGTGAGAAGAGTGATAACTCCAATCACAAGACATAGACCGAAGATAACCTGGTAGCTCGTATGTTGAGACATAAATAATCCGATGAATGGTCCGATTGCCGTCGCTAATGTCGCACTCATACTAAAATAACCAATTCCTTCACCCCTGCGTTTGGGTGGGATAATTTGAGCAACAATGGTACCAGTCGCAGTGCTAGCGATGCCAAGCGTAACGCCGTGTATGAAACGATTGATAAGGAGAAACGTGATTCCGGCATGTACGAAGTATAAGAAGGTCGTGAGTGTAAAAAGAGTCAACCCAATAAATAATGTCTTTTTACGTCCAATCAGATCGATATAACGACCAATAAAAAGTCGGCCAATTAATGTTCCGACAATAAAGATGCCTGTGACAAGCCCTGCTTGGCTAGTGGAAGCACCATATTCATCAACCGCATAGACGGCGATAATTACAACCAATAGATAAAAGATAAAGGTTAAGAAAAAGTTGATGGAAGACACGATGATAAAATCTTTCGTCCATAGTTTTTGATTATCCAAGTTGAAAATCCCCTCACTTAATTAAATTGTTTCGTATTGTTTTCATAATCTGAATGGCTTGGAGTAGTTCCTTTTCAGATACCCCCTCGATTAATTCCTTTTCAAATTCATCAACTGTTTCTCTGACTTCTAGGTACACTTTTTTACCAAGGTCAGTCAGCTGCATTCTTTTTTCTCGCTTGTCTTTCCCAGGAATGTTTTCTACATAGCCAAGTTCTTCTAAACGATTTATGGTTCTTGTAACAGTTGGCTTTTCGACACCTAGGTAGTTAGAAATTTCCACGAGTGTTGGTGAACCAAAGTTTACAATGTAGTACAGAATGGACCATTGTGCTCTATAAAGCTGGTGTTTTCCCAGTTCAACATTCAGCTTACTCTCAAATGGTCGATATAATTGGGTTAGTTGTTGAAAAAACAATTGAAAATTTTCGATTGGAATTCACCTCTTTTGAAAATAGTTACCCAAGGTAATAGTTAACAAGGGTAACCATTTGAATATAATATCAGACATCATTGTAATAGTCTATGAAATAAGCAAATAAAAATGAAAAAAGCGTGAGAAAACTGTTTCCAGTTTACACGCCTTTTATGGTTATTTGCTCGGAAAACCGCTATGAACCAAGCCCTGCGCTTTCCTCTTCTTTTACCCTGGTAATAAAAAACAATGCAAGAACCAGACTCCCTGCTGCAGCAATAAATAACACACTGAATCCAAACAGATCAATTAAGTATCCAAGTGCTGGAGGTGACGTGATTGCAGCCAATGAGGAAACTAAATAATAAAGCCCTGTTCTCGTTCCGAAACTTTTTTCACTTCCTGTCGAGACAATATAAGGGTATGCGTTAATGTTAACAAATGCCCAAAAAATGCCTCCCAAAAATAAAATGGCCCTCAAGAGAATAACGGAATCAACCCAGTTTAATAGTAAAAAAGAAACAATTAGCCCAATGACACCTATGACAATTACTTTTTTCTTGCCAATCTTTGCACCTAGTAGTCCACTTGGAATGGCTGAAATCACAAAGCTTAGTGAAAAAAATGTAAGTGAAAAAGCAGAAGCGCTTCTGGAAAGACCTAACTCATTTACACCATATAAGGTAAACAAAGCCTCCATTCCTTGAATGGCAATAAACCAAAAAAAGATAGCTGCTAAAAGGTATATCGTAGAGGCATTCAATTCCTCCTTATAATTAATCTTTGGTATGACTGTTTCTGCATAGGAAAGGGCATCACGTTGTTCTTTTATATGTTTAAATACAATCCAAAGGGTGATCAGGAAAACAACGGAAACAGCAAGAAAAGGGAGGGTCTCGTCGATGCTAAATAAGAATGAGCCGATACTAAATGCTAAGATAGCACCGCAGCCCCCCATAAAGTTGATGATTCCGTTTGCTTTTGTACGTTCTTGTTCAGGGGTGATGTCGGGCATCAATGCAATCGTAGGAGAACGGAAAATCGCCATCGATAAGTTCATGCATAGCATAAAAATGAGTAAGGATATTAGCCCAGTGTGGAAGGGAATGAGGGTATAGAAAAGGGCTGCAAGTGGCACACCAACAAGTAAATAGGGCATCCTGCGTCCGAAGCGAGTTCGAGTTCGGTCACTTAATTGTCCAATATACGGCTGTAAAAAGAGAGCAATATAATTATCGATTGTCATAAGAAAACCAATTAAAGCCGTACTAGTAATGAAATTATCCAGAAAAAAAGGAACAAATCCGTTATACAAAGACCAACCTAGACTAATGCTAAAAAAGCCAAACCCTAATAACCAAGTTTTTTTCATTCTCGCTCTCCTTGATGTAGATCAAATGCGCATTGGCGTATTTGTGCCCATTTGGACTTCTACTGAATATGTCAAACATACTTCTAATTTATGCTCAAGAATAGTACTTTTTGCCTGTTTTTGTGCCTATTATTCTTGATTTGTTTCATTTGTTTAAAGCGCGAAAATAATGTATCGTAGACATTATGTGATTGAGCAAAAGTGAGATAGAAAGTGGGAAGATGAAATGAAAGAACGTAGCCTAATTTTTTTTGACATAGATGGGACACTCTTGAACCATAATAAACAACTTCCGCCTTCCACAAAGGAAGCCATCTTTAAACTAAAGGAAATTGGACATGAAGTTGCGATTGCTACTGGTCGTGCTCCTTTTATGTTTGAAGACCTTCGCGAAGAGCTTGGGATCGGTACATATGTTAGCTACAATGGGCAGTACGTCGTGTTAAATGGAGAAGAGATTTATACGAACCCATTAAATGAAGAAGCCCTTATTCAATTAACTGAAAAGGCACTTGCCAACAATCATCCTATCGTTTACATGGACCACGAAGACATGAAAGCAAATGTGCCCGAACATGAATTTATTACGGAAAGCATTGCAACATTAAAAATCAAAAGTTTTCCAGCCTATGATCCAACGTATTATGAAGGACGGAAATTGTTCCAATCGCTTTTATTTGTCCAAGAAGGCGAAGAAGGTCAGTACGAAAAAGAATATAAGGACTTTGATTTTGTGCGCTGGCATCCGGTTTCCGTAGACGTAATCCCTAGAGGGGGTTCAAAAGCTAACGGAATAGAGAAGCTTGTTGAAAAAATAGGTATTCCTTCAGAACGCATTTATGCTTTTGGTGATGGGTTGAATGATATGGAAATGCTCACCACTGTTCAAAATAGTGTAGCCATGGGGAATGGACTTGACGAAGTAAAAGAAGTAGCGAAGTACGTTACCAAATCAGTTGAGGAAGATGGAATCCTACACGGACTAAAAATGGTGGGGTTGTTATAGAAATAGTTGCAAACCAAAAAAAAAGAGCAAAAGCACGAAAAATCTTGCTTTTGCTCTTTTTATGTTTCAAAACTCATGATTTAAAGATATTATCTATATCCTGGATTTCTTTTGGCGTTAATGTAATTTCTAACGCTTTAAGGTTACTAACAATTTGCTCTGGTCTTTTTGCCCCAGGGATAACAGAATCAATTCCATCACGTGTTAAGTACCAGGCAAGGACAAGATGTGCCATTTCAACATTTTTTGATTCGGATATGGTTCGTAATTTTTCTACCTTTTCAAGATTTTGCAGGTATGATTCCTCTTTAAAATAAGGTAATCTTGCTCGAAGGTCAGTGAATGTGGAGTCCTTTGAAAACTTACCGGTTAGTAAACCGGCTGCTAAAGGGTAAAATTGTATAAACGAAATATTTTTTTCAATCGTGTAAGGTATTATGTCATTTTCTAGTCCTCTGTCTAACAAGTGATAACCACCCTGGTATACATCTACGTAACCGTCCTGGTTCGCTTCTCTTAGCTGATCTATTGAAAAGTTTGACACCCCAATTACTCGTAGTTTCCCTTCATCTTTAAGCTCTTTTAAAGCACCGATAGCCTCAGCTTTTGGCGTTGTTTTATCGGGTTTGTGGATATAATAGATATCAATATAATCTGTTTTTAAACGCTTTAGGCTTTCTTCTACCTCTTGCTTTAGGAAGGAAGGGGAGTTATCAAATTGTATTTTTTGATTAATAAGTTTGGGGCCACCCTTTGTTGCAATAATGACATCAGATCGATTTCTCATCTCACTTACAACTTCACCAATCAATTCCTCTGACCTTCCAAACCCATAGCTATATGCCGTATCAATAAAATTTATATCATGATGAAATGCTGTTCTTACTAAATCTTTCCCAACCTCATCATCAAGGTTTGAATAGATATTATGACCACCAATCGCATTTGCTCCCAACCCGATTGGATTAATATATATTTCGGTTTTACCTAAACGAACTTGTATTGTCATTTTAAGCATCTCCTCTAAGCAAAAACATTTTATTTCAAGGGCTTATAATCAACATCAACTTTATCCTTTTCCTGATAAGGGGAGAGCATGAAAGCAGCTTTAAAAATTGTTTCCCCTGTATTTACAAGATAATGAACTTTTTTTGGCTCGACATGGATAAAGTCGCCTTTACTGCAATTGAAAACTTCTCCATCGATGTGGATTTCCAATTCGCCTTCAAGAATAAAGAAATTTTCCTCCATTACATTATGGTAATGGGCAGGGAAGTCTTGACCAGGTTTTAAAACCACTACACCAAAGTTCATTCTTGGACCTCTTTGAAGATACTTCGGACCACTATCACCAAATCTGTATTCCTTTTCGTTCTCATTAATAACCGTCATTGTTATCACTCCAAGTCGCTTATTTTAAGACTAAGAATCGGGCGCAAATTCGCAAAGGCTCATTTGATTCCGGGTGCTATCCACATATGCTCAGTTAAACCACTATCTGCTAATTCAAGTTGATGTTTGTATATGCCCTTCCACTTACTGTATAACTCATCATAAACTTCCCGATTTTCTTGATTTGGTAAATAGGTTCTTTCGAAATGAATGACTTTTGCTATAGCATCGTTAAAATCCTCATAAATCTTTGCGCCAACACCTGCACAAATTGCGGCACCTAGGGCTGTCGATTCTTTTACAACTGGAACTTTTATAGGCGTATTAAGGACATCGGAAACGATCTGACACCACAACTCACTTTTCGAAGCTCCACCCGCAAAAATAATCAGTTCAGGAGAAGTATTTGTTATAGCATTAACCAATTCGATATTCCCCTTCGTTACAAAAGCTGCATTTTCCATAATAGATCTATAAAAGCTTGCTTTGTTATACTTGTGGGAATCAAGTTTAAAGTTAATAAAACCAGGTGCGGCATGCTTCCAAGTTTTATAGTTCATTTGATCTGAAAAAGTGCATAGCAACCCAAAGCTTCCGGCAGGAACGTTTTGTGCTCGTTTTTCCATCTGAATATAAATACTTTCTCCGGTTTTATCTTGAATGTCCTTTTCAAGCTCACAAAAACTATCTCTAAACCATCTCATCACTAAGCCTGGAAAAAAGGCAATTGCTTCGTATTGCCAAGTATTAGGTGCAGCATGGCAATTAATTCGTACTCTGCATTCATCGTCGATTTCAACATGATTTGTAGTATATTCGTATTGCCAGAAGCTTCCTCCAAAGATAGCAGCATCGCCTTCTTTAATAACCCCTACGCCAATACAACCAAGCTGCGCATCTCCACCTCCAGCAACAACAATTGTTTGAGGGTTTAATCCTGTAAGCGTTGCCATTTCGTTCGTTACGTTTCCAATTACCGTACCACTTTCGTATACGATTGGAAAAATATCATTTCTCAGGTTTACTTTTTGGGCGATACTTGGATCCCATAACCTGCTTTTTAAATCAAAGAGCCCAGTAGTACAACCGTTTGAAGGCTCGACTGAGATAATATCTGTGAGACGATAGGTTATCCAGTCATTAAGCATCGTTACATATTTTATCTTTTCGTATGTGTCAGGGAGATTATTTTTAACCCAAAGTATTCGAGGGATGGCACCTAAGGAAAACGTCTGACCAGAGAGTTTATAAATCTCAGATTCTAGTGAATCGCTCTGGCTATATAGATTTGCAACTTCATCGTTAGAACGTGAATCAACATTCGCACATGCCCATATTTCCTTGCCCTTGTCATCATATAAAACGATGGCTTCTCTCATACTAGTCGTAGAAATGGCAAGTATATCACGTGGGTCTATTTTGCTTTTGTCGATCGTTTCTTTGATGAGGTCAGTAATGATACTGATATTTCTATTGATATCAAAATCCATAGAGCCTGGATATCTTTTATCTTCATGGTGTGTCCATTCAGCCTGTGAAACGCATACCTCTTGGCCAGTTGTGTCAAATATGATTACTCTCACACTGCCAGTTCCAGCATCGATAGCCATTAGGAATTTCCCCTTCATTCCTATTTCCCCCTTATCAAAAAAAGATAGTGTTCACTCTTTATATCAATCCTTGGGCAACTGATTCATCAGTAATTAGAACATCAATATATCCCCCCTTAAGTGCACCAATTATTGCATCCTTTTTTTCAAGGCCGCCAGCAACAGCTACTACATGATTAAGGGATTTTAGTACGTCAATTTCAGTACTAATAAGTTGTTTATGAAAATCTAAATCTAAAACATTACCATTGATATCGTAAAACTGGCATAATAAATCGCCAACTGCCCCCTTTGACTTTAATATTTCAAAGTCATTTGTATTGAAATAGCTTTCTTTAATTAAGGTGGCTCGATCATTCAGAGCGCCTATTCCGATTACTGTTAAATTCGTATATGGTATCATATCTAATATTTTGCTTACTGATTGTTCCTTTCGTAAATGCTCTGCAATATTTTTAGAGGAAATGATTAAGGGGGAAGGAACAATGTAATGATTGTAGTTAGGGTTCGTATAATAGTCTGATCTCGTATCGATAGCGGTAGGCATGTAGAACTTTACACCGCCAGAAAGTGAAACAAATGTCACTTTGTATTTTGTTGAGATACGCAAATGTCCTAAAGTTCTAGATACAGCTTCTCCGTAACCAATGCTTAACATCGTATCACTTGTAATTCGATCTTCAATATACTGGGCAGCAGCAATCGTTAAACTTTCAACATTCTTTTGATTTGAAGTAGGTACAATGATGATATCCTTTAGATTATATTTTTTCTTAATCTTATTTTGGAGACTAAGATTCTCAATTTCTTCCAGGTTGATTTTAAATTGGATCACATTGTTTGTTTTTGCTTTTTCAAGGTATTTAATAACCTTCATTCTTGATAAATTAAGAGATTCTGATATCTCATTCTGCGTTAGACCTTCAATATAATATTGCCACGCAATTTTTACGATTAAGTCATTTTCATAGTTCATCATAATCACTCTTCTTAGCTATATTTTTGGTTAATACAATTTATTCATATGCCAACAAATGTTCAAAAATGATACAAACATAACATCCTATTTCCAAAATTCATGAAAAACCATTTACAGAAAAATCCTTTTATTATTATGCGAATAATCTCGGGCCTGGGAATATATATGTAATATAAAAGTTCTATGGTCTATAAAATTTTAATAATTATGAAAATGAATAATTTTATCCTGCCTTAATAAAATGTTTTAACTTTATTCAGCAGAAGTCCCTACTTCTATAAGTGGGGGATGAATGAAATTTTGAGTATCAATCAGTGGTGGGTTTAAACCCCGACTGAATAAAGTGAAAGCCTCCGGCGGATGCCACGATTTTTCAGGGGTAGTTTTTCGAGCGAGCTCGAAAAAAACCGGGCGCAAATACGCCAAGGCGCATTTGATAATCAATCTAAAACCGTTAAAAGAAAGCGATTACAAAAATAGAGAGATTTGTAGGCATGGGGGGGTTTTTATGGAAGTGAAAAAAAGGCTTGTTAGGCTAGACAATATCTATAAGACTTTTAACCAAAATGAAGTCCTTAAGGGTGTCTCTCTAGAAATTTATGAATCTGAAGTAATCTCGATTATCGGTGGAAATGGTGCTGGAAAGAGTACATTGATGAAGATACTTACAGGAGTCTATAAAGCGGATAGTGGAAGTATAGAGGTAAGTGGTGAGAAGGTGAACCAGTTTAATCCCTCTATTGCACACGAAAAAGGAATCTATTTGGTGCCTCAAGAACCTTTATTATTTCCAAATATGTCAGTTGAGCAAAATCTCACAATTGGGTTAAATAGGAAAAAACAAGTGGTAAGGGAGCAGGCAAAGAAATTAATTCACCAACTAGGTTGGGATCTTGATTTGAATAGATTTGCAAATTCATTGTCAATTGCTGAGCAGCAACAAGTAGAAATCATAAAAGGTCTGCTAAGGAATGCGAAGATTCTTATTTTAGATGAACCAACATCTTCTCTAACATTTGCAGAGACGAAAAGCTTATTCGAGCTAATTGAGAAGTTAAAGGCCGATGGTGTAGGTGTTTTTTATATCACTCATAGACTTGATGAGGTTTTTCAGATTTCGACACACGCAGTCATTCTTCGAGACGGTAAAGTGACATTAAAAGGAGAAATCCATGACTTTACAAAAGAAATGTTAATTAACGGATTGTTACCAGAAGAAAGCGAACGAAATGGTAAAGAAGAGTTTAGGAAAAGGTTCATAAGTCGTGAAAAAGAAGAGCCGATCCTGAAGGTCCAAAATATTTGTGGTGATGGTTTTAAAAATATAAGTTTCGATGTTTATAAGGGAGAGGTAGTCGGTCTTGCGGGACTCGTTGGGGCAGGTAGAACTGAAATTGCAGAGGCTATATATGGAATTAATAAAATAACTAGCGGGAAAGTTTATTTGAATGGAAAGGATATTACGGACTTACCAGCAAACGAAACAATTGAAAGTGGCTTAGCCTATATTCCGGAGGACCGGTTTTTAAACGGAACTTTTTCAATTAGTTCGGTAAGTAGTAATATCACAGCACAGGTAATCAAAAATCAGGGATTTTTCCTAAATAAAAATTTGGAAGAAGCAATTACAAATGAATATGTTAAAAAGTTAAGCATTAAAATAAGTAGCCAAAATGAAGAAATTAAATCATTGTCTGGCGGAAATCAACAAAAAGTAATCATAGCACGGATTTTATCTACAAATCCACAACTTATCATCATGGATGAACCTACAAGGGGAATTGATGCAGCAGCGAGGAGTGATATTTATTCGATTATCACACAACTAAAAAAACATGGATATTCGATTTTGTTGGTCTCTTCAGATTTAGAAGAAATTGAAAGAATTAGTGATCGAATATATGCCATATATCGTGGTACGTGTGCGGACTGTCTTGGATTTGATGAGATTAATGCAACAAATGTGATGAGTGCTGCATTTGGAACATATAAAGGAAGAAGTGATAGGCATGTCTAAAATCACTGGCATAACGAAGTATAGGGAATTTAGAACCATTATCTTCTTGATTATTATTTTTTTGCTGGTAGGTATAGTTAACTCTGACTTTCTTGCTTTGGAAAACATACTAAATTCTGTGAAAAATAGTTTGCTATATATAGTCCTTGCGGTTGGATTAACTTTCGTTCTATTGACAGGAGAAATTGATATCTCTGTTGGAGGTACTTTAGGACTTAGTGCTGCAGTAAGCGGTGTGATTGTAAGGGACGGAGGAAGCATCTTTCTAGCGATTATTGTAGCTATTTTCATTGGGGCTTTAATCGGTTTAGTCAATGGAATAGGGGTTACAAAACTAAAAATATCTTCATTCATTATGACTCTAGGTATGTTGGAAATTGTAAGGGTTGTACAAGTAATATACACAGATGGAAAATGGATTGAAAATCTTCCTGCAAATTTCAAGCAAATCTCACAGATTAATCTACTGGGAATGAATCTATTAGGAATTATCGTGATTTTAGCCGTTATTATCCTACATCTTTACTTGTCAAATAGTAGGAAAGGGAGGTACTTCTCGGCGATTGGTGATAACGAGGATGGAGCTATATTAATGGGAATACCCGTAATAAGGTATAAAATCATATCATTTGTCATTTGCGGAATCTCAGCTAGTTTAGCTGGACTCATCTTTGCAAGTCAGGTTGGTTTTATTTCAACCACTGCGGGATTAGGGATAGAGATGACGGTAATCGCAGCTGCTGTTCTTGGAGGAGTCTCCTTAAGCGGTGGCATAGGTTCTGTAGTTGGTGCGGCGATTGGAGCCATTATTATGAGTTCAATTAATTCAGCTTTAGTATTCTTAAAAGTTCCAGCATTTTGGAATGCCACAATCTCAGGGTCGCTATTGATCGTTATTGTCGTAGTTGATGTCCTCATTTTCCGTAGAGCTAATAAGAAGGCGAAAAAGGAAAGGTTAAATGCGAGAGTGCTAACTTTAAAGGAGGAGGTGTGAAGTCTGGGATGCTGAAAAAAATACCGAAGTGGAATTTGATCCTTTTACTAACATTAGTTGGTGAAATTATTATATTTGGTTTAATTAACCCGAGATTTTGGAATCTAAATGTACTTCTAAATAGTTTTAATGACTTTGTGGGAATTGCCATCATTGCTTTTTTTGTGACATTTGTCGTTATTACAGGTGGTATCGATATTTCAGGGGGATCTATTATCGGGCTAACTTCTGTAGTAACAGGTATGCTAGCACAATTTGTTGGAATGAATATTTGGATTGCCGCCCTATTAGCAGTACTAGTTGGAGGACTCTGTGGTTTGCTGAATGGAGTACTTATCGCATATGCCAAAGTTCAGGCCATGGTTATAACGCTAGGCGGGATGCTTTTATATAGTGGAATTGCAATTGTATTAGTTGGTTTATCGGGAACAAGCACATATGAGGGAATTTCTGGATTTTCACAAGAGTTTATAAATCTAGCAAATGGAAAAATTCTTGGAATACCACATTCCGTTATCCTCTTTCTTGTAATACTAGTGATTGCCTATATTCTACTTCATAGAACGAGATATGGGAGATATGTCTATTTAACTGGGATTAATCAGAACGCAGCGGATTATTCAGGTATCGATACTAGGAAGATTATTACAAGTACTTATATTTTATCAGGGTTAAGCGCAGGTATTGCGGGTGTAATTTTAACATCGTATTTGGGAAGTTCTCGAGCTGATTTTGGTGCGGAGTATTTAATGCCAATTTTAACAGCTGTTGTCCTAGGAGGAACATTAATAACTGGAGGTAAAGGGGGTGTTATCGGCACTGCACTTGCAAGCATAGTTGTTGGTTTCTTAAAGCTAGGATTGCAAATGGGAGGAGTTCAAACACAATATATAGGCTTAGCTACAGGATTGCTCTTAATCACTTCGGTTGCATTCTTAGGTGTTCCAGGATTCAAGTCCAAGGTAAAAAGATTTTTAACGATTAAAAAGGACAGAGGGGGAAATCTACATGCGTAAATCCAAGTTTTTTCAACTATTAACGGGAGTGGCTCTTTCCACATTGTTATTAGCAGCCTGTAGCGGTGAAGATTCTGGCAAAAGTACAGAAAATGGTTCTGGCGGAGAAAAAGATGCAAGTGACATTGAAGTCGTTTTTATTCCAAAAATGACTGGGAATGCATTCTTTGAATCAGGTAATGACGGTGCACAAGAAATGGCTGAAAAGATAGGATTTAAGGTGAAATATGATGGCGCACCGGAGGGAACAGTTGCAAATCAGGTGCAGATTATTAATAGTGCGGTCAATAGTGGTGCTGATGCAATTGCGATATCATCAGTTACCTCTGATGGATTAAATCAAGCTTTACAAAAGGCATTAGATGCAGGAATTAAAGTTGTTACTTGGGATTCAGATGTTGACCCGAAATATCGAACTGCATATATCAATCAAGGTACACCTGACATCCTTGGTGCAATGCTAGTTGACATGGCAGCACGTCAGCTTGAAAATCCCGATGAAGCACAACAGATTGCATGGTTCTATTCAAGTCCAACTGTGCCTGATCAGAATTCATGGGTTGATTATGCGAATAAATATATAAAAGAAAAATATCCTAACTGGGAAGTTGTAACAACACAATTTGGTGATGGGAATGAACAAAAATCTCTCCAAGTGGGTGAAAGTATTCTAGATTCATATCCTGACATCGATATTATTATTTGTCCTGACTCTACTGCTTTACCTGCAATGGCACAAGCGGCACAAAATAAAGGACTAAATAAGGAGGATGTAATCATTACTGGATTTGCATCTCCAAATTCTATGAGACAGTATATTGAAAATGATACGATCGAAAACCACGGTTTATGGGACGTAAAAGACCAAGGGGCTCTCGCAGTCTACATTGCATACTATTTAGCTCAAGGAAATGAACTAAAAGTAGGTGACACTGTAGATGTTCCGGAACTAGGGGAAGTAAAAGTAGAACCAAATTCTGTTCAAGGCTATGAGTACGAGGCAGAAGATTCCGGAATTATTGTATTACCTGAAAGAATCGTATTCACGAAGGATAATACAGGAGACTATGATTTCTAAAACCTTATAACAAAATTTCGCTTATTACTATCGATACGATTCTAGATATCTTGTAAGGAGAGGAAGAAAAAATGGCTGATGTAATTGGAAACAAAGCTGCAAAGAAATTTTTAGAAGAAACTCCTTTTGCCAATAATGGTAACTTTCATGTGAAAGGAGCAGCTAATTTAGATTGGGGAATGAAAGATCGATTATCAAGAATTTTTAATCCTAAAAGTCAAAAGACAGTCATGTTGGCTTTCGACCATGGATATTTTATGGGACCAACATCAGGCTTAGAAAGATTAGATATCCTTATTCCGAAATTAGCAAATTATGCTGATTGCTTAATGGGAACTAGAGGGGCAATCAGAAGTAGTGTCCCCCCAACCTTTAATAAATCAATAGCACTCCGGGCGTCCTCAGGCTCAAGTGTATTGCAGGATGACTTGAGTCACGAATCGATGGTTGTTGATATTGAGGATGCAATTCGAATGAACGCAAGTGCGATAGCCATCCAAACCTTCATCGGGGCAGAGGGGCAAAAGGAAACAATTGAACAACTAAATAAAGCAGTCAATTTAGGAACTAGGTACTCAATACCAACTATGGGTGTTGTTGCTGTCGGGAAGGAGATGGAACGCACAACCCAATTTTTCCTCTTAGCAACTAGAATGTTAGCAGAATTTGGTGTGCAAATAGTCAAAACCTATTATTGTGAGGACTTTGATAAGGTAGCATCTGCTTGTCCTGTACCATTAGTAGTTGCGGGTGGAAAGAAAGTTCCTGAAAAAGACGCACTCTCGTTGGCGTACAATTCTATCCAAGGTGGTGCGGCCGGAGTTGACATGGGAAGAAACATTTTCCAATCAGATTACCCTGAAGAAATGATTCAGGCAGTGGGAAAGGTTGTGCATGAAGGATATACGGATAAGGAAGCATATGAGTTTTTCATAGATTTAACGAATCAATAATGCTAATTTATTAGAAATCAAGCTTCTGCCTGGATAAGGGTAAAAGCTTGATTTTTGTTTGTCCTTTTAGAAAATATTTTAACTTTTTAAATTAGTACGATATAATTTATGTATATTTCGATTTGCGAAACATTTTACAAGAGAGGGGAAATTTAAATGGCATTATTACGTTCAGAAGTACCTGTTGAGCAAACATGGAACCTACAAGATTTATTTGAAACAGATGAGGCATGGGAGAGAGAGCTTTCGTCTGTTGAAATTGACATCCAAACCGTAACTCAATTTAAGGGGACTGTTGGGAAGAGTGCTAAGAACTTACTTAATTGCTTATTAGCAAATGACGCACTTCAGGAAAGAATTATGCGTGTTGTGAGTTATGCAGATTTACATATGTCGGTAGACGGTACGAATTCCGTTTATCAAACAAATGCTGCCAGGGCCGCATCCTTGGTCTCCAGTGTAAGTGCGAGTATATCATTTATAAAGTCAGAGCTACTTGCATTAGAATCAGAAACCATCCAATCATACATAAAAGAGGAAGAGGGATTACAAGAGTTCATAAAAACGTTATCGGATATCTCAGAGGCAAAGGAATACACACTATCCCCTGATGCAGAGGAAGTTTTAGCTGCGTTTGGTGAGGTGATGGATTCTCCATATATGATTTACCAAAGAAGCAAAACTTCAGATATGCAGTTTTCAGCATTTAAGACGGATAATGGGATCGAACATCCACTTACTTTTAACTCATTCCCAAAATATGAGGATTCTCCTGATACGGAATTGCGCCGTAAGGCTTCTGCAGCTTTTGCTGAAACTTTGGATAAATATAAAAATACCTATGCTGCGACATTAGCCACAGAGGTAAAAAAGCAAGTCATTGAAGCGCGCTTACGTGGTTATGAATCTGTAACAGATATGCTACTTGATGAACAACAGGTTACAAAGGAAATGTACCATAATCAGTTACATACCATTCAAACGGAATTAGCACCCCATATGCGACGCCTTGCTAAATTAAAGCAACGCGTATTAGGGCTTGAAAAAATGTATTATAGTGATTTAAAGGCTCCGCTTGATCCAGACTTTGACCCAGAGGTAACGTATGAGGAGGCTTCAAAGTATGTTCTTGATGCCATCCAGGTTATGGGGCCGGAATATAGTAAAATTATGGAAGAGGGCATTCATAATCGTTGGGTCGATTTAGCAGATAATATTGGGAAACGATCGGGTGCATTTTGTTCGAGCCCGTATGGAGCCCACCCATATATATTGATGACATGGAATAATTCCATGCGAAATACGTATACTCTTGCACATGAATTGGGACATGCTGGTCACTTTGTGCTAGCGGGGCGTAATCAACGCATCTCAAACAACCGTCCTTCACGTTATTTTATCGAGGCGCCATCAACAATGAATGAGATGCTGTTGAGCAGACATATTCTTTCGCATTCCAATGATGAACGGATGAAGCGCTGGGTGATTTTACAATCATTAGGCACCTACTACCACAATTTCGTTACCCATATATTAGAAGGTGAATTACAACGTCGTATCTATGAGTTGGCTGATAAAGGAACCCCGATTACAGCAAAACTTTTATGTGAACAAAAAACAGAGTTGCTGTCGACATTCTGGGGCGATGATGTAGTAATGGATGAGCTCGCTGCTTTAACATGGATGCGTCAGCCACATTATTACATGGGTCTATATCCATATACGTATTCTGCTGGTCTGACTGCTTCAACAGCTGCATCCCAAATGATTCAAGAGGAAGGCCAACCCGCAGTCGACCGCTGGTTATCTGCATTAAAAGCAGGTGGAACACTGAAACCACTTGAGTTGATGAAGCTTGCAGGTGTTGATATGTCAACACCGGAACCAATTAAGAAAGCAGTTGCCTATGTTGGTTCATTGATAGATGAGCTTGAAAGAAGTTTTTGATCAAAACGTTTTAACCTAGTCATTTTGGCTAGGTTTTTTTGTGTAAAAATGGATTTCAGGCATAAGATAAGGAAAGTGAAATTTTAAAGCTTGTACAATGATTCATTTATTCGCCTATGTAGTACAATAGTAGTAAAGGATTCTGATCATTTAAAATGGGGGATTCAAATGGATGAAATGGAAAAGCATTATTCAGACGATAAATTTTGGGAAAAACTTAAAAAGTTTGCATTAAGAGCGGGCCATTCAGTCGTATATACGGCATTATTGCTTTATTATGTCCTTCAAAAACCTGATTTGCCTGCAAAAGCAAGGGTGACGATTCTTGCTGCGTTGGGGTATTTTATTTTTCCAGTGGATCTCATTCCAGACCTTGCAGTAGGTATCGGCTTTACCGATGATTTAGGTGCCTTAGGTGTAGCATTATTCCAAGTGGCAATCCATATTGATGACAATGTCAAAGCAAAGGCAAAAGCAAAGTTAGTTGACTGGTTTGGTGAAGATGTCGATACTTCAGAAGTGGATGAAAAACTCTAGAAAGTAGAAAGGAACTACCCTTATTTAGCCTGGGGTAGTTCTTTTTTTAGAGTGATGGATCGTGGTGTTTTGGGTTCATAATGCAGGACTCCTTTTTCTTTAAGGCGATCCAGATATGCTTTAATTGTGCTTGTTGAGCTCACCGAAGTACAGAGTCTAGAAAGTTCACGTATCGTCGGAGCTTTGTGGAATTTCTTCATATATTTTTCAATTTGTTGAAGTAATTCCTGTTCGGTGTCCTCCATTCGCATTTGTAGTGTTCTAATTTGCAAACTTAACAACTCCTTTTTTCCTGGGTACATCTGCAGATAATATGCTTTCTATTTTAAAAGTTCTTTTTTTATGACGAAGCAAGCAATAAGCCTTGATGGTATGTTCATTGATTTCGTAAACCTTGATTAGGCGTTGTGTAAGTATGCCGTTTTGAGACATATAGATGATTTCGATTGGTGTGTGTTGAGAAAGGGCTCGTTGTAAAATCCCGCGCATGTAATCATCTCCTTTCTTATATTATATACGAACATATATTCTATTATCAACATAAACCAGAACATTTATTCGTGTCTTGGAGACTCGCTTTTAAATCAAGGATGTATGAAAACAGGGGTACCGATTGGAATGGTTCGTGCCAGTTCCTCAACATCATGGTTATACATTCGAATGCAACCTTTTGAAACGAATTTACCGATAGAGCTCGGGTCATTGGTTCCGTGGATTCCGTAGTGTTCTTTTGATAAGCTCATCCACATTGTCCCAAACGGTCCACCAGGATTCGGGGCTTTATTGATGATGATAAAGTTTCCGATAGGTGTGGAATGAAGCATACGGCCAACCGCAATTGGGTATTGTTTTTGTAAGACTCCATTTTTCAGTAAGCGTAAATGACGGTTCTGAGTAGAAATCTCAATTTTAAAGGGAATTGTTGAGGGGTCTGGGAAACCTGGAATAATAATGGATTGACCTGGATAAATCAGATTGGGGTTAATGGAAGGATTTGCTCGAATGATTTCAAAAAGTGGTTTCCGATAATCTCTGGCGATTTGATTCAGTGTTTCACCAGGTTTTACGGTATGATTCAACAGGAATACCTCCTTATTTACTACGTACATTCATCATATTAATTAACGAAGGAAAAGAGTCTGTACCTGTGGTCCAACAAGCCAATCCTCTGTTAAGAGGAATAAAAATACACCAGGCTACAAGGCCTCGTGTATTATGATTTGGATGAAATAGTTGGAGTTGTTTGTTGCGTTTGGTCTGCTTTTCTTTTTCCGGGAATGCCGTTTGTCTCAAGTAATTCAATGATTTTATCAAGATGTTCTTCATTTTCAACAACAACGAAATTGAGGAATGGAAAAATACTTTTTACCTTAATCGTTAACTTATAGCTAAAATTTAATCGGTCTTCAATCCCGTACAAATCATGCCAACGGACAATTCGCTCGACTTCATATTCCTTGACTCGGCTATAAGAAAAATATCGGCCCTGAAGGATAATACCTTTTGGTAATAAAAAGAGGTTTCCACGGTGGCGAACTGCACTAATGAGTGCAAAAAAGAAATATGCCAATGAAAAAAAGGAAGATCCTAAGTAATCTGTTGTAAGAATAACAATTAATAGCCCTATGAGAACGATGATTATAGCAGTCGTTCCCCATTTGACAATTTTATAAGATCTTGTTGATTTAGAAAGGGGCTCCATTTCCTTAAACTCATTCGGGATAAGGATGCCACGGAACTCCTCTTCCGTTTGCGGGTAAAGGGCTTCTTTTGAAAAATCGACTGCCTTTTTAATACTGATTCTGTATTGAATCAAATAATACACACCAAGTATGAAAACAATCGAAAAAAAGATATCTACAAACAAATAATCACCAACCTTGGTTTTTACATTATTTTCTATATATCTATTTTTTCATATTTTCAGCTGTTTGAAAAGGAAAAAAGACCACATTGCTGTGGCCTTCCTTTTACGCTTGTTTTGCATCTTCAACGATATGATATAGCAGGTGAGCGAGGTGATGGATGGGTCCATACTCTTGCTCTTCGTCTTCCGATTCTTCATCTGAAAACTCAAGGTCATTAAGGTACAATGCCATAAATTCATAAAAGTCCTTAAGCTCAAATGAGAAACAGTATGTAGGTTCTTCACTATCTTCTTCATACTGCAGGGCAAGATAATGTATATTTCCCTCGGCATCCGCACCATCGAAAAAGACAAAAAAACCAATATTTGTGTCAAGCTCAAATAAGTGTCGCGTACCACCTTCAGTCACACGGTTAAAATCGTCTTCCTCGAGGATACCGACTTTCATTGCTTCAACAGCATCTTCTTTATGAAATGAAACAGTAATTGATTTCAAAGATAACACCTCCTTAGGCTCATCTTTAGATTGTACTAAAAATATAAAAAGTAAAACAGCTAAAAGAAAATTAATCGATTTTTAAGATTACTAGATTTTCAGGTATAGAACCTAATCACCCTGGCTATCCTTGTTAAGGAGGTGAGGGACAAAATGAAAATGACAATTGCATTAATCTTATCGTTGGGAATTTTAGCAGGATTTTATAATAATCAGGAAGAAATCATTCAAAAAAACGATTTAGTGGATATAAAAGAAATTGCCGATAAAAATGAAATTGAAATTTCATCTTGGATGGCCTTATCTCGAGATAAGGTTGGACAAGCAAATAATGTACATGAAATGAAACAACAGATTGAAAAATTCATGAGTGATCATGGTTCATATAAGTGGAAAAGCATTCTTAAAGAAGAAAACAGCCATTATGTTTGGCAAGGATTAAAAGAAAATGATAACGGAATTACGGAGTCAATTAAGCTAAAAGCTTATAAATCCAATGATAAATACGAAATCGCTATCACGAATGAAGCAAAAGGGAATCAGCTTACTGCAGACCATGTTGAATGGGTGAGTGAAACTTTCGTGGAAAGAAATACTTTTTATACAGTCTCCGGTGTTATGAGATCCAAATCAAACCAATTAGATGAGGTAGCCGAGAAGATGGTTGGAGATGTGAATGCAAAGATGGTGGAACAGCTACAAGAAAAGAAATTTGTGTCGGTATCAGCTTACTCGGAGGTTTTCGAATCTGAATTGTTAACAGCAAAACAAGAAAAAATTAATCTTCAACTAGGCTTACGAGCAGATACAGATAAAAATGAAATCGACGTAACGATTGGAACACCAATAATTACAACCGAATATTAGAATAAGTAGCTTGGGCTAGTTTCCAAGCTATTTTTAAATGGAAGAGCATATTTTGTGACTTTTTCAAATTGTATGCTAAATTAATAGAATAAACTTCGAAGAAAGGATGAAACTAAATGTCACTTGAGAGTGTAAAAGATCATTTCAAAAAGTGGAACCGTGAAAAAGATGTGATGGAGTTTGATTCTGTAAGTGCAACCGTTGATCAGGCTGCTGATACAATCGGCGTTGCCCCTGAACGGATTGCAAAAACTCTTTCCTTTCGGGGAAAAGAGGATGCTGCCATTTTAGTTGTAGCAGCAGGGGATGCGAAAATTGATAATAAAAAATTTCGAAATACCTTTGGGTTTAAGGCAAGAATGCTGTCTGCAGAAGAAGTAGTCGAACAAACCGGACATGTCATAGGTGGTGTATGCCCGTTTGGCTTGGCAAACAATCTTGACGTTTACTTGGACGAGTCCTTAAAACGCTTTACGACCGTATTTCCAGCATGCGGCAGTATCAATTCTGCTATTGAACTAACCTGTGACGAACTATTCCAATACTCCGAAGCAAAACAATGGGTCGACGTATCCAAAGGCTGGCAACCCGAACAAACCGAACAAAAAGAGGCCGTACATAACAAATAGGTGGGACAGAGGGACAGGTCCCTCGTCCCACCATTTTTTTACAGGATTAGTGAAATCCCCTTCATTGAGGTTATGAAGGGGAAATCGAGTAGGTGGATGGGGAGAAATCCAAATCTTCGGGGTTATGAAGGGGAAACCGAGTAGGTGAATCGGGAGAAATCCTCTTCATTGAGGTTATGAAGGGGAAACCGAGTCGGTAGATCCATAGAAATCCTCTTCATGGGGGTTATGAAGGGGAAACCGAGTCGGTAAATCGTGAGAAATCCTCTTCATCGAGGTTATGAAGGGGAAACCGAGTCGGTAAATCGTGAGAAATCCTCTTCATCGGGGATATGAAGAGGAAAACGCGACGGTAGATCCATAGAAATTTTCTTCATCAGGGATATGAAGGGGAAACCGAGTCGGTAAATCGTGAGAAATCCTCTTCATTGAGGTTATGAAGGGGAAATTGAGTCGGTGGATCAGGAGAAATCCTCTTCATGGGGGTTATGAAGGGGAAAACAAGTCGGTAAATCGTGAGAAATCCTCTTCATCGGGGATATGAAGGGGAAACCAAGTCGGTAAATCGTGAGAAATCCTCTTCATCGGGGATATGAAGAGGAAAACGCGATGGTAAATCGTGAGAAATCCTCTTCATCGGGGTGATGAAGGGGAAACCGAGTCGGTAAATCGTGAGAAATCCTCTTCATAGGGGTTATGAAGGGGAAACCAAGTCGGTAAATCGTGAGAAATCCTCTTCATCAGGGTTATGAAGGGGAAACCAAGTCGGTAAATCGTGAGAAATCCTCTTCATCGGGGATATGAAGAGGAAACCGCGACGGTAGCCCCAGAGAAATCCTCTTCATCGTGGATATGAAGGGGAAACCGCGACTGTAGGTCCAAAGAAATCCTCATCATTATAGAGGGAATGTCTATTTTTTTGATGATACTCCTGGTAAATATAATGAAGTAAACTATTGGGATACCAAACAAGATGCCAAATCCGCACATAAGGTAATCTCTCCAAAATTAGAAGCGGCGTTTAAACAAATGAAAAGCCTACTTATCTCTTCATTGAAGTATTTGATACCATTGATGATGAGGAGATTATCTCATCACATTCCGTAACTAAATGAAAAAAAGAGCTTGGTGAGGTGGTGACCCCACAAAGTTAGATTTTCAACTCTAACTTCTGGGGTGCACCACCCGACTCAAGCTCTTTTTATGTGACAACAAATATTTGGGAAATAGGATTGTATCGCCATACCGTATTTTTACAGGGACAACGGACCTGTCCCTGTGTCCCATTATTTTTTCTTGTTGTATCCTCGTTCCCCGTATGGTTGGAAGTGTTCTAACCATTTGTTTTCGAGTTCTTGTAATGCTTCTTTTTCATTGTAATAGGGATCGTCCTTCTTTTTGAGTTTTTCTAGTATCTCAATACTGAATGCACTTGCGCCGTAATGGTTCCAATCTGCTTGGAGCGCTTGGTTCGTAGGTGAGGCTGAACCTGATTCTAAACTGAACTTTAACCCGTTTAAAGTTTTAAAGTTTCTCGTGCTTCCGATGAAAAGCTTCCCATTTTGGTTGTTTTTTATTTGATAAACACCAGCTTCAATTGGCGTTTCTTTATATTGCTGTTTCAATACTTTCTTTCGATCCATAGTAGACACTCACTTTCTTCTTATTGTTTCAGCCAATATTGACTGCCATCTTTCTTTCGTTCTAAAAATCCATAACTAATTAAATATCTTCGAATCAATACATAATCATCATACAAACCTTTTAATATCTGGTTGATTTCTCTTTCTGTGTATGTGATGTTACTATCGAATTGTTTTGTTATTTCTCGCAAAACAATCAGTCTTTGTTTTTCTTTTGGGGGGAATTTTAGTAGTCGACCATTTATCCCTTCTGGTAAAAACTTTTCAATGATTTCTTGTTGCTCCTGCTCTGTAACAGCATATCGATCATCAACCATTGTCGCTGTTTTATGAGGGGGAACAAAGGCTGGTGCGTGTTGATCTTTTTCTTTTAATAGCTCCATGATGGCTAAGAAGGTCCTAGCTTGGCGTTCTTTTTCTTTCAATGCAAAACGATGATGTCTAATTGTAGAAGTACTGCCGATCCCCATTTCGGCTTGAACTTCTTTATCGCTTTTTCCTTGGTAGAAAAGACGAAGCAGCTGATTTTGATGGTCCGTAAGACCCGTAAGTTTTTTATCAAGTTCGATTAAATAATCAAACACAGATTGATGGGTCGCTTCGATATGAAGACGCATATACCTCTCCGCCTCATAAAGAACTTTTTCATGAGGATATATGACCCCCTTTTCTATTTTCTCGCCACATAAAAGGCAGACATATGAATCTAACTCTTGGATATACCCCTTTTTAAGTTCATCTAGTGAGGCATTCCAAAAATTTTCCGACATATCCATTACTTAAACACATCCGTTCAACGTTTGATATAGAACAAACACTTTTGAAAAGTGTTTATCTTTTAATCAAAATTTTATAGTGTCCCCAGCTAAAAGTCAAACACTTTATCTGGTTGTTTGTATAAAAGTAAACATTTTGTGTGAAAGTTTAACTATATGCAAAAAAGACTAGGATCTATTTATCCTAGTCTTTTCATTTATTCAATTAGCCCTAGCTGTTTTAATCCGTTGTATACGCCGGAATTCTCGACATCCGTTGTTTTATATTTTGCATAGGAAAATAAATCGGGATTGGCATTTCCCATGGCAAATCCAGAACCGACTGCTGACAACATTTCCTTGTCATTCATGCCATCTCCAAAAGCAGCCGCTTGTTCAGTTGATATGTGAAGTGAAGCTAACACAGCTTTTACGGCAACCCCTTTGTTTACTTCATCACGAATGACATCGTGACATGTTCTCATACCATCCACATTAACCGAGGAGAGGTGAATCCCATCGATATGTTCGAACCATTTTTCTGAATGTTCCTCATTCGTAATAATCGTCGAACCTAGAATTTCGTCTTTTTCAGTGTCATCGTATAGCGCATTTTTCCTTAGATGGAAGGTTTCGATGAACTCTTTTACAATCTTAGAATCCATGCTAGTGAAGATATTTTTATTTTGAGTATATAGAACAATATCGTAATTATTTTCCTTGGTCGTATGTAAAAGGTTGTCAACTAAGCTAGCTGGAAGTGGTTCATTAAACAGTGTTACACCACGATGAATGGCAAAAGCACCATTATATGCAATATAGGATGAAATTGAAAGTTCATCTCCAATATCCGTTATTTCATGAAGCGGTCTACCAGTCGCGAGAAATACTTCAATTCCATTTTGCTGAAGGTGGGTAACCGCCTCCTTGGTGGATTCTTCAATGGTATCGTCCGGTCGCAAAATCGTTCCGTCTATGTCAAGAAAGACAATTTTTATATCAGGCATTTATTTTCTCCTTTTTAACTTTATTCAGCGTTCATGCCGTTTCATACAGTTAGAGAATTAATTCATAGTGGAGGTTCAAACTTAATGAATAAAGGTAAAGCCTCCGGCGGATGCCACGATTTTTCAAGGATTCGAGTTTGCTTGAAAAATCGGGCGGCAAATACGCCAAAAGGAATTTGATAATAGTATACCACGTTAGTTTGAAACCATATGGGGTGTTTATTCGTATTCATAAGTATGAAGGAGGGGACGGCATGCGTGCAAAAATGGGAGGCATCATATTATTACTAGTATTCCTTTTACTTTTTCCGATGCAAGGTTTCGCGGTCGATTTTTGGATCAATGATGTAAAAATGGATGCGCAGTTGCAGGATGATGGTACTGTTCACGTAACAGAAACACATACATATGAATTTGATGGTGAGTTTAACGGGATAACAAGGACTGTCATCCCGAAGGAAGGAAGTACGATTAAGGACTTTTCCGCTACTGAAAATGGAGCGGAGTTACGAGTAAAAAAGGAAGATGAACTTTATAAAATTTATCGTAAGGGTGAGGACGAGACAATAACAGTCACACTTACCTATACGATTGAAAAGGGCTTAGAAATCTACGAGGATGTAGCCCAATTTTATTGGCCATTTTTTGATAGTCGGAATGAGGCAACTTATGAAAACCTCGTTATCACAGTTCGTCCGCCACAATCAACAAACGACGTGATTGCCTTCGGGTATGATGAGGCATTTCAAAAGGAAACTGTGAAATCGGACGGCTCTGTTGTCTATCAGTTCGGAGAGGTTCCGAGTGAAACAAATGGAGATATTCGAATTGCTTATGATGTAAATCTTTTTTCTGGAGCAGGCTATGTAACCTCTGATAAACCGATGAAAGCAGAAATTATGAATGCCAAAAATGAACTACTTGCAGAAGCGCAGGAATGGACAGAGACACAAGACACTCTATCTAAGGTAGCGATTGTGTTAGTACCGCTTTTGGCATTAGTCTTTTTGATCATAATGATTCGAAATCGGATGGAAGGTCGAGCAAAGTTAGCTATGGTAAAAAGGGAGATGACAAATCCGGGTGCACTCCCGAAACAGGATCTTAGCTTGCCTGCAACTATCCGTTTTACTAACTACAATTATTTACCGCAAGGGCAGTCGATGGCAGCTGCGTTATTGGATTTGGTGAGAAAGAAAATGGTTAGACAGGTGACGGATGAAAAATTTCAGCTTATGAATCAGTCCGGGGCACTGCCACATGAGAACATCTTAATGGAGTGGTTATTTGAAAAAATCGGCCAAAATGGGGAGTTTAGTTTTAAAGACCTAGAAGATTATTCAAAAAACAAGAAGAACTCTGATAGTTACTCAGGCTTCCAACTGAAATGGGGCGAGTCAATTCGAAACGAAATTAAGGAACGCAATCTCTATGAGGATAAATCAAAGTTCAAATTGGTTCTTGGGCTGTTAAGCATTTTACTGGTTCCATTTTTAATCTTGTTCCCAATGTATGAGTTATTTTCTTGGTTTGTTTTGGATTTGATTTTGTTTGGAGGAATCATCATCTATTTGATTGCTTATCGACCAAAAAATATAGATGGTTTGCGAATTTACCATGAATGGTTACTGTTCAAAGAGAGATACAAAACATTGTCATCGGATGAATGGAAAAAATGGTCAGAAGATGACCAGATGCGTGCCTATATTTACGGATTTGGTATGGGAGACAAGGAAATGAAAAAGCAGAACGAGGATCTGATATCCGCAATCACTAAGCCTTATTACAATAATAGCACTGGTTTTTATCCTTATTCAGTAGCCTCATTTGGCTATGTTGGACCAAATGCCTCAACCCACTTTGATTCTGCCAATGAACTCATTGGAAGTGGAAGCAGCAGTTCGAGCAGCACAGGCGGTGGTGGAACCGGTGGTGGCGGAGGCGGTTCTGGAGCGTTTTAGGGACACAGGGACAGGTTCCGCGTCCCACCATATTTTTACAGGGACACTGTACCTGTCCCTCTGACCCACAAAATAAAAGCGGTAGCCCACGGGCTACCGCATTAACTAATCTCAATATAATTTTCCCTGTCGATATAGGACAGTAGATAGTCTTGTGACGGCATGAATATAACAGTTTTGACGCAGGGTGAATGAGTCCCCAAAGAAGGTCGGTAAGATTGCATCCAATGTTGCCTTCATTTTATTCAATAGCTGACTGAACACTTCTTCCTCGGAATAAAATTGTGTTTCACGACCCTGTAGCCACTCTAGGTAAGAAACGATAACGCCACCTGCGTTTGCAAGAATGTCCGGTATAATCAGGACACCTTTTTTACTTAAGAAATTGTCTGCTTCCTGTGTTATAGGGGCATTCGCACCCTCTAAAATAATAGGTGCTTTAATTTTCTCCATATTATTCTTATGGATTTGATCCTCTAAAGCAGCGAGAATCAGAGTATCTACTTCTAAATAAAGGATAGCCTCTCGGTCAAGAATTTCAGCCTTGACACCAGCTGCAGCTAGCTCCTTATCAGAAATAGGGAGATCCCCTTTATTGCTCTTAGTGAATTTTACAAGAGAAGGGATGTTTAAACCGTCCTCATTAAATAAAGTAACATTCCGGTCACTAACAGCTACAACTTTATTTTGTAAATGAGAACATTGATAAGCCTCTAGAGCTGCGACAGAGCCAACATTACCGAAGCCTTGCACCGCGAGCCTCATGGCTTGGTTTTCAAATTTGACCACTGTATTTGAAAACACATTATCAGTTTTCGTAAGTAGACTCTTTTGATTTTGAAGAAAATCATGAAATAGATATCGGAACGTAAAATAGACGCCTTTCCCGGTAGCTTCTCGTCGTCCTAATGAACCACCATTAACCACGCTCTTTCCGGTAAAACTCCCGCGATAGGGTGTGCCAGGTCGAATGCTTTTATACTCTGCCATCATCCAATCCATCTCGCGTTCACCTGAACCAACATCTGGTGCTGGAATATCTTTATCAGGACCAAGACTATCTGAAAAGTAACGAACATATTTTTTGCAAATTAGATGTAGTTCTTTTTCGGAAAGTGTTCTAGGATTGATAACGAGTCCGCCTTTGCCTCCACCAAAAGGAACGTCATGAAGTGCATTCTTTAATGTCATCAGAGAAGCAAGGTTAATTACTTCATCTTCGTTGACTGTTTCGTGAAAACGGATTCCACCCTTATAAGGACCTAACGCATTATTATGCTGGACACGGTAGGCTGGGATACGAACCACCTGACCATTTTCTAACGGGATTCTTAAAAAAGACTTATGAACATGATTCGGGGTTGATAGTATTGAGGCTAGTGAGGTAAAAGCTTGCTCACGGGTTTCCCCAGATAACTCTGGAATAAACGTGTCATCCTTCATTAATGCATCTAATGATTCTTGGACAATCAACTTTGTTTTATTCAATTCCATTCCTCCTTGTTGAAAGCGTTATTACACCTATAATTGTAACATATAGACGGTGTAAATGTTGGTCTGGGACTCTGTACCCTTGTCCCAAGGAATAGGAGCGTTGCTCTACATAAAACTGGCGGATGGAAGGAAAATACTAGAGTGGAGGGATATTGATGAAATATATTATTATTGGTGGCGATGCAGCGGGAATGAGTGCTGCTATGCAAATTGTACGGAATAGCTCAGGGAATTCGATTACTGTGTTCGAGAAGGGTGGAATCTATTCATATGGTCAATGTGGGTTGCCTTATGTAATAGGTGGGAAGATTGAGTCCACAGACAAGGTGATTGCAAGAACACAACAAGAATTCATAGAAAAGTATGAGATTGATGCAAGGGTATTTCATGAGGCGAAGAGCATTGATGCGAAACATAAGGTTGTACGAGGAATTAACCTGTCCACGGGAGAAAACTTTGAACAAGCATATGACCGTTTGCTAATTGCGACGGGTGCCAGTCCAGTTGTCCCAAATTGGGAAGGAAGTTCACTTCAAGGCGTCTTCACGCTAAAAACAATACCAGATACTGAAGAAATTTTAGATTATGTATACAAGGGGTTCCGTGATGTCAAAGACGTAACAATCATCGGTGGTGGTTATATAGGTCTTGAAATGGCAGAAAGCTTTTCGGAAATAGGAAAAAACGTCACCATCATTGAAAGAAATGATCAGCTTGCTGGAATTTTTGATCGAGATCTTGCTGAACTCATTCACGAAGAGGCAAAGAAACATAATCTAACACTAAGATTTGGTGAATCAGTAGAAGGTTTTATTGGAAATAACTTTGTTGAATCCGTAAAAACGGATAAAGGCAGTGTCAAAACAGATTTGGTTTTAATTGCCGTAGGAGTGAAGCCAAATACAGCGTTTATTAATGGTACGGGAATTGTAACAGGAATAAAGGGAGCGATCCAAGTAAATTCGAATATGCAAACAAATCTGGATGATATCTTTGCAGCGGGTGACTGCGCAACACAGTATCACCGAATCAAGGAGCGGGATGATTATATTCCTCTTGGTACTCATGCCAACAAGCAGGGGCAGATCGCTGGCTTGAATATGGTCAATTTACATAAAACCTTTAAAGGCGTAGTTGGGACATCAATTATCAAGTTTTTTGATTTAACACTTGGTCGAACCGGGCTATCAGAAAAAGAAGCGGAGAGGTTGAATATGCCAACTGCTTCTGTCACAATCCGTGCGCGAGACATTGCGGGCTATTATCCGGATGCAAAGAAGATGTCCTTGAAATTAATCTACCATAAAGTAACCCGCAAGCTTCTTGGGGGACAAATTATTGGCGAGAATGGCGTAGACAAACGAATTGACGTCCTATCCACGGCCCTCTTTCACAGTATGTCTATTGATGAATTAATGGATTTAGATTTAGCATATGCACCACCATACAATGGTGTTTGGGATCCCATTCAGCAGGCGGCAAGAAAAGCAAAATGAGGATACAGGCTCTTGTCTCTTGTACCCTGCCAAAAATTGGTGGGACAAGGGACCTGTCCCTGTGACCCACCATGCTTGACGATTTTGGGGGGGTCTTATATTATATGGGAAGATACTTGGTTTAATCGAGAGAGGTTCATAGCTCATAACCCTCTATAAAAAACTATGGATACATGACTATGATGCCATGTCCATATTGGACGTGGCTTTTTATATGTTTGTCCAATTTAGTTTGAAAAGAATAATAGAAGGTTAAGATGTTGGGACAACATTTTACAGGGAGGTTTTTTCATGTCAGGAAGAAGTCATGAAGAAGGATTGAAAGATTTAACATTACTTGGAAATCAAAATACAAAATATAGTTTTGAGTACGCACCAGAGGTGTTAGAGTCTGTTGATAATTTACATCCAGACCGGGATTATTTCGTGAAGTTCAATTGTCCGGAGTTTACGAGTCTTTGCCCACTGACACATCAGCCGGATTTTGCAACGATGTACATTTCGTATGTTCCAGATAAGAAAATCGTAGAAAGCAAGTCTTTAAAGCTGTATTTATTTAGTTTCCGAAACCATGGTGATTTTCACGAAGATTGCGTGAACATCATTATGAATGATCTTATTAAATTATTGGATCCACGTTATATCGAGGTATGGGGCAAGTTTACTCCACGCGGGGGCATTTCGATTGATCCTTGGTGTAATTATGGGAAACCTGGTACGAAATATGAGGAAATGGCACAATTTCGTTTGATGAACCACGACCTCTATCCTGAAAAAGTAGATAACCGATAAGGATTTTTTTCTATATGCAAATGCACACGTGTCAAAAACGTGTGCATTTTTTATGCTTTGAAAAGCTGGTAAATAATGCTTCTTATAAATGTAATCCCTTTTACTTGACATGGGCGAAATAAAATAGTTAAATCGTATATGTTTAGTAGGAATTAATTTTTTGATAAATCTCTCTTATAAGATAAATAAAAAAGCTTAAAAGAGTAGTAGCAGTACTAAACGTACAAGATTACATATCATCGGGGGGTAATGACATTGAAAAAACGAACAAAACTCATTTCAGTATTATTACTAAGTGCACTTCTTTTTCTTGCAGCATGTGGTAATAATGAAGCTTCAAAATCAGGCTCTGACTCAAAAGAGGCGACAATTAATAAGGATGCAGAATTAAATATCGCATATCCTACAAATCTACAAACCTTAGATCCACATTTAACAACAAATCAATCAACAAGAGACGTAGCAAGACAAATATTTGAACAGCTTTTGACACTTAATGAGAACTATGAAGTAGTTCCGATGTTGGCTGAATCATACAAAGTAAGTGATGACGGTCTTACATACACATTTAAACTAAGACAAGGTGTAAAGTTTCATAATGGAGAAGAAATGAAAGCAGATGATGTTGTAGCTTCTATGGAAAAATGGATGAAAACATCGACTCAAGGTAAAGCAAACTTAAGTGGTGCACAATTTGTTGAGGTTGATCCGTACACTGTAGAATTGCATATTGATAAGCCGTCTTTAATTGTTCCTTTTGTACTGGCTGATGCAGCTCCGTTCCCAGCAATTGTTCCAAAAGAATCAGTTGAAGCGGCTGGTGATACTGGATTAACAGAATATATCGGTACAGGTCCATTTAAGCTTGAAGAATGGAAAGTTGATCAACATATTCACTTAACACGATTTGATGAATACGTAGCAAGAGAAGACGAAAGCAGTGGTCTTGGAGGAAAGAAAGAAGCGCTTGTAAAAGATGTATACTTCCGCATTGTCACAGATGAATCTACACGGGTATCAGGTGTTACAACCGGCCAATATGATATTGCATTTGAAGTTCCGTTTGACAGTGCAGATCAAATTGAATCAACTGATGGTGTAACGAATGTATTTGACGAAGGTGGAATTGCTACCTATGTATTTAACAAAAAGTCAGGTCCATTTTCTGACTTGAAATTAAGAGAAGCGTTTAATACCGCTCTTAATGCAGAGGAAGCAATGATTGCTGCTTATAGTGATGATCGTTTCTACACATTAGATTCTGGTCTTGCATTACCAAACCAGGTTAACTGGCATAGTGATGCTGCGAAGGAAAAATATAATATAGGTGACATTGAAAAGGCTAAAAAGTTAGTAGAGGAATCAAGCTATAACGGTGAGGAAATTGTTATATTAGCAACGAAAGACTACACCGACCAGTACAATTTAGCTGTGGTTGCTCAACAAGTTCTTGAAAGCATTGGTATAAAAGCGAAGTTAGATGTATATGACTGGCCAACAGTTCAAGAAAGACGAGTAGATCCAAATAACTTTGATATGTTTGCCATGACATTTGCCGTTAGACCAACGATTCACCAAAATCCATTCCTGGATTCTAAAGCAGAGTATCCTGGTTGGACAAATAGTGAAAAAATTGACCAATTACTTGTAGATATTAAATCAGCTTCATCATTTGAAGATGCAAAACCATTAATTGATGAGCTTCAAACAGAGGTTTGGAATTACTTACCGGTGGCTAAGGTTGGTAATATCCAAGACTTAGTAGCGGTAAGTGATGATGTAAAGGGTTATAAAAATCTAATTGGCCCAATCTTATGGAATGTCAGTAAGAGTGAATAAGGTGAAGCTCCAGCGATGAAGGCGGTAAGCTAGATCGCCTTCATTCATAAATAAAGGATGATGATAAATTGCTAAAGTATATTGTACAACGATTATTTTCATTACTTCCCATATTGCTGGTAGTTGCCATAGTAGTCTTTTTCTTGGCCCATCTGACACCAGGTGATCCCGTTACTGTGCTTCTTGGAGATGAAGCTTCAGAAGAGACCAAAGCCGAGTTACGAGAGGAACTCGGCTTTGATTTACCTCTTTATACTCAGTTCATCCTGTGGTTCAAAGGGGCTATCTTAGGTGATTTAGGAGATTCCTATTTTCTGAAAATGCCAGTAACACAAGCGTTTTTTGAATATTTAGGACCGACTTTATCATTGGCCATCATCTCGCAAATAATTGCGATTATTGTGGCTCTTGTTCTTGGTGTCTTGGCAGCAAAAAAGAGAGGCACTTTCATGGATCAGGCAGTTATGGGAATATCTCTCTTTGGTATTTCAGTACCTAGCTTTCTAGTAGGTTTATTTTTAATCTTAATTTTTTCCGTTCAATTGCAATGGCTTCCTGTTGCAGGCTATCGTCCTTTAAGTGATGGGTTGGGGGAACATCTCCGTTATCTAATCCTACCTGCAATAGCCCTTGGCATGATGCAAGCTGCGTTAATTGCAAGAATGACGCGGTCTTCGATGCTAGATGTAATGAAAACCAATTATATAAAAACGGCTAAATCCAAGGGGTTACATCCAAACAAAATTACCTTCAAGCATGCTCTCCGTAGTGCATTTATTCCAATCTTAACCGTCATCGGGGAAAGCTTTGGAACGTTAATTACAGGTGCAGCTGTTGTTGAAACTGTATTTAATATTCCTGGAATTGGACAATTAATTGTTAACTCAATCGAGAGAAGAGATTTTCCTGTTATTCAAGGAACAGTTTTAATGATCACTGTAACATACGTTTTATTAAATTTAGTGATTGATTTGCTTTACGGCGTGGTTGACCCGCGAGTTCGCTTAAATCAGAGAAAATGAGGAGATTACATGAAGAGTGAAATACAAGTAAGCAAGCCATCGACTCTTTTCGTAAAAAAACAACGTAATTGGACACGGGTCTTATCTAACAATATGCTCCTTACTGGTTTAATCATCATTTCGATATTAACCATCATTGCTCTTTTAGCACCGGTTTTAGCACCATTTAGCCCTTATGAAATTAATCCACAGAACCGACTCCAGCCACCAAGTGGAGAGCACTGGTTTGGAACAGATAACTTTGGTAGAGATTTATTTACAAGGGTCCTTTATGGAATACGGGTATCTATAATAGTTGGTCTTTCAGTTGCAATTATTACGGGGATTATTGGTTTAGTGATTGGCCTATTATCTGCTTATTTTAATGTGCTTGATCATATTCTAATGAGAATAGTCGATGGTCTGTATGCTTTCCCTTCTATTCTTTTAGCAATGGCAATAGTGGCTGTAAGAGGACCAAATACAGTAAACGTGATGATTGCTCTCGTGATTGTCTATATTCCTTCCATCGCAAGGGTAGTTCGATCCGCGGCATTAGTGGTAAAGGAGCAAACATATATTGAAGCACTAAAGGCACAAGGGGCAAGTACATGGAGGATACTAGTTATTCACACCATTCCCAACGTACTTTCGCCGGTTATTATTCAAACAACCTTTATATTTGCTGTTTCCATTTTAACAGAAGCTTCATTAAGCTTCTTGGGTGCAGGGATTCCAGCGCCAGAACCAAGCTTAGGAAATATATTGTTTGATGGGAAAAGCGTAATCTATAAGGCATGGTGGATGACCGTATTTCCGGGTAGTTTCATCGTCCTCCTTGTTCTTGGATTAAACCTTGCAGGTGATGGTCTTAGAGATATAATGGATCCAAAAATTGTCCATGCAAAGCGAAGAAAGAGTCTTTAAAGTGAGTGTTTAAAAAGGAGGATGAAAAGGACCACGTCGACAAAAACGCCACGTCCTGTGGCATTGTCGACACTAGCACATCCTGTGCGTCGAAAAGTTCGAGGCGGCGCAGCTTTGAGTACCGGAACGTATGCATTTAATACGTGAGGAACGCAAAAGCAAGCCAACGAGCTTCCACAGGATGTGGTGACTTCGACGTTCGACACAGGACGTGTCGGCACTTAGTCGAAGCTCCGATATAGCAGTGTCATCTTCACCGGACTTTTTAAACTTCTTCTTGTAAAAAAATAGAATTGTAGAATTTGTACCATTAGGAGGGGAGAGCATGAACAGCGACTATTTACTACAGATTGATAAATTAAGAGTTTCTTTCTGGACAGAGAAAGGGCGTTTAACGGCTGTTGAAGATGCTTCCTTTTATATAAAGCAGGGTGAAACACTAGGGGTTGTTGGTGAGTCAGGTTGCGGTAAGAGTGTTACTGCGGAGTCTATCCTGAAATTACACGATGACCAATTGACTGATTATGAAGGAACAATTTCCTATCATAATCAGAACCTTTTAACAGAATCTGAAAAATCCCTTAGAAAAATAAGAGGGAATGAAATTTCAATGATTTTTCAAGACCCAATGAGTTCACTAAACCCCGTCTATACAATTGGCGATCAAATTGTTGAATCGTTGAGATTACACAAAAAAATGTCAAAGAAGGACGCCTATCAAAAAGCGATTGAGGTCCTGCGATTAACAGGGATTCCTTCTCCTGAACAAAGAGTTCATGATTACCCTCATCAACTTTCAGGCGGAATGCGGCAAAGGGTTATGATAGCCCTTGCGATTTGTTGTGAGCCAACCCTGTTAATTGCGGATGAGCCAACGACTGCATTAGATGTAACGATTCAAGCGCAAATCTTGGATGTGATGAAAGATCTTCAAAAGAAAACAAGTATGGGGATTATGATGATTACCCATGATTTAGCGGTTGTTGCAGAGACATGTGATCGAGTTGTCGTTATGTATCTCGGTCAGGTTATCGAGGAAACAGATGTGAAGGATTTGTTCAATCAACCACTTCACCCATATACAATCGGCCTATTAAAATCAATGCCAAACATGGATAGTGATCGAACAAAAGAACTCCATGAAATCAATGGTTCTGTACCATCTCTTCATCAAGTTCCACAAGGGTGTCGATTTGCGGGTAGATGTGAATTTGCAACAGAAAAATGTAGAAATGAAGCTCCAATACTTGAGGAAGTAACAGACTCACATAAGGTAAGATGCTGGCATTATCAAGAAATTTCCTTGAAGAGGGGGGCTTCAAATGGCGATTCCTAAAGAAAAAGAACCAATCATAAAAGTAAAAAATTTAAAGAAGTCCTTCACAGCGGCGTCTTCATCCTTTTTTAAGAAAAATGTAGTCAGGGCCGTAAATGATGTTTCCTTCGAGATCTATGAAGGTGAGACATTTGGAATTGTTGGAGAATCTGGTTGTGGTAAAAGTACGACGGGCCGAACAATCCTGAGACTGACTGAACCGTCAGGGGGAGAGGTTTTTTATCATAATCAAAATATCTTTGACATGAAAGAGAAGCAATTTCGGACAATTCGTCAGGATTTGCAGATGATATTTCAAGATCCCTATGCATCGCTAGATCCTAAAAAAAGAATAGGATATAGCCTTGAAGAATCGATGATTATTCAAAAAATCGGTACGAAAGCAGAGCGAAAGGAAAGAGTGCTAGACCTTCTTGAACAGGTTGGTTTCAGTAAAGAGCACTATGATAAGTTTCCACATGAATTCTCTGGTGGCCAAAGACAACGAATTGGAATTGCGCGTGCACTCGTGTTAAACCCTAAGTTTATCGTTTGTGATGAACCTGTTTCAGCACTTGATGTTTCGATTCAGTCACAAATTCTTAACTTGCTAAGAAAACTTCAAAACGACCTAAAGCTGTCTTATTTATTTATCGGTCATGACTTGAGTGTGGTTCGGTATATTGCGGACCGAATCGGAGTGATGTATCTTGGCGAAATGGTTGAAAAGGCACCAACTGATGAACTATTTAAAAATCCATTACACCCATATACTCAATCTTTATTGTCAGCAGTTCCGATTCCTGACCCAGAAAGTAGACGAGAACGGATTATATTAAAAGGGGACGTTCCATCACCACTTTCCGTCCCGAGTGGGTGTGTATTCCATACGCGTTGTCCATATGCGACAGAACGATGCAGATTAGAAAAGCCAGTTAAAGTTCAAGTAGATGGTAACCATGAAGTACAATGCCATCTATATGATGAATAATTGATCTAAGGAAGTGTCTAAAAGTGAAGGATAACATTATTGGTAATGAGGATAAGATGCTTGAGTTAATTGAAACTCTTGTCAATATTGACAGTGGTACATACGTCAAGCACGGTGTTGACAAGGCTGGAAAGGTTCTTCTTGAAGAATATAAATCTATCGGGTTTCAAGCGGAAATCGATGAACAAGAAATTGTCGGAAATAATCTTTTAATACGCCATCCAGAAGCTGTCAATCCTCAAATTGTGATTATTGCACATATGGATACTGTGTTTAAAGAAGGGACAGTTGCGGAAAGACCTTTCAGAAAGGAAGGAGAGTACGCCTATGGACCTGGTGTAATTGATATGAAGTCAAGCCAAGTTACGACCCTATTTGCTCTTAAGGCATTAATAGAAAGCGGAAGCAATGCCCATAAGAATGTAGAAATCATCCTAAATACGGATGAGGAAATTGGTTCTATCTACTCTAGAGAACTGATTGAAAGAATAGCTAAAGATAAAAAATATGCACTTATCCTTGAACCTGCGCAAAATGGAAATTTGGTAAGCGAGCGTAAAGGCGGGGGTAAGTACTTACTAAAAATTACAGGGAAGTCTTCACATGCAGGAGTTGCTCCTGAAAATGGAATTAGTGCAATTGAGGAACTAGGGAATAAAATCATAAAGTTGCACAAATTAACAAACCGAGATGAAGGAATTAATGTAAATGTCGGAATTGTAAAAGGTGGAACGTCCGTCAATACGATAGCACCTTATGCTGAAGCTTTTATAGATGTAAGAATCAATACTGCTGAACAAGGAGATGACATTGACAAGGCGATCAAAGAAATTTGTAGCAAATCGGATGTGCCAGGTACAACACTTGAATTGACAGGAAAGATTACGAGACCGGCATGGGTGTTAACTGAGAAGTCGGAGAAGCTTATTGATATAATAGTAGATGAAGGGAAAAAGCTAGGTCTTGAACTTTCTCATGAAAAAAGTGGTGGAGGTTCAGACGGAAATTTAACTGGATATATGGGTATTCCATCGATAGATGGGCTTGGCCCCGAAGGTGGAAATGCCCATGAGGAATCAGAGTTTCTTTATATTCCTTCCCTTACAGTAAGAACAAACCTGTTAGCAAATGTGATTCAGAGACTAAGTGATCAATAGGATCAATAGTTAATACGAAGGGAGACGTTCTATATGTCTAAAAAAATATATATTATCCATGAAAATGATGATTGGACTTCACATTTAACAAAACGATTGGATGAGTTAAATTTACCATATGAGGCATGGCATCTTGATAAAGGGGTCATTGATTTAACTGCAGAACCACCAGAAGGTGTTTTTTATAACCGTATGAGTGCTTCTTCACACACAAGGGATCACCGATTTGCTCCTGAATTAACAGGCGGGATTTTAGATTGGCTGGAATTCCATAACCGTACTGTTTTTAATGGTAGTAATGCCCTTCGCCTTGAATTAAGTAAAATCAAGCAATACACAGCACTTGAAAAAAATGGGGTACGCACTCCGAAAACAATTGGGGCCGTGGGCCGTGAGCAAATTATTGAAGCTGCGGAAAAACTAGGAACAGTACCTTTTATTACAAAACATAATCGAGCAGGTAAAGGGCTTGGTGTACAATTATTCCAAACCGTAGAGTCATTAAAAGCATACGTAAATAGCCCTGCATTTGAAGAGCCAGTTGACGGGATTACGCTCATTCAAGAGTATATCCAATCACCAGAATCCTATATTACAAGATCTGAATTTGTTGGCGGCAAGTATGTATATTCTGTACGGGTTGATACGTCAGAAGGATTTGAGCTTTGCCCTGCAGATGCATGTCAAATTGGCGATCTGTTTTGCCCAGTTGGGGAAGAGGTAGAAGTACGTCCTAAGTTCGAAATTATCGATGATGTAGACCCAGAACAGATTGCACGTTACGAAGCATTTCTGAAAGATGTTAACATTGATGTAGCAGGTATTGAGTTTGTGAAAAATGCAGATGGTGAAGTCTTCACCTATGACGTTAATACAAATACTAACTACAACTCCGATGCAGAAGCGAAAGCGGAAAAATACGGAATGCTTGAGCTTGCGAAATTTCTAGGCGAGGCACTAAATAGAATATAAGTTGAACAAACGAAGGGTAGCATGATTGCTACCCTTCGTTTGTTGTTGCCGTATGCATTTTCTTCGTTTTTGCTGTATACATTCTAAACAATATGAAAGCGACAGCGGATAGGAATATACCTGATATGTAGGGTAATCCCATTGAAATTGTATAAAGTAGACCACCTAAAATAGGTCCGAGAATTCGTCCAAGCGAATCGAAGGAGGACAATAATCCTGTGACGCTTCCATGTCCCGTCTTGGAACGCTTCGTAAGTAATGCCGAAACCGCAGGACGAATGATGCCATTTCCTACTCCAAAAATAGTTAAATAAATCGCAGCTGTAACGAAATCCTTTGTAAATAAAATAAGGAAAAAACCTACGGCTGACACGAAAATTCCGATTTGGATGACAAAACCTTCACCAAACTGTTTCGTAAGCCTTCCCACTAATCCACCTTGTACAATCGCTCCAGCGAGTCCCATAATCATAAAAATATAACCGAGCTCAGTAGTTCCCAATCCAGCTTTTTCAGCCGCAAAATAAGCAAACGTAGCTTCAAGCCCTGATAAGGATAATGTGATAAAAAGAGAAAGGAAAAACAGAACACTTTCAGGACCGTTAAGGGCTTTTAACAGACCCGTTCTTTTTCGGTCTTTCGGATGTCTTTGCTCTTTTGATAAAGATTCTTTAAGAACAATCATGACGAGGAAAAAAGTAAGTAAAGACAAAGTACCTGCAATGTAAAATGGCATGTGTAAGTTAGTTTTTGAGAAAATACCACCAATTGCTGGACCAAAGATAAATCCTAGACCAATCGATGCACCAATGACACCCATTCCTTTACCACGGTCTTCCTCAGAGGTAATATCGGCAGCATATGCCATTACGGTTGGCATATTTGCGGCTGAAAGAAAGCCACCAATGATTCTGGCTGCAAACAACATCCATAATTCTGTGGATAAAGCCATTAGAAAGAATGAAACCGCAAGTCCGAATATACCAATCATAATAACAGGCTTGCGTCCAATCCGATCGGAAATTCTTCCCCACATCGGTGCGAACAAGAATTGCATTAATGAATAAACAGCCATGAGTAGTCCTAATTCAGTGGGTGAAGCGCCAAGATCTTCTGCATAAAAGGGTATGACAGGAATAATGATCCCAAACCCAACATAAACCAAGAACATAACTGCAAATAATATAGGTAATGCTTTTTTTGTATTCAACGTATGTCACTCCAGTATGATAGCTTACTTTCCTATCATAAATTAAATGAAAACAATTTGAAAGTAATCAGAGAGAGAGTCACAAAAATATTTTTATAGGACGAATTTATCTCACAAAAAAGCATCTTCAAAGATGAAGATGCTTTAGTCTTGGGCTCGTCCATTACATAACTCGTCTTACGTGCCCCTTAAAATGGTTTTTCCAATAGCCGCTTGTCATATCAGCAATACCAACACCGGTAGAACTTTGTGAGCCGATAAATTTACCGCCACCTATATAAATTCCAACATGACCATCTTTTTTATAGGTGTCGAAGAATACCAAATCACCAGGTTTCATGTTACTAACTGATACTGCAGTACCTTGACCTCTTAAAACACTTGTACTAGAACCAACATTTACACCAGCTTGAGCGAATGCCCAATGTACAAATCCAGAGCAATCGAATCGACCGTTTGCAATATCATATGCACTTCTTCCGCCACCAAATACATAGACGGAGTTTCCTATGTATTTATATCCTGCATTAATTACAGTGTTAATTGAACCAGTAACCTTTGGAGTTGAGGTTGGAACTGATGCAGTAACTGTAGCTTTGGCTGTTTTTGTTGCAGGACTAGTTGAAGCAGTTGTGCTAACTGCAGGTGTTGCAGTAATCATACTAGCACGAAGGTCTTCAATGTCCGCTAATGTTTTTTGTTCTTTTGACTTTAGGGCAGCCTTTAATGCGTCATTTTGTGCTTTTTGGTCTTCAATTTGACCTTGCATGGCTACCAATTCTTCTTTTTTGTCTGTTAATGCAGTAAGAGTCTCCTGAATCTTAGCTTGCTTTTCTTCAACCAGATTGATTGCTTTGGCTTGTTCATCAATTATTTCTTGGTCTGCTTGCATAATTGTAGAGACTGCACTCACACGATTAATAAAATCAGAGAAGCTTTGTGCACCAAAAATTACATCTAGGTAACTAATCGTTCCACCAGATTGTTGCATCATGCGGGCACGTTCTTTTAAAATCTCGTTACGAGCTTCAATTTCTTTTTCAAGCTTTTCAATCTCAGTTTCTAGAGTTTTTACTTCTTCTTCTGATTTCTTAATTTCCGCTTCTGTTTGAGCGATCATTTTACGGTTATCTTCAATCGCTTGGTCAACCTTTGCAATTTGAGCATTTAATTCTGCTAATGCTTTTTGTGTATCAGATAGCTCAGTTTGAAGTGAACTCATTGTTTCTGCACTAGTTGATATTACATATGGAGAAAAGGCACTTATCATTAAAGTGGCACTTAAGGTTACGAGTGTCTTTTTCAAGATAATTCCTACTTTCTTACTAATCTACTTAGTCTATATCCGAGTCTTTTACTCTATCATATTATCATAAGTTTCTATAAAATTCTCCATTTGTCGCGAAATTGTTACATATTATTAATATTGTAATGTTACAAAACCTAATAGAATCAAGGTTTCGTAAAATAGCGAATATGTCAATGTCGAAATATATTTGTAATATAAACGGAATATTATTCCTACTAAAGTAGGGTTTAGAGGTCATTGTGCCTTTGAGGAGATTGAAGGAAGTCGGTAACATGAACATGATAGGAGTATTTCGTTGATTTCTCAAATAGTTTGATTGAATGTGAAAACCCTTGGAAAAGAAGAGAAAAAGGCGCTAAACAAACATTTGTTTGAAAAATAGGATTCGACTAGCGCCTTCCTTTTTTGTCTATAAAGCTTCAAATTCCTGTATTCTATGTTTAATGTCATCAGGTATAGGTGTAGATGTTTTAGTAACATTGTTGTAATTTACTTGAATGGTTTCGGCTTCAACTAAGATTTCATCATCTCGTGTTATGATACTCTCAAGGGTGAGGCTGGAAGTACCCAATTTTTTTACCCGAACATAAATCGTGATGAGATCATCTAGTAATGCTGGTTTTTTGTACTCAACTGTACTTTTAACAAGAACGGGTTCAAATTGGGAAGAGTGTTGATTCGTAAGCCAATCCGGCCCAAGAATTTTACGCATGTATTCAGTGAAGCCGATATCGATATAGGTAAGATAATGTGCGTTAAAAACAATTTTTTGACCATCGATTTCAGAATACCTAACACGGATAGTATGTGAAAAATGAAAGTTTTCCAAGCTGTTCCCTCCTTTTTACAAAGTATATTCTGCAAAGAGGGGGTTTTTCCTGCATACTATAATAGAAGAACAATCAACTTTATTCAGTAGAAGTCTCTTTTTCTTTATGTGTTGAGATGGATGTAATCCCAGAAGAGAGGGTTCAATCCATTGCTGAATAGAGTGAATGCCTCCACTGAATGCCACTATTTTCAAAGGGGAATTTTCGAGCAGTAAGATCAAAGACTAAGAACGCCACGTCCTGTGGACCAAAAAATCGGATGCAAATACGCCATGGCGCATTTGATTGAGAAAGGTCGAATATATATGAAATTTTCACAGCAGAAAGGCTTAATAGAGTCCTATATTGTAGCGGGTACGGGGGGAATGGTGTTTTATTTATTACACTTTCCGATCCCGTGGATACTCGGCCCGATGACATTCATGATTCTATACAAAGCCATTACACATCGAACAATGGTTGTTTCAGTTCGCCTGTACAATGTTGGACTTGCGACACTAGGAATCTACTTCGGATTGTCGTTTACTAAAGAAACCTTTATTACGGTCTATCCGTATATTATTCCGTTTTTAATAATGACAATATTGCTATTGACGGTCAGTGTGATAAACAGCATTTTTGTGACTCGATTTATTAAAATTGACCCAATGACAAGTGTGTTTGGCTCGATTCCTGGGGGACTATCCGAAATGGTTGCCGCAAGTCATTCGTTAAAAGCAAATTCTGCAATGGTAACGATTTTTCAAACGGTTCGTTTGTTAACGGTCGTGTTCATGGTTCCGTTTATTGTAACGCATTGGTTCATAGCAAGTGTTGGAAATCCATATGAGGTCACAAAAAATCTCAGCAGTGTACCTGTTTATGCATATTTATGGTTCAGCATAGCTTTAGTAGCAGGGTGGCTGCTTCGAAATAAGCTTCCAGCGGCGTTTGTTATTGGCCCACTTGCAGTAACGGTATTACTTGGTGTAGTGGGAGTAGGGTTACCACCCATTCCACCCTGGTTACTAATACTTGCTCAAATCACCGTTGGGATGAGAATGGGGAATAATATCAATCTAAGAGATTTAAAGATTGGTGGAAAGTATTGTGGAGTTTACTTCACTCTCACGCTTTTATTACTCGCATTCTCATTTGGATTTGGTTATCTATTTGCCATATTGTCAGATTTAGATATACCAACTGCTTTACTGAGCTTTTCACCTGGAGGATTAGTTGAAATGGTATTAACCGCAACCGCAATAGGTGCAGATCCAGCAGTGGTAAGCTCATTACAGCTTATTCGACTATTATTCATTATTTTAATCGTTCCGAGCTTTTTAAAATGGATGTTTAAAAGAAGGGAAAAAGTAGCTGCATGATAAAAGAGGCAATTCAAACAAACATTTGATTGAAGTTGGGAACCTTTGTGTACCAAGGGATGTAAGTTAAACGGGCGTTTGAAGAGGGAATTTGTAGTTTCTTGAAATTCTGTAAGCAAAAATTCAAACAAACGCTTGATTGAAAATTGAATCCTTTGTGCCCCAAGGAATAGACCGCTAAACAAACGTTTGATTGAAAAAGATTATGTCAACTAGAATGAGGTTTTACCACTGTAAGTGGATAATTGGAGAAGTGGTGCCTTTCAAAAAGGCATAGAATACTATGAATGTCCTAGAAACTGGAAAGTGGTATCACTCGGAACGGCTTGGAGTATCATCACCGTCCTATAAACTGAAAATTGATATCACACCAAAAGACTTGGAGTACCACCAACGTCCTATTAACAGGAAAGTGATGTAACTCTGAAAGACTTGGAGCACCATCACCTTCCTAATAACTTGAAATTGGTATCGCTCCGAAATGCATGGAGCACCATCAACATCCCAAAACCCGAAATTTCATAGATTCAAAATTGCTTATGGTATCACCATTATCCAACTAACCGGAAACAGGTAGTCTCCAAAAGGGGTTAGAGTATCATCACCGTCGTAATTAATGGAAGGTGATGCCACTGTAAGAAGCAATAAAGTACCACAAGCATCCTGAAAATTGACCAACAACGGATCAGCCAAGTGCAGACCAAGACTAAAAAGCCACTAGGGTATCCTAGCGGCCAAACTTAATATTAGATTATGCGCCCCACTCTTCCTTAGATGGACCGTAAACACCAGGGACCCTTAATCCAGCTTGACGCATTAAAATGGTCATTTGTCCGCGGTGGTGAATTTGGTGGGTATTCGTCATTCCAAGTATTACGGCAACAGGCATTGTTTGACCAAACATTTCTTTCATTTCCTTCAATGTTTCATCGTTCCATTGTTCTTTAATCGCAGAAACTAGGTTTTCACTTGTTGTACGGTAGCTATCGGCCATTTCCTTTGCTGATGTTGGAACTGTCTCACCGGCTGCACCATCGAACTGAAGGCCAGTTTGTGAAATAATTTGATGGACGGAAGTCACAACATGCCAAGCAAGTTCACCTAAGGTACGGTGACCAGCTGCAACAGACTGTGATAATGACTCATCTGTTAAAGCATCAAGGATTTTTTGAGTGGCACTACCCTCATAATTCCAATCTTGTAAGAATTCTTCAAGTGTATGGTACATATGTATTCCTCCTATAATGTGATTACCAACATTATACTTGATTCACAAGTAAAAGCCATTTTAAACGCACATGATGATTTTTTTGAAGGATGATGTTTTATCTATGAATTACTTGTAAAATAGAAGAGGATACTAGATTTCTACTACAAAGGATGTTGACGTGTGAAGGATATAACAATTGGCTCACTCTTAGATGTGGTTGGGGAATTGTTCTCCGACGAGATATCAATTGCTGTCTCAAATACAAAAGAATATCTTTATTATCGACCAAGTAAACGCATTGATTTGAAAATTAAACCAGGTGATGAAGTAAAAGAGGGAACCATTGCGTATAAAGCCATTACGTCCAGACAAAAGGCTTCCGAATTTATAAATCGCGACGTATTTGGCATTCCTTATCATGGCATGGCCGTACCTTTTTTTCATGGGGATCAGTTGGAAGGTTGTGTAACGGCAATCTACCCAGCATTAACAGATGGAAAATCGGTCGTAACCGTAAAGTCTCCAGATGGCTGGAAACCCATTCCATTCTCAGAAGTGCTTTACCTTGAGGCAAAAGATAAAAAAACACATGTGTACACGGAAGATTTTTCGGGGACACATAAATATTCGCTTCAGGAATTTGAATATACGTTGCCAAAGGACTCTTTTATTCGCTGCCATCGCTCATTTATTGTGAATGTAAATCAAATCAAAGAAATCCATCCTGATACTCATTCTACATTTGTCTTAGAAATGAACAACGGCGCCAGGGTCCCTGTTAGTCAAAATTACTCAAGTTATTTTAGAAAGTTGCTGGGTTTCTAACTGTTATCCACCAAAAGATTGAATAGAAATTAGAGGCCTCTTAATTCTGGGAAAAAATATGCCAAAACATATTTGATAATCTAGAAAAAGAACAAATCTTCTGCTTTGGGGGTTTGTTCTTCTTTTTTATCGAAAATTTATGTTCTTTACTCCAGAAATTCCACCCTATGTGGAGATTATAGGTAAAATTATCTTAATATTCAATTTCATAAAGGGGATGGGAGAATATGACTAATAAACTAGATCGCATTAAGGACACCCGTCTACATGACCGTGTTGTAACTCCGGAAGAGGCAGCGGAGTGGATTCAGGATGGTATGACATTAGGCCTCAGTGGATTTACACGTGCGGGCGATGTGAAAGCGGTACCATTCGCGCTTGTAAAACGTGCTGAAACGGAAAGCTTAAAAGTAAACGTATATACAGGGGCGTCATTAGGCTCTGATGTTGATAAATTATTCGCTGAAGCGGGAATTCTAGGTAAGCGCTTACCATTCCAAGCTGATCCAACAATGAGAAAAGGTATTAACAATGGGGACTTTTTGTTTGTAGATCAGCATTTATCTCATACATCAGAATTAATTCGTTCAAATGTGATGGATGTCGATGTTGCAATTTTGGAAGCGATATCAATTGATGAAGATGGGTTAATCATTCCTACAACTTCAATCGGGAATTCTTTAACTTTTGCACAGCATGCTAAATCAATCATTGTTGAAATCAACCTTGCACAAACAACAGAGCTCAAAGGGGTTCATGATTTATATGCACCTGGTAAACAAGGCGAAAGAGAACCTATTCCGTTAACAAAGTCAGATGATCGAATTGGCTTACCTGGAATTAAAGTAGATATAGGAAAAATCAAGGGAATTGTGTTTACAGATCAAACAGATTCTCCGTCAACAATCGTACCACCAGATGAAGAAACAGAAATAATGGCACAGCATCTTTTAACCTTTTTACGAAAAGAAGTTGAAGCTGGCCGTTTAACAGAGAAGCTTGCACCACTACAGTCTGGAATTGGATCAGTGGCAAATGCGGTACTGCATGGTATGCTTGATTCTGATTTCACAGATTTAGAGGTTTATTCTGAAGTATTGCAGGATGCGGTATTTGACTTAATGGATGCGGGCAAAGTAAGCTTTGCTTCCTGCTGTTCCATAACCTTATCAGAAGAAAAGATGAAAAAAGTGTTTGGGAACTTTGACAAATATCGTGATCGTTTGATCATGCGACCACAAGAGATTTCAAATCATCCTGAAATTATCCGACGTCTCGGACTTATTTCAATAAACACAGCACTCGAACTGGATATATACGGAAACGTCAATTCAACCCATGTGCTCGGTACCAAGATGATGAATGGAATCGGCGGTTCAGGTGACTTTGCTCGAAATGCACGCTTAGCGATTTTTGTTACAAAATCAATTGCAAAAGGTGGAGACATTTCAAGTATCGTTCCATTTGTCTCACATGTGGACCACACAGAGCATGATGTAGATGTCATCGTAACAGAACAAGGATATGCAGACTTACGAGGACTCGCACCAAGAGAACGTGTGGAGCTATTGATTGAAAACTGTGCACATCCAATGTATAAACAACAGCTTAGAGATTATTACCAAGAAGCACTTACACGAGGTGGCCAAACACCACATGTATTAGAAAAGGCATTCACATGGCATACAAACTTTGCACAAAAAGGTACCATGCTAGAAAAAGAATTAGTAGAAGCGTAAACCATAGAGCCGTATAAAGAAGGAATTCTTTATGCGGCATTTTTTTGTGAGAAACCCAGTATCGAACATAGGTAAAAAGGATTATGTCCTACTGACTGTAATCATGGTACGATTAACCAAAAGTGTAACAGAGAAGAGGGGTAGAATGAATCATGTTAAGGCATTTGTGGGTTGCTTTTTCATCGCGGTGTCTGCTTTTTTGTATGCTACAAAACATGTTACGGCTGCGATCATATCTTCAAATATGAATCGTCCAGACGTGAATTATTATGAGGGGGCATTCAAGGTTGTTGGATTTGGCATTAACTTTTGGATAATCGTATCCTTAATTGTTGGGATTGTTATTTTAATAAGCCTCATTACACAAGGAGCTACCTTTCCATTCAAAAAGAAAAATGCACTCGAAGAAAATCCCCACCAATGAAGATGGGGATTTTATAGAATAAACTTTATATGATTTAAAAAGGTTTTAAAATCATTAATGCTATGATAATCAAAAAGAGTGTATTTTCGATATGCTCAACTCGAAAAAGCGCCTTTGCCAGAGGATAGTATTCGGCAGGAATATCTTCACCTTGATGTGATTCTAATAAAGCTTTTACTGGCTTTGATTTAGGTGTAAGGGCGAATGGTCCCATCGCTAGCGCAACAAGAAATAGCAATAAGCTTGTCACATACCAGCCCATAGTAAATAGATAAGGATTAATAGCCCCCATTAAAAGTCCAGAAACGAGCAGGAGTATGCCACCGACCATGACAAATATGTGTAATCTATGTCTAATTGCATACGAATGTCTAAGCTCTGTCATCGTATCTCCCGACTTCACAACCGTTGTTAAAATAAAGCCAGGTCCCATTCCGAGGATGGCTGAAAAAATATGTATGAAAACAAGTATTCGATAAACAACATCCATTTTTTATGGTCCCCCATTTACAACATATTCCACTATTAATGATAGCACTATAATAAAAAAGATAAGTGATGTAACTCACAATTCCATATTCATAATCTTACTATTTTGTGACAGTAGTTTGCCAGTAAAAGATACGTGGTATAATAGGAAAGAAGTCCTTAAATTCTTAGAAAGGGGACAACATGGTGAAAAGTATCACAAAATTTTTATATATTGTATTAGGTTTTATTTTCTTTGGCCTTGGGATAGTAGGAATCGTATTGCCCATCATCCCAACTACGCCCCTGTTACTACTAGCATCATTCTTTTTTGTAAAAGGATCGGAAAAATTTGATCGGTGGTTTAAAGGGACTAGTATCTATAAAAAGCATTTAGAAGGTTTTGTGAAGCGGCGGGAAATGACATTAAAACAAAAGTTAACCATTTTGTTAACCGCAGATGCGATGATCGCAATTCCGTTTATTATTTTGGACAATATTTGGTTGAAATTATTTTTGGTCGCAGTTGTTATTTATAAATACTATTATTTCATCACAAAAATAAAAACGGTAGCACCTGAAGATTATGCATTACACCAGCAAGCGTTTTTTGAAAAAACAGGTCATAAATAGAGAAAACCCTTGTCCACCTCATAATGACAAGGGTTTTTTATGTATTTAGTTCACTTTACTAAACTCATGGACCCAAACTTTCATGTGAGGGAGCCATGGCATGCCAGGATGATAGGAAAGAATTGATTCTTTGTATTCGTCAACAGTATCAAAGCCTTCTCTTTTCGCATCCGCGTCTGTCAACTCACCTAGGGATTGTTCATATACACGGTCAATTTTAAATTGCTGACCTTCGAGAGTCATGATTTCTCCAACATCTGCATATCTACCATTTCGGCGTGTAGCTGTCTTTTTACCTTCTAGTACTTTCTTTATGTCTGACTCCATTGTCACAAGACGATCAATGGTACATGTTTTAGCTGGTAATTCATTATTTGGTGTAGTCATTAACAAGCTCCTTTCAACTTACAGATCTTAATATTATTTACTATACACTTTAACAAGGAATACCATTCTTGACAACTTATGAGGTAGTTCAAAAAGTCGGCCGGAAATGACACATCGAATTTCAGCGTACCTTGCTGCGAAGATGTCAACTCAAGCAGTTGCCACGCTCCTGTACTCGGGAGCTCGCACAGCCTTAAATTACAACGCACAGGACGAGGCGTTTAGTCGACGCGGTCCTTTACACCCTCCGTTTTGAGCACGCATTAGTTTGTTTTTCGATCAAAATACCTTCTCAAGCCTTCCCCTAGAATGGTAAAAGTAAACATCGTAAAGGAAATAGCAACACAAGTCCAAAATGGAATCCAAATAGAGCTAATCATGTCTTTTCTAGCTTGTCCAAGTAACGTTGGCCAGTTAAGACTAGTGTTTATCATCTCACCAACACCATAATTGGTTTGAACAAACACTTGTGAAAGAAACACACCAAAAATACCTAATTGCGCTATTAATAGACAGGTTCTCCCGATATCAATAAAGAAATTGACCATAATTGCAGGATATGTATTCGGTAGAATGTTTCCTAATGCTAGTCGAAGTGGGGAAATACCGACTGTGATTCCGGCCTCTATGTACGGTTTTCTTACAATTCTTTGAGTTTCCTCACGAATGATGTGACTTACTTTTCCAACCTCAATGAATGCTAAAAGTAAAACCGACCACCATAAGCGATTTTCATTCATTACAAGGGCTGGAATAGCCAATAAGAGCAGTGCCGAAAAAATAATCGGAATACTAGAAAAGACATTGTTCCAAGTCGTAACAATCCAAGAGAAAGGATTATTTTTACGTGTTGCTAGTAACCCAAGAGGGATGGCTAAACAATAGCGAATAATCACAATACCTAAGATGATTTTTAGTGTATCTTTCGCGCCGACGATGATCACACTTAATAAGTCTCTACCCTCATGGTCAGAGCCAAAAGGAGGTTGTTGCCCTGGTGAAAAAGGTGCTTTAAGCAAACCTTTACCACCGTCTAAAAAACGAATTCTACCTTCTTCAATACCTTCTTTAACATACGGTATATGTGGCCCCACAAAGGTAACGAGAAGAAGAATACTTAACATAAATATGCCTGTGATTAAAAACCAATTTCGATTTAACATAAAACACCCCTATTTTGGATCTAATCTCATTTTGAGTACTTGGCTTATCATATGAGCCACCATCACAAGTATCAGAAAGCTTATACAAATCCCAATGATTAGACCACGTTCATCGGCACCGCCACCTGGAGGGATAAAGTTGGTATATCCAATTGCCGAAAATAATCGATAGGCAGCTCCTTGGTAACCTAGTAAATACTCAACAACCAATAGGTTCGATAGAACAAATACCATTATTGATTGCAAATGGCTGGAAACCGTGATTAAGCAGGATCTCATCATATGATTGAGCAACACTTTATTTTTTGTGAATCCCTTAGCAAATGCCACTTGAATGTACGGTTCGCGGTCCTGCGTAAGAAGTGAAACCGACGTGATTCTAGCTACATAAAGCATTGGCGCAATCGATACGAGAATACTAGGTGCGATAAACTTCCACCAGGCTTCCGTTCCCATGATGCTAAAGTCCGGTACATATAATAGTAGAAAATAGCTTAAACAAATGATAATAAAAAAGTCAGGAACTCCTGAGAAGAACCAGGTCGCACCACTTCCTAAAAAGCTCTTTTTTGTATTCGTCCATCGATAGTCAAGAATCCCTTTTATAATTCCGAACACGACACTAAGAATAAACCCAATCAAAATGATTTTAAGACTTCTCGGAAAAAACTTTGCAATTTCATCTTCTGCTGATAGGGAGGCAAATTTCGTTCCTCCAAGACTTTTATTCTCATAAACATCTTTTAGAAATACACCTACATTCGTTGCATATTCTTTTAAATTAAAATGATAGGAATACTCAACAGTCATTGCCTTTCCGGAAAAATCAATACTAGGTTCGCGAGGGAAAAGTACAAATAATATCACACATAGAAATACACATAAATAAATCGCTAAAATCTTTCCGAACTCTTTCACAACCCCCACAAAAACATCCTCCTTTTCGAAAATGGCTACTATTCTAAATATATTCGAAATTCTAGTCCGTGTCATCACCGATTTGTCGTTTAGTTAGTTCTATAGTTCTATATAAGGTTCATAAAATGTAACGATACACATTCATCAAAGGGGGAAAATCAATTCTATATTTCTTTTAGACTATCATTGTGATAATATAGTAAAAAAGTTAACTATTAAAAATTTTATAAAAAATGAAAGGGGTTACATGGGTGAAGAAAATTACAGTTTTTTTAATCATGCTTGTATTTCTCTTCTTGGCAGCTTGTGGAACTAGTGATACAAGTGAGACCGGCGGAGAAAAAGAAGGAGAAGAAACTGGCAAAAAGACACTTAAGGTTATGACAGATGCGGCATACGCACCATTCGAGTTTATGGAAGGTGACAAAATCGTTGGTTTCGAAATCGATGTTCTTAATGCTGTAGCTGAGGAGGCAGGCTACGAACTTGATATTAAACATACAGGTTGGGATCCAATTTTTGTTGAATTAAATAAAGGTTCTTATGATATGGCGATATCGTCAATTTCAATCACCGAAGACCGTAAGAAGGAGTATCTATTTACGATTCCGTTTTTCCTATCAACTAATAAAATTATGATCCCTGAAGATAGTAATATTCAGACAGCTGATGATTTGAAAGGGAAAAAGGTAGCGGTTCAAGCATCGACCACTGGACATTTTGCGGTTGAAAAGGTACTTGGTGAAAAGCATCCTGATATTAAAGCATTTGAAAATAATAACTTAGCCATTCTTGAGCTTGAAAGCGGTGGAGCTGATGCAGTTGTAGCCGATAACGGTGTTATTGAATACTACGCAGCGCAAAATCCAGACAAAAAGCTAAAGGTAGTTGGAGACAAAGACACATTTGATGCTGAGTTCTACGGCATGATGTTCCCTAAGGGCAGTGATAACTTAAAAGCTGATCTCGATAAAGCAATTGAATCAATTATTGAAAGCGGAAAGTACACAGAAATTTATAAAGAATGGTTTGGGGCAGAGCCAGACTTAGAAGCATTGAAGGCAGAACAAGAAGCTTCGAAATAAACGAGTGAAAAATTGCGTAACGACTTCATTGTGTTACGCAATTTTTGGCTTATCAAAAGGGGGACACACCATGGATTTTAGGTTTGATATAATCATAGATTACCTTCCCTATTTTGGGAAAGGAGCATTATTAACCATCGGCTTATCAATTGCCGGAATTTTACTTGGGACAATCCTAGGGCTATTTATTGGCATTGGAAAAATGATTCGTAATAAATGGATTGCTCTTCCATTTATGTTTTACGTAACTTTCTTCCGCGGGACACCACTACTCGTCCAAATCTTTTTAGTTCACTTTGGGGTTGTTCCACTATTTTTAGGTGGAACAAACGGAATTGTCGCAGGTGTTATTGCACTTACATTAAATGCTTCAGCCTACATAGCGGAGATTTTTAGAGCAGGTATCCAATCCCTTGACCGTGGGCAAATGGAAGCCGCTCGCTCATTGGGAATGACACATGCTCAAGCGATGAGATATGTCATTATCCCTCAAGCATTTAAACGAATGATCCCTCCATTAGGAAACGAATTTGTTATTCTGATTAAAGATTCGTCCCTTCTTTCGGTAGTAGCAACTCCGGAATTAATGCACTGGGGCCGCATGATGACTGGCCAATATGCGCGGGTGTGGGAACCATATTTAACTGCAGCCTTCATTTATTTGATATTAACTCTTACATTGACAATCCTATTAAACTATCTTGAAAAGAGGTTGAAAACAGAATGATCAAAGTGGACAATATAAAAAAATCTTTTGGAAAGAATGAAGTGTTAAAAGGGATTTCAGTTGATATTCAGCCTCAAGAGGTTGTGGTTGTCATTGGTCCGTCGGGATCCGGGAAGTCTACCTTTTTACGTTGCATAAATTTATTGGAGACCATAGACGAAGGGCATGTTTTTATAGAGGGTGTCGACATTACTGATAAGAAAACAAATATCAATTCAATCAGAACAGATGTCGGTATGGTGTTCCAGCAGTTTAATTTATTTCCTCACAAAACCGTTATGGAGAATATTATGCTTTCGCCATTGATAGTAAAGAAGGTTTCGAATGAAAAGGCGTATAATAAAGGGATGGAGCTACTGAAAAAAGTTGGTCTTGCAGAGAAAGCGGACGCTTATCCGGATTCATTGTCTGGTGGTCAAAAACAGCGTGTTGCGATTGCACGAGCACTTGCCATGGAACCTAGAATCATGCTTTTTGATGAACCAACCTCTGCTCTTGACCCTGAAATGGTTGGAGAAGTTTTAGAGGTTATGAAGCAACTGGCACGAGAAGGAATGACAATGGTGGTCGTGACCCATGAAATGGGCTTCGCTCGTGAAGTGGGTGACCGTGTTCTTTTCATGGATGGTGGATATATTGTTGAGGAGAATCGACCAAAGGAGTTATTTGAAAATCCACAACATGACCGGACAAAAGCATTCTTAAGTAAAGTACTGTAAATGGGGATACCTGGCATCATTTTGTGTCAGGTTATTTTTACTTTATTCCATTGAATAAAGTTAAGCCTCCGGCGGATGCCTCGATTTTTGAAAGGAAAATATTCGGGCTAGCTCGAAAAAAAATCGGGCGCGAATACGCCAAGGCGCATTTGATAGGAGGAGATCAACAACATGGACATGATTGAAAAAGCAATAATTGTTGCGAGTAAAGCACATGACGGGCAGTATCGCAAACTAACAAATATTCCATATATTACCCATCCGCTTGGGGTTGGCCTAATTTTAATGAAGATAAATGCGCGGACTGAACTAGTAGCTGCCGGAATACTACACGATACAGTTGAGGATACTGAGTTAACACTTTCTGATATTAGAGATGGCTTTGGTGATGAGGTAGCAGAACTTGTGGACGGTTGTTCAGAGCCAGATAAATCTCTGCCGTGGGAAGCAAGGAAAGAACATACCATTTCATTTCTAAGGGCGGCGTCAGAAGATAACCGAACAGTCGTATGTGCGGATAAGTTGCATAATATCCGGTCGATCATCCGCGATTATGAGGAGCAGGGTGATCAAGTTTGGCGCAGATTTAGCCGTGGCAAGGATAAACAAGAGTGGTATTACCGAAATGTAGCCGAAAGCCTAGGTCATGCCTCGACTTTTCCATTATTAGAAGAACTTAAAAAGGAAATCGATATATTGTTTGGTTAGGAATAACGGTGTCTCAAAGATAATCTTTGGGGCCTTTTTTATTATTGACCAGAGTGGTCAATAAGGGATATAATGGAATTGACCGAACTGGTCAATGTTAATTGGAGGTTTTACCATGCTTTTAAAATTTTTCAACTTAGAGCAAGAAAAACAAGAACGAATCTTGAATGCAGCCACCAAAGAGTTTGCTGAAAAAAACTATGCGAATGCATCAACAAATGAAATTGTTAAGCAAGCGGGTATTTCAAAGGGGCTGTTGTTTCATTATTTTAAAAATAAAAAAGAACTATATCTCTTCTTATATGACTATTATTTAGAGTTACTGGTTAATGACTTATTTGCCAATATTGACCTTGATGAGCCTGATATTTTTAATAAATACCGCAGTATAACATTGATTAAATTTGAACTAATGAAAAAACACCCAGAGATGTTTACCTTTATAAGACTTGCCTTTGAGGAAGATTCCCCCGAGATTAAGATTGAACTTGAAAAAAGAAACAAGGATATCCTTAAAAGTAGTTATTCGAAGCTGGCTAGTTCGATTGATGTATCAAAATTCAAGGAAGGAATCGATATTCCAAAAGCAATGAATATTATTTTTTGGTCACTTGAGGCCTTCGGTTATCAAAAGCAAGAACAAACAAAAGAGATCCCGTTAGACCAGTTAAATATTGAAGACCTGCTTGAAGAAATGGACGAATATATCGAAATGCTAAAATTAGCATTTTACAAATAATGTAGGGAGGTCTAGATAAATGAATGTCATTGAAATTCAAAACTTAACAAAGATGTATGGAAAGTCACGGGGAATTGAAGATATTAGCTTCCATGTGGAGGAAGGAGAGATTTTCGGATTTATTGGGCCGAATGGTGCCGGAAAGTCCACAACTATTCGAACCATGTTATCACTCATCTACCCGACAAGTGGAAGTGCAAAAATCTTTGGGAAAGACACAGTTCAATTCTCGTCTGAAATTAAAAAGGAAATTGGTTATCTTCCATCAGAAGTCTTTTACTATGACAATATGAAAGTGAAGGACCTGCTTAAGTATTCGGCAAGCTTTTATAAAAAGGATTGCTCCAAGAGAATCAAAGAACTGACTGAGATTATGGAACTCGACCTTAATCGTAAAATTGATGATCTATCTCTTGGAAACAAGAAAAAGGTTGGGATTGTCCAAGGTCTTCTCCATGAACCAAAGCTTGTGATTCTTGATGAGCCAACGAGTGGTCTTGATCCATTAATGCAACAGCGCTTTTTTGATTTGCTAGAGGAAGAAAATAAAAAAGGTGTGACGATTCTTTTCTCTTCCCACATTTTAAGCGAGGTTCAAAGACTGTGTGACAGGGTTGCTATTATCAAAGAAGGTAAAATTGTAACCGTTGAAAAGATTAGTACTTTAAAAGATAACAATTTTAAAAGATTTGTGGTTGAACCATTAGCTCCGATTGAAAAAAGCTATTTTTCAATTCCGGGGGTAAGTGATTTAGAAGTTACTGATAAGAAAATTAGCTTTCTGTTTAAAGGTAATATCAATACAGTAATGGAAAAAGTCGCCGGTATAGAGATTACCAATCTGTCCGTAACAGAGCCAGACCTTGAGGAGATTTTCATGCATTATTACGAGAAGGAGGCCTAAAATGATATGAACGTCTTTTTTCATGAATGTAGGGCCTATCGAAAAACCACGCTCATTTGGACATTGTCGCTCGTTGGAATCATGGTCTTGTTTATGTCGATGTTTCCAACGATTGCAAAGGATATTGAAGATTATAAAAAGGTGTTGGATGGTTTTCCAGATGCAATGAAACAAGCATTAGGACTACAGGTTGATACCTTTGGTTCCGTTCTCGGATTTTACTCCTACGTGTTTGTGTATATTAGCCTTTGTGGGGCGATCCAGGCAATGAATTTTGGCACAGCCATTGTGTCAAAGGAAGTAAGAGAGAAGACAGCTGACTTCTTACTAACAAAACCAATCACAAGAAATACGATTTTAACGGCAAAAGTTTTGGCTGCATTTACTTCCATTCTGTTCACAAGCATTGTATATTTAGTTGCCTCGTGGCTTATGGTAGCTGCAGTTGCAACGGATGAATACAGTACAAAAGCCTTTTTACTTATTTCGATTTCGTTGTTTTTATTGCAAGTCATTTTTCTTGCGATAGGGATTTTCCTTTCCGTTTACTTACCAAAAATCAAATCGGTACTCTCCGTTTCTTTAGGAACTGTTTTTGCTTTTTTTATTATTGGAATGCTTAGTTCAAGTAGTGCTGAATTTAAACGGTATCTGTCTCCTTTTAAATACTTTGATTCGTACTATATGATTGAACACACAAGATATGAGGGAGCTTTTTTATTAGTTGGATTAGGGATTGTGGTTGTTGCAATTATCGCGAGCTATATCTACTATACGAAAAAAGATATCCATTCTGTATAAGAAAGGGGGGACTTTGCATGAATGTATTTTTAAGAGAAATGAAGGCATACCGTAAGTCTCTCATCATTTGGAGCATTGGACTTGTCCTTTTAATATACATGGGAAACACTGAATACTCAAGCCTTTCTTCATCTGGGCAATCCTTGAATGAACTTGTTGAGTCGATGCCAAAAGCTCTTCAAGCATTAATGGGGACGGGTACGTTAGATTTATCGACCCCGATAGGGTATTTCGCGGTTCTGTATTTATATTTGCTTTTGATGGCGACAATACATGCCTCGATGATGGGGGCTTCAATCATTGCAAAGGAAGAGCGGGATAAGACCTTTGAATTTTTATTTGTAAAACCCATTACACGTACGAAGGTAATTACCATGAAGCTAGTAGCAGCTTTTATAAATCTTGTCGTTTTTAACGCTGTTACAACCATTGCAACGATTTTGATTTTTGAAATGGATCATGGGATTGAGGATCTACTTAAGTTAATGGGCGGAATGTTTATTTTACAAATCCTATTTTTAGTGCTTGGTTCTGCACTTGCAGCAACTATCCGGAAGCCGAAACGAGCAGCACCCATTGCTACAGGAATCCTGCTACTAACATTTATTTTATCGATTGTCATTGATTTAAGTGAAAAACTTGAAGTCCTTAAATATGTTGTTCCATTCAAATATTTTACAGCGGAAAATATGCTAACTGGGGATGGGTTTGAGGCTGTTTTCGTCATGATCTCCGTTTGTTTGACCGTCATTTTAACAGCACTAACCTATGTTTTTTATAAAAAAAGAGATCTGAACGTGTAATAAGGAGCAGACTACTGCTCCTTAGAAGGTTATTCATTTTTATAATTTAAATTTAAAATGGGTACGCCTAAAAAGCGTTTGATTGCAAAGGCACATGCACCCATTCGAACGGTTCTTTTGCCTAAAGTTGAAACCGATAATTCACGATAGTGACTGATAGAAGAGGATAAATTCTCTTCTATTTTTTTTATAGAATCAGGGTAAAGACGTAAGATTTCTCCATCAAGTATAATTGTATCGGGATTATACATGTTGATCATATTATTTAATCCAATGGATAGGTAGTAAATAAAGTGTTCGAGACGCTCAAGGATCTCCTTGTCATTTTCCTCAATTAGCTCTTTCAAGTCATCATATGTAAAAGAGGAAAGACCTTTTTCCACTCTTATATTTTCTAAAAAGACGGACTCTGAAGCATATTGTTCCCAGCACCCTTCATTACCACAAGAACATGAGCGTCCGTGTGGAACGACGATCATATGACCGATTTCACCTGCAAACCCGTCATTTCCGCGAAAGAAATGATTGTCCATAATGATCCCAAGCCCGATTCCAGAATAAATCGTGGTGCATAATAGGCTGTTGGTTTCATGGTGAAGAAATACCCTTTCAGCAAAAGCGGACATATTTGCATTGTTTTCGATATGTATCTCGAGCTCGCATGCTTTTTCAAGGTCTTCCTTCAAATTAACAGAACGCCACAAGAATCGAGGCACAAAATGAATCTTTTCATCTTTTCCAACAAGTCCGTGAATTGCAATTACGACACCGATAATACCATAACGATTATCACTGTATTCCTCATCAAGTAAATTGATTTGTTCAATTAATATCTGAAGAATGTCCTCATAGGCTCGGTTTTTACATTCGATCGTCTTTTCGAAAACAAGCCTCCCAAGCAAGTCCGATATTGTGAATGAGATATGGTTGTAGTCCACATCTATTCCCAGCGCATATCCGGCCCTAGCGTTTAATGAAAGCATAATTGGCTTTCGCCCAACATTATTATGCTCTAGCTGAGTTTCAATGATTAAGTCTTCATCTAATAAATCAGCAACCTGTGCAGAAACGGTGGCCCTTGTAAGTGCTGTTGCTTTGGAAATGTCAGCCCTTGAGATCATGCCTTCTTGAACTATTTTTTCTAAAATAAGCGAGCGATTTATTTTTTTTATATATGCTGCATCTCCAGTAATCATACAAATCCTCCATCTGGTAGTTGGTACAACAAAATTTTAAAAAGAAGATTTCATCATTAAGTTATACATAATGAATGGCAATATGTGAAGTTTTTTCTATGATGACGCTTTCAAAAAAACTAAATTTACATTTGACATAATTGTTTGTATTTAGATAATTGACGAATAAAGGCTAGGGTGGTACATTATAAATGGTTATAATTTGTTTAGTGAACGAATTAATTATACAACTTATTTTTAAGATTGAAAAGATTTGATTTTTTAGGTAGGGTATAAAAAGGAAACATAATAGTATTACTATTTTAATAGTTTAGGAGTGTGGTTACATGAAAACAGCTTTAAATAACAAAGAATTAGATTTGTTAGCAATTAATACGATTCGAACTCTATCAATTGATGGTGTAGAGAAAGCAAATTCTGGACACCCAGGAATGCCAATGGGTGCAGCTCCAATGGCTTACACTCTTTGGGCAAAAGAAATGAATCATAACCCTGCAAATCCAAACTGGTTCAACCGCGACCGCTTTGTATTATCAGCTGGACATGGTTCCATGCTTTTATATAGCTTACTACATTTATTCGGTTACGATGTAACTATGGATGATTTGAAAGCTTTCCGTCAATGGGGAAGTAGAACTCCAGGACATCCTGAGTTTGGTCATACTCCAGGTGTTGAAGCAACTACAGGTCCACTTGGCCAAGGTGTTGCAATGTCTGTTGGTATGGCAATGGCAGAAAGACATCTTGCTGAAACTTATAACAAAGACAATTATGAATTAGTTAACCACTTTACATATGCAATTTGTGGTGATGGAGACTTAATGGAAGGTGTTTCCGCAGAAGCAGCTTCACTAGCTGGTCACTTAAAATTAGGTCGTCTTATCGTGATGTACGATTCAAACGATATTTCATTAGATGGTGATTTAAACCTTTCTTTCTCTGAAAGTGTTGAAGATCGCTTTAAAGCATACGGCTGGCAAGTAATCCGCGTTGAAAATGGTAATGATACAGAAGAAATTCAAAAAGCATTACAAGAAGCAAAAGCTGATCTAAACCGTCCAACATTAATTGAAGTTAAAACAACAATCGGTTTCGGTTCCCCAAACAAAGGTGGAAAATCGGCTTCACACGGTGCTCCACTTGGTAAAGATGAAGTTACTTTAACAAAAGAATCATACGGCTGGACTTATGAAGAGCCATTCTTCGTACCAGAAGAAGTGAAAGAACACTACAGCCAATTCGTAGAAGCTGGCAAGCAAAAAGAAAGTGTTTGGAATGAATTATTTGCAGAATATAAAAAAGCATACCCTGAATTAGCAACTCAATTTGAAATGGCATTAAATGGCGAGCTGCCTGAGAACTGGGAAGCTTCATTACCAAGCTTTGAAGCTGGATCTTCAGTTGCAACTCGTGATGCTTCAGGTAAAGCATTAAATGCTGCTGCTACTGCAATTCCACAATTAATCGGTGGTTCAGCAGACTTAGCAGGATCAAACAAAACCCTTATCACTTCTGAAAAGAACTATGCAATCGACAGCTTTGCTGCTCGTAACATCTGGTTTGGTGTTAGAGAATTTGCAATGGGTGCGGCTATCAACGGTATGGCACTTCACGGTGGCGTAAAAGTATTCGGAGCAACTTTCTTCGTATTCTCTGATTACCTACGTCCAGCAATCCGTCTAGCAGCTTTAATGAAGCTACCTGTAACATATGTATTTACACATGATTCAATTGCAGTTGGTGAAGACGGCCCAACTCATGAGCCTGTTGAGCAATTAGCTGCATTACGTGCAATGCCAGGTCTTTCTATTCTACGTCCAGCTGACGCAAAAGAAACAGCTGCAGCATGGCGCTTAGCAGTTGAAAGTACTGACACACCAACAGCACTTGTATTAACTCGTCAAGGTTTACCTACTTTAGAGCTTGATCAAGAAGTTGTATATGAAGGTGTTAAAAAAGGTGCTTACGTTGTTTCTGAAGCAAAAGGAGAAGTTGCGGGTCTATTACTTGCAACAGGTTCTGAAGTTTCATTAGCAATTGAAGCTCAAAAAGAGCTTGAAAAAGAGGGCATTTTTGTATCAGTAGTAAGTATGCCAAGCTGGGATCGCTTCGAAAAGCAATCTGCAGAATACAAAGAATCAGTTCTTCCAAAAGCTGTTAAGGCTCGTCTTGGAATCGAAATGGCTTCTCCACTAGGATGGAAAGAATTCGTTGGCGACCAAGGTAAAGTTCTTGCAGTTAACACATTTGGAGCATCTGCACCAGCTGGTAAACTTCTACAAGAATACGGCTTTACTGTAGAGAATGTAGTAAAGAACTTTAAAGAAGTACTGTAATTTTTTACTAACTCATTTGACCCACCAATAAGTATAGGTGAGTCAAATGTTTCTAACAATATGGAAGATAAGATACTGGAGGGAAAAAGAAATGAAATTTTTTATCGATACAGCTAATCTAGATGACATTAAAAAAGCGTATAAAATGGGTGTACTATCTGGTGTTACAACGAACCCATCACTTGTTGTAAAAGAAGGCGTTAAATTCGAAGACCGCATTGCTGAAATCCTTCAAGCTGTGCCAGAAGTTGAAAGTGTATCTGCTGAAGTATCTCCAGATGCTGAAACTGCTGAACAAATGATCGCAGAAGCTGAAGAGCTTATCAAAATCAACGGTGGCGACAAAAACATCACTATCAAAGTTCCAATGACAGTGGCTGGATTAGAAGCAACTCGTTACCTTTCTCAAAAAGGTGTTAAAACGAACGTTACATTAATTTTCACGATGAACCAAGCTCTATTAGCAGCTCGTGCTGGTGCAACTTATGTATCTCCATTCTTAGGTCGTCTTGACGACATCTCTGAAGATGGCGTACAGCTTGTAGCAAAAATTGCAGAGCTATTCCGTGTTCACAACCTAGACTCTCAAATCATCGCTGCATCTGTAAGACACCCAGACCACGTTACTCGTGTAGCTCTAGCTGGTGCGCACATTGCAACGATTCCATACTCTGTAATTGAGCAACTTACTAAGCACCCACTTACAGACCAAGGCTTAGAAAAATTCGCAGCTGACTGGGTAAAAGCAGTAAAATAATTGTTTTTTTATATGGAACCCCGATTCGCTTTAAGAGTGGATTGGGGTTTTTTGGTTTGGGGATAATTAGTTAGTAGATTTTGTGTTTGTGCCCAAGGCTTGTTATCGGGATTGGTGAAAGGGAAAAGGGGCTAGAAATTAGTAATGAATCTCCTTCATCAAGTGAATGAAGAGGAATAAGTCCGGTGAAATAGACTTGAATCCCCTTCAACGGATGAATGAAGAGGAAATTGCTTAAGGAATTAGCTCTGAATCCCCTTCATCGAGCGTATGAAGAGGGAAAGAGCTGATAAAAAGTTGCTGAATCCTCTTCATGGAGTGGATGAAGAGGAAAAGCGCCGATGAAATGATGGTGAATCCCCTTCATTGAGTGTATGAAGGGGAAAAGCGCCGAAGAAAAGTTGGTGAATCTCCTTCATGGAGCAGATGAAGAGGGAAAGCGCCGATAAAAAGTTGGTGAATCCCCTTCATCGAGCGTATGAAGAGGAAAAGCGCCGATAAAAAGTTGGTGAATCCCCTTCATCGAGCGTATGAAGAGGAAAAGCACAGATGAAATGAAGGTGAATCCCCTTCATCAAGTGAATGAAGAGGAAAAGGGCCGATAAAAAGTTGGTGAATCCCCTTCATTGAGCGTATGAAGAGGAAAAGCGCCGATAAAAAGAAGGTGAATCCCCTTCATTGAGCGTATGAAGAGGAAAAGCGCCGATGAAATGTTGGTGAATCCCCTTCATCGAGAGTATGAAGAGGAAAAGCGCCGATAAAAAGTTGGTGAATCCCCTTCATCGAGAGTATGAAGAGGGAAAGAGCTGATAAAAAGTTGCTGAATCCTCTTCATAGAGTGGATGAAGAGGAAAAGCGCCGATGAAATGATGGTGAATCCCCTTCATTGAGTGTATGAAGGGGAAAAGCGCCGATGAAATGATGGTGAATCCCCTTCATTGAGTGTATGAAGGGGAAAAGCGCCGATAAAAAGAAGGTGAATCCCCTTCATTGAGTGTATGAAGGGGAAAAGCGCCGATAAAAAGTATGTGAATCCCCTTCATCGAGCGTATGAAGAGGAAAAGCACCGATAAAAAGTTGGTGAGTCCCCTTCATCGAGAGTATGAAGAGGAAAAGCGCCGATGAAATGTTGGTGAATCCCCTTCATCGAGCGTATGAAGAGGAAAAGAGTCGAAGATATAGTTCCGAATCCTCATCATGGAGCGTATGAAGAGGAAAAGCGCCGATAAAAAGAAGGTGAATCCCCTTCATCGAGCGTATGAAGGGGAAAAGCGCCGAAGAAAAGTAGGTGAATCCCCTTCATCAAGTGAATGAAGAGGAAAAGCGCCGATAAAATGTAGCAGAATCCTCTTCATCGAGCGAATGAAGAGGAAAAGCTCCCATGAAATGTTGGTGAATCCCCTTCATCGAGCGAATGAAGAGGAAAAGCGCCGATAAAAAGTAGGTGAATCCCCTTCATCGAGTGAATGAAGAGGGAAAGAGTCGATAAAAAGTAGGTGAATCCCCTTCATCGAGCGAATGAAGAGGAAAAGCGCCGATGAAATGTTGGTGAATCCCCTTCATCGAGCGAATGAAGAGGAAAAGAGTCGAAGATATAGTTCCGAATCCTCATCATGGAGCGTATGAAGAGGAAAAGTGCCGAGGAATTAGTAAGCAATTCCTTTCTATAGGTATCTCCAGCAAGCAAAACAAAAAAGCAACGTTTTATTTTCAAACAAAATATGCCCATTGGCGAACCCCTACCATAGTAAAATTCTTTGATAGAATGTTGCGTATTCTCTCTTTTGACTGTACGATCTTACACCACTCATAAATAGCATTGGTAGTAATCTTTTGCTCCGGGAATAGTATCATAAATTCTTTAACACTCCGTATTACAGCGTTAGCCGCCAACTCTTTATGCCCACACGCTTCACATCTACATATCCTACCTTCAACCACAACAGAAAATGAATCACATTTCTCACAAGTAATCCCTTTGCGAAGTTGCTCGTAATGGTAACTTGGAATCTTAGTAAATGGGGATTTGGTGATATGCAAAGACATTAATAAATCTGCTATTTTTTTCTGTTTTTCATTTATTTTTACAGGGTTTGTGTCCAATGTTTTCATGTGGTTCTTGATTTGAGTTGGAAAGATTACCGGTAAATTTAGGGGTGCTTGATAGAGAGTGAATGATGGATTGATAAAAATAACTGAAGCTTCAATAGGGAGGTGACATCCATGGCTGCGAAGTAACTGATTTAATAGAGTTTCGCTTCTACTTAATTGAAGTAGGGGGTTGCTCACTTCTTGTTTAGGTTTCTTGAATAATTTATTCGACTCATAATAGTAGTCGCCTTCATAATTTTTAACCTCATAAAAGTGAATTTTTCCATTGATCAGGTTAAGGTTGTCTATTTGGAAGATTGTGTTATTCACTTCCAATAACAAATCATTTAATAGTAGGCAATCGCTGTGAAGTTGTTCCGTCAAGATATCGAAGAGTAATTCTCCTTCGTATCCTTTTTTTAGATTTGAAAAGTACAGCATATCCTTGCTAGATAATTCACTTCGCTTGTCTAATAACTCGAGTAGAATTAGTTCATCCGGTTTTGTTCGGTGTTTTATAATCATAGCATACATCCTTTCTAGTAATTATCTTTATTATATTGGAAAATTTAGTAGATTCAAAGGAGAATATGTAATAAAAAATGGCCTGCATTTGAGCAGGCCAAACATCTACTTCGGTACCACTAACACTAACGAAGTACCTTTATCAACCTCAGATTTCAAGGTAATGCTACCACTGACCCCTCGAGCACGTTCTTCCATGCTGAAGAGGCCCACACCGTTTCCTTTTTCATCAACTGTAAAACCTTGGCCTTTGTCGATTACTTCTACGGTAACGTCCGATTCGCCTTCTTGAATCTTAACAACGGCTTCTGCTACATTGGCATATTTGGCGATATTGGTTAGCGCCTCTTGAACAACGCGATAAATGGTTGTTTCCTTATGAATATCAAGGCGTGTCTTTAATGTACATTCGAACTCCACGTCAATTCCGTAATGTTGGGAGTAGTGTTCAATATATTTTCGAAGTGCTGGAACGACACCGAGATCATCCAACACTGAAGGGCGAAGCTCCCAGGCAAGACTGCGGATGTCCTCCATCATAAAGGAAACATCCTGACGCAAACGGCCGAGGCGTTCATCTGGCTTTTCACTAAGCAATTGATCGAGTTGAATCAATAATGAAAACATACTCTGACCAATGCCATCATGAAGTTCGCGTGAAAAACGTTTGCGTTCTTCTTCTTGGATGCTAATGACTCGGGTCATCATGCTTTTTAGCTCTTCCTGTGTTTCTTTTAGTGCGGTAACCTCATGTCGTACGGCCAAATACTGATTGGGGCGTCCGTTTTCGGATAAAATGGGAACAATCGTTGTATCGACCCAATAAAATGATCCGTCCTTTGCTTTGTTCTTAATTTCACCTTTCCAGACATGGCCAGACCCAATCGTACGCCACATTTCTTTCCAGAATTCCTTGTCATGATGGCCGGAATTAATGATTCGGTGGTCCTGGCCCATTAACTCATCCCTCGAAAACTTTGAGATTTCGCAGAATTTATTATTGATATATTGAATTTTTCCTTGGCGATCTGTGATTGCAACAATCGAGGATTCATCTAATGCAAAGGTTAAATCGGCAAGATGACGTAATGACTTCTCAACATCTTCGCGAAAAGCAGGGTCTTCAATATGTTTTTCTAGATCGGCCAAAAGCTTCAAAGCATTTGGGCCGCCAATTTCAGATTGGTGTTTGAGTCGGTCAATTTTATTCAAAATGCAATAATCCTTTCTTCATTGCGTATTTCACAAGCTCTGGTCGAGATTTCAACCCGAGCTTCTCCATTAAATTGCTTTTATGTGATTCAACGGTTTTAACACTAATCACTAAACGCTCGGCAATTTCTTTATTTGAATAACCCTTTGCAATCCATTCGAGCACTTCTTTTTCCCGTTCTGAAAGCAATGCGAAGGTGTCAGCATTATCTCCCTTTTTGACGCGGTCCAAATATCCACTCATCAAAACCTTTGTTGCAGAGGGTGTTAAATAGGCATTCCCTGTGGAAACAGATTCAATTGCTCCCAACAGATCCTCGTGTGGAGCATTTTTTAAAATATAGCCTGATGCTCCAGATTGAATTGCCCTAAATAAGTATTCCTCATCATCGTGCATTGTTAAAATGAGGATGGCGATGTTTGGCATGAGTTCATGAAGCTCCTGTGTTGCTGTTAATCCATCTTTTCCATGAGGCATGCTTAAATCCATTAACACGACATCAGGGTTTAATTCTTTTGCTTTTTGAATTGCTTCGTCTCCTTCAGATGCTTCCCCAATTACTTCTATATTATTTTTCCCGTTTAATAGCATCATCAGTCCCGAACGGACAACGGCATGGTCGTCCACTATTAGTAATTTAACCATGATATTCCTCCCCCTAAAACGAATCCGACGTTTTCCATTCACAATAGTTCCATTATAGCACGTTCTGGCGGTTATTTTGAAAAATCAATCGTTCAAGGAATTGTTACAAATAAGGGGTTTTTCGTCCAAAGATAGGGGGGTTCCCTGATATGTTTTAAATCACACTTCTTCTACAATAGGTTTATGTTAATTGATTGAGGAGGAGTTCGTATGCAGGCAAAAGCTGCAGCAATCCAAAAAAAGCAAACACCAGCTTATAATAACGCGTTTGCATCAAAGTTTGCCAAGTCCATGTTTTTATCTGTGCTAGGGCTGGCGGTTTTATCATTTATTGGAACGAGAATGTTTACACATGTTGACTTAAATCTTTACGGCTATATGGTAGGAACCATTGTATTCATTGGGGGCTTCTTTTACCGCTTCATTGCTTGGGGAGAAAGACCGCCAACGAAAATCATTATTAAAAAAGGTATCAAACTTTTATTTCGAAAATCGACTCCAAAAACATCTGTGGAGCATTTAGCTACTTACAATTTCATTTGGAATAGGGGAATTTACCGATGGACCCAACATATTTTAATCGGTGGGGGTTGCATCCTTTCTTGTTTTGTTACATTTCCACTTGTCTTCGGTTGGATGTATTTTACGATGGACGAGAATGGCTTTTACAACATCATTGCGATGGGGATACAGGTCTTGACGGTACCAGCAGATGGTATCATCGCAAATCTATCTTATAATGCCTTAAATATCACCGCAGTAATGGTAATTGCAGGAGTTTGTATGGCATTGTACCGACGTATGAAAAATCTACAAGCAAGAGCTGAACAAAAATTCATGTATGACTTGCTGCCACTTTATATGCTGTTATTAGTCAGCGTTACCGGTTTACTTTTAACCTTTATGAATATTTTCTTACATGGTGCAGGTCAGCCAGTGATGTCACTCATCCACCAATGGTCAGTGATTATCACATTGATTTACCTGCCATTCGGAAAACTTGCACATATTCCATTCCGACCTATGAGTGTGTTTGCAAGAAACTATCGTGAGCATTATGCAGAAAAAGAAACGAAGAAATGTAAGGTTTGTGGTGAAGGTTTTGTATCAACTGAACAGTCACAAGATGTCATCAATGTACTTGATGTGAACGATATTCATTTTAAAACTAGAGAAGGCCATCATTTAGCAGAAATGTGTCTTCCATGTCGCAGAAAATACCGGATTGCACAATTTTCCGGCTTCCCAACCCACGAGGTTAAAGTCAAGGAGGCAAATCAGAATGCAAAGGGATAAGTTTTTTAAAGAAGTTAAAAATGTCAATCATCCGAACGAAAAATTAATAAAAACACATTGTAGCTATTGCGGAATGCAATGTGGAATGAATTTACGAGTCAATATAACCACCAACAAAATTGTAGGGGTTGAACCGCGCTATGATTGGCCAGTAACCGTTGGAAAAATGTGTCCGAAAGGGGTAACGGCATACCAGCAAACGAACCACAAAGACCGAATCTTAAAACCGCTTATCCGTGATGATGCTTCCTTAAAAGGAACAAAAGAAGGATTTCGGGAAGCAAGCTGGGATGAAGCCTATGATCTAATCGTAAAGAACTTCAAGAAGTTGCAAGCAGAACACGGCAAGGATTCATTATCCGTCTTCAGCGGAGTATCGATGACAAATGAAAAATGTTATTTAACAGGAAAGTTTGCTCGGGTTGCACTAGGGACTCGCTACATTGATTACAATGGACGTTTCTGTATGTCTAGTGCTGCCGGTGGATTCCTTCGCTCCTTTGGGGTTGACCGTGGATCGACATTACCATGGACGGATATCCATGAAACGGATTGTTTGTTTATAGCAGGAAGCAACACAGCAGAGTGTCATCCAACTTCCATGTTCCGTGTTTGGAATGTACAGGAACGAGGCGGCTACATCATTGTCGTGGATCCGCGCGAAACTCCGATAGCAAGAAGAGCAGATGTACACCTTGATCTAAAACCAGGTACGGATTTAGCTCTAGCAAACGGGATTTTACATTTACTAATTGAAAATGGCTACACAGATGAAGAATTTATTGCCAATCATACGAATGGCTTTGAAGAGACGAAGGAACTTGTGAAGGAATTCACACCAGAATACACAAGCGAGTTAACTGGAATCGCACCTGAAAAGATTATCCGCGCTGCTGAAATTTATGGTAAAGCACCGAATGCGGTTGTGATGTTTGCACGCGGTATTGAGCAACAACATAAAGGCGTTGATAATGTATCTGGATATACAAATATGGCTCTAATTACAGGAAAAATTGGCCGTCCAAAATCAGGCGTTGCCACTTTTACAGGTCAAGGAAATGGGCAAGGTGGAAGGGAACATGGTCAAAAATCAGACCTGCTACCAGGCTATCGCAAACTGACGAATCCAGAGCATGTTAAGGAAGTTTGCAGTGTTTGGGGGATTACTCCAGAAGAAATGCCAAAACCAGGTGTTTCTGCATATGAAATGTTTGAATTAATGGATCAAAAGACAATTCGTGGACTCTATCTCCTTTGCTCAAATCCAGCAGTATCAGCACCAAACTTAAACTTCGTCAGAAAGGCACTTAAATCACTAGACTTCATGGTATGTGCAGACTTTTACCTATCAGAGTCAGCAGAGTTTGCAGATGTCGTTCTTCCGTCTGTGACATGGTCTGAAGATGAAGGAACGGTTACAAATATAGAGGGTCGTATTATTAAGATCAATAAAGCACAAGAACCGATTGGTGAATCCAAGCCTGACTGGCAAATGCAGGTCGAACTTGCAGAGCGACTAGGTAGAGGGGAATATTTTTCACACTTAAAAACGGCTAGAGATGTAGCCGATGAATTCCGACTCGCGAGTAAAGGTGGGTATGCCGATTATTACGGTGCGACATGGGATAAAATCGAAAAGCAAGATGGCGTATTTTGGCCGTGCCGTGATGAGGAAGACAAGGGAACACCACATATGTTCCTTGATAAGAAATTCTATCACCCAGACGGAAAAGCGAAAATTTGTGCATTGCCATATCGTCCACCAGCAGAAGAACCGGATGAAAACTATCCACTTCGCTTAACAACAGGACGTGTCGTATACCACTACTTATCTGGAAACCAAACAAGACGAATTTCATTTCTGCATGATATGTGTCCAGAGCCATATGTAGAAGTTCATCCAGAATTGGCGGCAAAATATGATATTCAACATGAAGAACGTGTTCGCCTTTTTACAAGAAGGGGCGAAAGTATTTATAAAGTGAAAATCACGGAAGCGATCCGAAAAGATACAGTATTTGTTCCTTATCATTTTGGTCATGAGGAATCTATTAATCTATTGACAATAGCAGCGCTTGATCCGATGTCAAGAATGCCAGAGTTCAAGGCATGTGCTGCCCAGATTGAAAAATTAGTTGCAAAGAAGGTGCAGTAAATGCAAAAACGGCTTTACTTAGAACTTGAAAACTGTATCGGTTGCCGCTCTTGTCTTGCGGCGTGTACACAATGCGGTGGGCATGAACAACGAAACCGAAACTACGTATATGATGTGAATCCGCTCGTGAACAGACAGACCATGCCACTTATGTGCCTTCACTGTGTAAACCCAGCTTGTGCAAGAAGCTGTCCTGCACAGGCGATTCAAATTCATGAGTCAGGTGCTGTGTTATCTGCACTCGTGGAAAAATGCATTGGCTGTCAAAACTGCACGATTGCGTGCCCATATGGAATTCCGAAATTCGATGAAGAGCAAAACTTAATGTACAAATGTGACCTTTGTATCGATCGATCAAAGGATGGCATCCCACCAATGTGTGCGAGTGTTTGTCCGTCTAACACCATCCAGTGGTTAACTGATGAAGAGATCGAAAATAAGAAAAAGCACCATAATCTTGATAATGGAAAATGGGTTACAAGCATGCCTCTTGAAGGTGAAACGAACGTAAAGATAAGTTTACCTGGTATTTTACAAGGTATTGAGAAGTTATTTTAGAAATATGTTCAAAAAGGAAGCATCCGCTAAGGAGTGATGGGAATGCCGTCTGATAAAAATAATAAAATTCCTTTTAATGAGGATAATTACACGCATAATATTAACCGCAATAATGAAAGAAGCCTTGATCGCCGTGGCTTCATGAAGACTTTAGTAGGAGCAGCTGGAGTGTTTGCAATTTCATCCCTGCCATGGGGGGCTGTTGCTGCTAAGGAATTAATGGGACTTGGAGAAAAAGAATATTCCCATAAAAAAATTACCGATGTGAGTAAATTGGCTGTGGGTGATTCTATTGATTTTACTTTTCCAGGTGACCATGATGATGCCATTTTAATTAGGCTATCAGAAAACAAATATGTGGCGTATCAAAATGCATGTACTCATCTCCGTTGCCCTGTTTTTTGGGTGAAGGAGGAGGGACAAATGGTTTGTCCTTGCCACCATGGATTCTTTGATGTAGAAACGGGTGCACCAACTGCAGGTCCACCACGCCGTCCATTGCCAGAAATTCAAGTAAAGGTAGAAAATGGTGCAGTTTATGCGGTGAGGGTGAAACGATATGAAGCGTAGTTACCAAGGTGTACTCCTCCTTTCCGTCATCTTGTTATTGAATATTGTTTTTACACAAAAAATGGTGCATCAATTTTTTTATGAAAACTATGTAAATACGCTGATCTATTGTGGCTTAAACATTGTGTTATTTCCAGTCGCATGGGTTATATACAAAAAGTTAAAAAAGGCGTGACGTACATGAACAGTGAAACGTATCTTGATTTTTGTTTTATTAGAGAGGCAACCGGCAATTTTACAGAAGAAATTAATGAGCTCTTAACAAAGCTATTTAAGGGCATACGACTAAATTGGTACTTAGAGGAAAAGACGGAGGAAGGCATTGAAATTGTGATTGCCGAGGTTAAGGGAATGAGTAGATGGCAATCCGAGGATGAAACCATCGACTACATCGAAACACATGCGGACGATGCCTTTTGGTCCTACCTTCAAGGGTATAAAATGTTCATCTATCCTGCTAAGAGAGGGTGTGGCAGCTGTGGAGTTAACTGAAATTAGTAGCTTAGAATCTTTTATTTTGGGAAATGTGGAAGTTTCTATTTTGGATGAAGATGGGGATGATAAAGCCCCATTCGTAAAAAAAGAAATTATGAAAACAGAGCTTTGTCCGGATCGGACCCACCTTCGCATTTATTTTGACCGGTTGCAGTTCTTTGCTGTTCCTTTAACTGCAGAGGTAGCAATAAGTGATGAGATTTGGTCGGCTTTTGATGAGCAGGCTGGATTAACCTATGTCGTAAAAAAGGTGCGTGGTCATAATGGTTAGGAAAATTCAACTTCCCCTTCAAACATTAAACCTTGTTGTTGGTTTTATGGTCTGGGTGCTTATATCATCCCTCTTGCCATTTATGAAAGAGGATATCCATATTCCAGCAAATCAATTAGCATTGGTAACCGCAATACCCGTTGTACTTGGTTCCATTTTGCGAATTCCACTTGGATATTACGCTAATCAAATTGGTGCCCGAATCATCTTTTTACTAAGTTTTATTTTATTGTTATTCCCAGTTTACTATATTAGTATAGCTAACACAGTAACTGACCTATTGATTGGCGGGCTGTTTCTGGGAATTGGTGGAGCGGTTTTCTCAGTAGGGGTTACTTCATTGCCTAAATACTACCCAAAAGAGAAACACGGATTTGTGAACGGAATCTATGGTGCGGGGAATCTTGGAACTGCAATTTCAACCTTTGCAGCACCAGTGATTGCTACAAAAATCGGTTGGTCTTTAACCGTTCAATTATATTTAATCATTCTTGCCATTTTTATCGTAGCAAACTTTTTATTGGGAGATAAAAAGGAAGTAAAGGTCCAAACTCCATTAATGGAGCAAATTAGAGGAGTCTATAAGAACGAAAAACTATGGCTTCTAAGCTTATTCTATTTTATTACCTTTGGTTCTTTCGTTGCGTTTACAGTCTATTTACCAAACTTCTTAGTGGAGAATTTCGGTTTAGATAAGATTGATGCAGGAATCAGAACGGCAGGATTTATTGTTCTAGCAACCTTGATGCGACCAGTAGGTGGGTGGCTTGCGGACCGTTTCCATTCTCTAAAACTATTAATGTTTGTATTTGGATGCTATACGGTATCTGCCATGATCCTATCATTTGCTCCATCAATTGGTTGGTATACAATCGGATGCTTAACAATTGCTTTCTGCGCAGGAATGGGAAATGGGGTTATTTTTAAATTAGTACCAATGTATTTCCAAAAGCAAGCGGGAATTGTGAATGGTATTGTATCAGCAATCGGCGGATTAGGAGGATTTTTCCCACCTATTCTCCTTGGAATCCTCTACCATGTCAACGGACATTACGCAATCGGATTTATGGCCTTATCAGAGGTGGCATTAGCAAGCTTAATTCTTGTGGTGTGGATGTACTACAATGGAAGAATGGAACTTTCGAAACAGGTCATTGATCATACTGCTGAAGGAATCATGGTTACAGATTTACATGGGAAAATCATTTCTGTGAATCCAGCATTTACGACTATTACAGGTTTTACAGAGGAAGAAATTATTGGGAAGACACCGAATGTTCTTAAATCTGGTAAGCAGCCAAAAGAATTTTATGAGGACCTCTGGAAAAAAATCGAAACAGAAGGCTTCTGGCAAGGACAGATCTGGAACAAACGTAAGGACGGATCGAACTACTTACAATGGCTAACAATCAGTGCGATTAAAAATGATTCTGGAGATATCGTACAATACGCCGGTATGCTAAGTGACATGACCGGAAAACAAGTTAAACAAAGTTAAAAAATCGGGCCCAAAATGTGCCCGATTTTTATGCCCACAGGAAGTGAGTTTCTAGTTTTTGATCTTATTGCTAGGAAAATTGAGGCATACGCACGAGGCTATACAAAATTTTGGTGGTTTACAGTCAAATTCACCCTCACTAATTGAGGTAAGAATTTTTATAGAGGAAATAAAAAATGAATCCTATCAATGGGATTCATTTTTTTATTTCTGCAAATTCACTTGTTGTCTTTTTTAATAACTCTATTTGTTCGGTTGTGTATTTTACTTCAGAGCGTGAGCCGATTAGAAGAACCCCAGCGACCTTACCATTCACATGAACTGGGACTGCAACAGCTGAAACGAGGTTTTCTGCTAGCATGATTGGATATTGGAGTCGTGTTTTCTGTCGGTTCGGTGTATCAATGTCTAGGACCATTGTTATACCAAAACGGACAACAGATCCGGATAATCCTTTGCCTGGGCGAATGACCATATTCTTGAAACGGTTATTGGTAAAACCGTAAGCATATTCCCAGCGGATTGTATGATTTTCTTGATCGACATTCGCATATGCAGAGAAATCACTTGAGGTATTTGTACACAAATCATGAAGTTTTTGTTCAAATTCCACTTGCATTGCTTCCATGAGTAATCTCTCCTCGATCCTGTTCGTGATTTCTTCTTTATATAAACGTAATTAGAATTTTACATCTTCCTATCTATTGTAAATCTTTTTTTCAAGATTGTATGTCAGGGAATTCCCTTAACTTTATGGTTATTAAGGATGAATTTTATATCCGTCATAGGGGAAGTTCCTAGAGAATGTGCTTGTCTAGGGGAAAGTCACGGGAAATTAAATAGGGGAATTCAGAGCAAAAGTTAAGGGGTTCCCCTGATACCGGTTTTTCACTATTGGCCGTATGATTATAGTATAAAGTCATGGCGGAGGGGGAACCAAAAATGGCAATGAGTCTACAGGAACTAAGTAGCGAGATTCCTCATATAGAGTCAATTAATGAAAGCATTGATCAATTTTTATCTGAAGAAAATTTAAATAAATTACAAAGTATTATGCGCACAAGAAAAGTAGGAGCGGGAACTCACCTCTTTTGGGATGGTGAGGAAGCGAAAGAAATGTATTATATTAAGTCTGGTAGAGTGAAACTCCGTGTATCCTCAGAAGGAGGAAAAGACTTCTTACTATCAATCAAAGAAAAAGGAAGCCTAATTGGAGAATTTGGGGGCTTCGCTGAAAGCCTATACTATAATTATCGTGCAGATGTTGAAGAAACTGCTGAGATCGGCATCATCCACATTAATGATTTGAAAAAATTATTATATCAATTTGGGAATTTTGCAGTTGAATTTATGAGTTGGATTGGCTGGACACAGCGAATCATGCAAAATAAATTATATGATTTCCTGTTTTTTGACAAACAAGGGGCACTGGCATCTACATTAATTAAACTAACCACAACACATGGTGTTAAGTGTAAGGACGGGATCCTACTTGCAATCGAACTAACGAACAAAGATTTAGGTGATTTAATCGGCACAACTCGTGAAAGTGTTAACCGTATTTTAAACAGTTGGAAAAGAGAAGGAATTGTTGAAATGTACGACCATAAAGTGGTCATCAATCGAATCAATTGTTTATATGATATTTGCGATTATTCGGGTGGAGTACATTAAATAGAAATAAGTGATTATTATTAGGCAAGGGACAGCGATATGAGCTGTCCCTTTTTCATTGAAAATTTTGTAAGAACTCTAAGTTGTTTTGTCAGATTATTACATTGACAAAATTTGTTTGAAAGAATAACCTACCATTATCTTTATATTCATAGAATACTATATATAGAAAATATAAAGTGTAGTGTGATAATTAATTCTGATGTCTGTAACTTCTATTTGGGATGGACTGAATGTAAATGCGAAAGGTGGGTGTCTGTATGTTTATAGCAATGATGTTCTGGGTTGGGGTTATGGTATTTAGCGTAGTGTTAAATACATTTCTTTGCTATAAGGTAGAAAAGTCCGGTGTAAAGCGTTGGGGAGCTACTGGAAGAATATTCAAATATAAATAGAAAAGTGAGGGGATTCGATGGTTTGGTACGTAGCTGTATTTGCTTTTTATATTGTTTTTCTTATCTGGGCAAACCTCAAAAGCCTTAAGGCTGCAGAATCTATCGATGATTTTGCAATCGGTGGGCATAGACTGGGTTTGCTGATGAGTATCGGTACTACAACCGCTACATGGGTAAGTGTGGCATCGGTTATTGGAATACCGGGTTATCTATATAGTACTGGAGTTGCTACAATTATCGGGTGGGTAGCCGGTTGGGCGTTTGGTGGAGCATTACTACCACTTGTCGCCTACAAAGTCAGAAGGCCAAAAGTACCTGCAAGGACATTCCCGGAATTTGTTCGATTTCGATTTGAACCTTTTAAGAAAAAGAGTTCCCTCCAAGCTTTGGTTGGGATACTAATGTTTATTGGTTACTTGCTCTTAGTAAATATTCAGGTAACGGGCTTCGGTATTGTGTTCTCCACGATAACAGGCATTAAATATGAATTTGCTATTTTTGGTTTCTTACTATTTATACTATTAACAAGCCTGGGTGGATTCTGGTCAGTTGCTGCAACTGACACATTAAATACATTACTGATAACAATTGGTGTTATTTTAGCAGCTGGTGTTGTCTTGGTATTAACTGGTGGAATGACCAATATCCTTGATACACTTGCTACCACTACAGCACCAACAATTGTAGGGGGACCTGAACTTGAAAAGGGAATCCTTCTTTCACCAGTTGGATCTTTCGGTCTTGGAGCATTATTTTCTATCTTTATTTCAAATTCACTTGGAACACCTTCTTCACCGCACTGGGTAGCAAGAATGGTAGCACCAAAAAATATTAAAATTGCAATCTTACAAATCATGGGTACTATATTTTTATTAATTTTTATCATGGGCCCACTTATCATCGTTGGCCTAGGTGCAAAAGTATTAATACCTAGCTTACCTGTTGGGAAAACAACAGACTATATTGTTCCATTGCTGATCCAAGAGTATATGCATCCATTTATTGGGGCAGTCATACTTATTGCCATTTGTGCGGCAGCAATATCTACTGCTAACTCGATGCTTTTACACTGTGCAACGTCACTTTATTATGATGTGTATTTAAACATCTCTTCGAAAAAGGTTTCAGACAAAGGATTTAGAAATTGGTTGCGTCTAAGTATTTTTGGAATTGCAATCGTTGCTGTTTTACTTGCGATTAAACCACCTTGGTTTATTGCGATGGGCTTCACGTATGTATACGGTGGTTTTGGTGCAGCCTTCTTCTTAGTTGTATTTTTTGGATTATACTGGAAGCGAATGAACAAGGCAGGAGCCTATACAGGAATATTAGTGGGTTCAGTGGTGTATATAATCGCAAAAGCGATGGAAGCTACCAATCCATTCGTTGTAGCCGTAACAGCTTCATTAATTGGAGTACTAATCGCTGTATTTACAACGAAAAAACCACCAATCGAAGCATACGAACCATACTTCAACGCAGAAGTCAGCAAATCCACCGAAGAACTATATGCGAAAATCAGAGATTAAATGGGACATAGGGACAGGTCCCGCGTCCCACCAAATTTTTCCTGGGACAGTGTACCTGTCCCTCTGACCCAAATTGAAAAAGGTGACCTATTTTGTAGGTCACCTTTTTTGTGTTTTGTATAAAGAACATCACGGCGGCTGGCTCAAAGAACAATTTAGCGATCGATTAAGTGAACTTTTTAGAGAACAAGTTTGTCACCGATTTGTAGATTGTACTTTTCTATAGTCCCTGTTGGGAGTTCTAAAGTAGAAAAAGCTTTTCTATTAGGGATCGCAATTTTCCAGGGCTGGAGGTTATAGCGTACATCTACTATTCTATTTTCCTTATCTAAGAAAACAATATCCAGCGGAAATCTCATAAAGAACATATGTATAGATTCACATGGAGTTAAATGAAGGCCTTTATTTACGTATGGTTTCCTTTCAAACATCAAGCCCTTGAATCGCTTCATAAATGTATCAGCCTTACTAATTGGTAGATCTAGGTCTAAAGAATGTTGCATAATCCATTCCTCCTATCGAGTTAGTTGTTAATGTTCATTATATAGGATATTTTGTTCTAAATAAAAAAACAAAAAAGTAAGAAAAAAAGAGAAAAAAGGAGATTAATAGAGAAAGATGGTCATTATATAGAACGAATGGCCTATTTTGGCTGTTTCCAATATAGAACGTTCGATATATACTAAAGTCAAGTTCAATATAAAGAACAAAACAAACCAAAAACAAATTTTAGGAGGAAACAAAAATGATGAAAAACGTAGTAGGAAGATTAGTTAAGGAAGAAGAAGGACAAGCATTAACAGAGTATGGGTTATTGGTTGGGTTGATTGCAATGGGGGTTGTTGCTGCAATCGTAGCACTTGGAGCCGATATTGCAGGTGTATTTACTTCTATTTCGACAAAATTAAAGTCTATCGTAATACCGTCATAATTAGAAAGCCCTGCCCCGGCAGGGCTACAATTTTATCAAGTGGAGGAAAACAAAAATGGAAAACTTAATAATTTGCCTCATCCTAATCATCTCCGTAATAACAGATCTTCGCAACCGAAAAATCCTTAATATTGTAACCTTTCCAGCCATAATAGGCGGCCTCATTTATTTTTCTATTTTCTCTGGATTTGATGGCTTTGTATTTAGCGGAAAAGGATTTTTAGTGGGACTCGGAATACTTTTCATTCCATTTGCAATGGGTGGTATAGGAGCTGGAGACGTTAAACTTTTAGCCGCAATTGGAGCCTGGAAGGGAGCAATGTTCGTTTTTTACACGGGTATTTATGCAGCGATTATCGGAGGAATCATTGCTATTTTCATGCTTATTAAACAAAGGAAACTAGGATTCACATTTAAAAGTATGCTATTTTCACTTATGTTTTTCAGAGGAACTCAAGGCTCACTAGAAATCAACTCAGGTAACCAAGGAACGGTATCCATTCCATATGCAGTACCAATAGCGATTGGTGCCCTATTATCCTTTATGTGGGAGTTATTACGATGAAGTCACAAAAAGGTCAATCATTAGTTGAGACAGCACTTATTCTACCAATCATATTAATGATTTTATTTGGGATTACAGATTTTGGTCGTATCTTTCATGCGTATTTAACACTCGATCATGCGGGAAGAGAAGCGGCTAGAGTTGCAACAGTCGGCTCGGATTTAGGGACGATACAAACAACTATTTCAAATGCAACTGATACATTAGAGAGCGATGACCCATCTAATCCAAAAATAGTAGGCAAAACGGTTTATTTTGGTTCAACGGTAGTAACCGATGCATCAGCAACTCCAACAAGCGGTGAAGAAGTAAAGATTGAGCTAACCTATGAAGTTGACTTTCTAACCCCAATCATTGGTCAAATAATAGGAGGGTTCGACTTGAAGGATACCACGGTTATGAGGGTGGAATAAATGGAAAGAGTCTATAAGTTGATTAAACGTTTATATAAGGACCAGAGTGGTGTATCGATGGTTCTTGTCGCAATTCTCATGGTTGTAATACTTGGATTTTCAGCGATTGTCGTGGATGCTGGAGCCTTATACTTTAAGAAAGGCCAGCTTCAAAAGGCATTAGATGCAGCGGTACTTGCTGGTACTCAGGAACTAAGAGGGAAACCATTTAATGAAACTGTGAAAAACTCCGCAATATATACAGCTAAAGAAATCGCTCAAAAGAATGGAATCTCAATTGTAGATGATGGAACAGAGAGTAACAAAATTGAGGTTACTCAGAATTCTGTAGCAATCACACAAACTGTTAATGAAAATTTATATTTTGCAAGAGTACTATCCCCAGATTTTACAGATGCAGATGTAAAAGCATATGCAAAAGCAGAATATCAGTCCCTTCTAAATAGTAGTGAAGCGATTCCAATGATGCTTAAGTACAATGCTTTCAAAAATGTGTATTTTGGACAAGAATTCGAATTAAAGGAAGAACATTCCGAAACGGGTAATTTTGGATTTATCGCGATAGATGGTTCTAATGGGGCAGATGACCTAAGAATAGCAATTGAGAATGGTGTCGAGGTGAAGATAGGTGATTCTCATTATCCTGAACCAGGTAGAATTTCCAGCGCAACTTCTACATTAAATGCACGAATTGTTGCCGATAACAATGATCCGAACAGACGTGATAAATGTAATGATCCAACAAAGGCAGATAGCTCATGTAAAAGACTCGTTACGATTCCAATCGTTGATGTTACTTCTTTTCCGAATGGAAGAAGTCAGAAAGTAGAGATTATGGGGTTAGCAGCATTTTTATTAACAGAAGCAAGTGGTACTGGCAGTAATGAAAAAATAACGGGCAAATTCATTGAGTTTACACTGGACAGTAGTTACACGCCAAATCAGGGATACCCTGAAAGATTACCTAAAGTCAAACTCATAAACTAGTAAAAAATATCAAAAAAGCAGGTGACGTATGAACACGAAAAAAATCTGGATAGCTGCAATGGTTTTCGGACTTGTTGCATCTGGGCTATTATACATACTTTTAAATTCAGAACAGCCAACGAAAGCACAAACTGCTAGCAAAGAAGTTGTACAGGAAGATAAGGCTGAAGAAAAAGAGGAAATTGTACAGCCGGAAGAAACAGAAGTGGCTTCTGCAGAATCGTCAGGAATAAAGATTGCAAAAGGAAACCGCGCCATGACAATTGCTGTGACAGATGTTCAAGGGGTAGCTGGACATATTAAACCGGGTTCATTTGTCGATGTTGTGGCAGTAATGACGGTACCGGAAGAATATAAAGAGAAAGGACAACATGATTCAGCGACACTCCTTTTGCAAAATGTAAGGGTAATAGAAATTGGTCATGCAGCGGATAATCCAGAAACAGAGAAGAAACGCTACCAAATGGTAACTGTTGAAGTAACGCCGAAGCAAGGTTTGGCATTAGGATTTGCTTCAAGATATGAATTGTATTTAATGCTTAGAGATGAAGGGGACCACGATGTGGAACCAAAACATACGCATGTTCATGAGGACCAACTTCACGAAGGAGTGTTTAAGTGATGATTAAGCTAATTTCTATTTTTGAAAATGAAGAAACAAAGTCAATGCTTGATGCTATAGCGAAAAAAGTAGATAGAAAAATCGAGTGGACTACTCATGAGGAACTTTTTGAGAAATTGCTTCCAACTGAGCTGTCACTTGTATTACTCCCACAATCTACTTCATATGACATCTACCATCTATGTTCAAAGATTAAGAATGAGTACCGTAATACAAAGGTATCGTTAGTTTTCGAATATGAAACAGAGCTAGATTCCAAGCAGGCCATTCGTGCAGGGGCGACAGACGTTATTTTTCTATCGTCAAGCCCTTCAAAAATTCGTGATGATCTTCAAAATGCGATTCAAGAAACTAAAAATCAGATTAGCTATCAATTCGACCAACCTAAAAAGAACGGAAAAGTCATTACGATTGGAAGTACAAAAGGTGGAGTTGGCAAGACCAGTATCTCTGTTAACCTAGCGGCCTCTTATGGAAAGAGATTAGCAAAGGTTGCGATTCTTGATTTAGACCTTCAGTTTGGTGATGTCTCAATGTTCTATGATGTGAAACCGAAAAGAACAATATATGACTGGGTAAAAGAAGATCGTAATGGGTCGCAAATTGAAAACTTTATGACGCCTTACAAAAATGGAATTTCCATTTTAGCAGCTCCGCAGCGCCCTGAATTTGCAGAGGTGATTACAGGTGACGATGTGAAAAGGGCCATAAAAACGTTAAAAGAAAACTACGATATTGTCGTCATCGACACAGCACCGCATTTAGATGAGAATTCAATTGTTGCATTGGAAAAATCGGATGAAATTCTTCTCGTCACACATCAGGACCTACCAACTTTAAAAAATACAAGATTATTAATTGATACATTAGAAACCTTACAACTTCTTGAAAAGGTAAAAATGGTTCTAAACCGCCAGGCTAAGGTAAAAGGGCTAACAATCGAAACGGTCGAAAAGATCATTGGGCAAAAGGTGGCCTTCACATTACCAGCAATGGAAAAAGTCATGATTACTTCAGTCAATGAAGGTAAGCCACTCGTCTATTCCTATCCTAGGTCACAGGTGGCGAAGAAAATTTTCCAAATGGCCGATACCATTTTTGCGCCTGTTGGTACATCCGGCCGCAAAAAACTTAAGTCAAAACGAGTGATCCATGCAGGGGGTATGGTCTGATGTCGTTATTAGCGAGGCTCGGAGGTGAGACTCCGGTTAAGGAGCTAAAGAAGGACACTCCAAAAATAAAGACAGCAAGCGTTAAATCAAGTGAACTGGGAGTTCGCCTACACAATTATCTAGTTGAGGAATTGAAAAAGCCCATATATCAAGACCGAAACCTAGAGGAAATAATTGAAAAGCTTTCGGAAAGTTTTCTTGAAGCAGAGGGTGAACAGCTCGCTTACGAAGAAAAGAAGCAGCTAAAATATGATATGTCCTACGAGCTAACAGGTTTTGGACCAATTTCTCCTCTGCTAGCTGACCCAGAAGTTTCTGAAGTCATGGTAAATGGTCCAAAGGATATTTACATTGAGTCGAGGGGAAAAATCGAAAAAACAGATATACAATTTCGCGATGATTTGCATGTTTTACGGATAATCGAAAAAATTGTTGCTCCATTAGGACGCAGAATTGATGAGAGTTCCCCATTAGTAGATGCAAGACTACCGGACGGCTCACGTGTAAATGCAATTATCCCGCCACTAGCATTAAATGGACCAACAATTACAATTCGAAAATTTTCGGCAACTCCTTTTACAATCTATGATTTGTTGCGGATGGGAACTTTAAGTGAACAAATGGCCGACTTTTTAAAGGCTGCCGTAGAGTCAAAGTTGAATATTTTTATTAGTGGGGGAACAGGATCTGGGAAAACGAGCACATTGAATGTGTTGTCATCGTTCATTCCGAGAAATGAACGTATCGTTACAATTGAGGATGCTGCCGAGCTTAGGTTATCACAAGACCATGTGGTGTCACTGGAGTCACGGCCACGAAATATCGAGGGACAAGGTGAAATAACCATTCGTGATCTTGTTCGAAATTCACTACGGATGCGCCCAGATCGAATTATTGTCGGAGAAGTCCGTGGTGCGGAGGCACTTGATATGCTTCAAGCGATGAATACTGGACATGATGGCAGTTTAGGAACGGGACATGCGAACACCCCTCGAGACCTTTTAGCAAGGCTAGAGACAATGGTGTTAATGGCAGGATTCGATCTTCCTGTTAGAGCTATTCGAGAACAAATTGCGGGTGCCCTTCATTTAATTGTCCAACAATCTCGAATGAAAGACGGTACAAGAAAAATCACGAAAATTACCGAAGTCTTAGGACTTGAAGGAGATACGATTGTCCTGCAGGATCTTTTCGTTTATCAGGAGGGGAAAAAGCAAGAGTTTGCCGCTACTGGAATTCTTCCGGATTGTGCCGAAAAGCTTGAGTATGCTGGCTTTGATGTACGATCGATGATTAGGGAGGAGTGGGTATGAGCACTTCTCTTTTAATTGCTATATCTGCGTTTTTGGTTGTTACCCTTTTTACCGGAATTGTAATTACAATGATTTCGGAAAAAGGAAAGTATGAAAAACGAGTTAGCAAGTACCTGCCTATAAAGAAAGAGGAAGAAAAGAAAAAGAAGAACCGCGAAAGTGTATTTGTAAAAAAAGTCAGCGAAAGTATGGAGCGGACCATTCATTTTTCAAAATACGAAACGATTCTTACGCAATCAGGGCTAAAAATGACTCAAGGTGAATTGTTTATTTGGAGAGTGATTGGTGCATGTGCAGTCGTGGGTATCGGATATTTATATGAGCTCCATTTCCTATTATTGATTTTTTGCGGGATTATTGGATTCTATCTTCCAATTTTATATATCAAACGGAAACGAAAACATAGACTGAAAAAATGTTCTGAACAGCTAGGAAACGCATTAGGGACAATGGCGAATGCATTACGGGCTGGTTTTAGTTTCATGCAGGCGATGAAAATGGTAGCTGAAGAAATCGAAGATCCGTTAGGACCAGAATTTTTGAATACACTGAAGGAAATCAATTATGGGGTTAAGATTGAGGATGCCTTTGATAATCTCCTAAAAAGATTACCAGATCGGGAGCTCGAAATGGTTTTAACTACGTTGCTAATCCAACGCTCAAGTGGAGGAAATCTAGCATATTTACTTGAAACAATGCAGGAAACAATTATTGACCGCTCGAGGGTGCAAGATGAGGTAAAGACATTGACCGCACAAGGTAAAATGTCCTCGGTTATTATTACATTATTACCGCCAGCGCTGGCATTGTATTTAACTTTTGTAAACCCAGAATATTTTAATATGCTTTTTTCACATCCATTAGGTTGGGGGATGCTTATCGTGGGTGGAATTAATATGATTTTAGGCTGGGTATTTATTAATAAAATTGTACACATTGAGGTGTAGGTTCCAATGATACAAATCTTTTTTATTATCGCTAGTTCCCTTTGTTTTATGTTGCTCATTGGTGGATTGCTAAGTCTAATATATAAAAAGGACATTGTGATTGAAGCGCGGACCAAGCATTATTTTGGCCCAGACATCGAAAGAGAAATACCGGTGAAGAAACAGAGATTACAGTTGCATGTAATGAAAAATTATAGTGACAGGCTGAAGTTGGTTGTCGATAAAAAAATGGCGAGTTCGAAAAAAAGAGAACTCGAAACAAGGCTACGTGAAGCGGGATACCCGTTGAAGTTGTCAGCCATCGACTTTCGTTTTTTACAGCTGTTAATTGGGGGTGTCCTGTTTCTATCGGTTTTTTTGATATTAGGTAGTACAGCCATTTTTTCAAGGATTTTACTATCGAGTGTGGTTGCGGCTTTAGGGATTTATTATCCTTCATTTTATTTAAGTACAATCATAAAAAAACGGAGACATCAGATTCAAAAGAGTATGTCTGATTTTTTTGATATGGTCAATTTATCAATTGAGGCAGGGATGGGGCTGGATGCCTCGATTCAAAAGGTATGTAAGCAAATGAAAGGGCCATTGTCAGAGGAATTTATACAAACAATGGAGGACATGAAGTTAGGAAAGTCAAGGAGAGAAGCATTTGCAGATCTTCGCTCTAGGGTTCCAATCCCTCAGTTCCAAAGTATCATTACTTCACTCATCCAAGCAGACATGTTAGGTGTGGGTATGGCAAAGGTTCTCCACCAACTGACTCAACGAATTCGGGAGCAGCGGACTCAATTTGCACGTGAACAGGCCATGAAGGCACCAGTCAAAATGATTTTTCCAATGATGCTATTTATCTTCCCGTCCATCTTTATCGTATTAATGGGACCGTTAATTATTTATCTAATCGAAAATGTAATGTAGGACAGTTGACCTGTCCAAACATAGAAAAAGGTGACCGAATTTGGTCACCTTTTTTGAACAGTCACTGTTCCATCAAATCATCGCTTTGACTTGCGGTTTTGACTTTGAATTTCTTTGCCACATGATCGTGATGAATAATGTGACAATGAGAAGGATTAGGCCTAAGATGAATGGATAGATAATATTAACATCATATAATAATCCGCCAAGTGTTGGGCCTAATATGTTTCCAATACTCATATATGCGTTATTCATTCCCATCGCAAATCCTTGTTCATTGCCTGCAAGCTTAGAAATTAATGTGTTAAGCACAGGTCGCAGGATGGAAGTAGCAAGGAAAACGAGTAGTGAAATAGCAAAAAACATCGCAAAACTAGTAGCAACTAATGAAAGAAGGAAGCCTAAAGCAGCGACAGAAATAAAAATATTTAAGATTTTACCTTCTCCAAATCGTGTTACCATGCGATCTACAACGAATAATTGAACGATAACACTGACAAGTCCAGTTGACGTTACCATGACCGCAATATCTTGTGGTGTGGCTTGATATTGGTTATCAACGAAAAGTCCGATAACTGATTCAAATGCCATTAATCCGAAGCTCATCACAAGTGTTATTACCAATGGAATGAAAAATGGCATTCGGACAGATCGTACTAATTTTTTTGCCATTGTTTCATCATCAACAGGCATGAATCCCTCTTCTTTTTGTTGGCTTTCCTTTAGTACCGCAAACGAAAAAATGACCGATACAAGTGAAACCAATGCGGAAATTAAAAAGGGAAATTTTAATCCAAAGTCAGCTAAAAATCCGCCGATACCTGGTCCCACTACAATTCCAAGAGACATAGCCGCGGAAACATAACTATTTCCTTTTGCACGTTGTTCCATCGTTGTTATATCCGCAACATATGCAAAAATAGCTGGAATAAGAAGTGCTGCTCCGATTCCACCAACAACACGTGATGCATATAGTAGCCAAATTGAATCTACAAAATAAAAAATAAACATGGACAATGTTAACCCGGATAGTCCATAGATAATCATCTTTCTACGGCCATATTGGTCCGTCCATTTACCTGCGATTGGTGAGAAAATAAACTGCGCACCAGCAAAAATAGCAATCATAAGGCCAGCTGCTTTTCCACCCTCATTGATTGATTCAAGATAAGCAGGCAAAATGGGAATAATAATCCCAAAACTTCCTATTGCAATAAACATAATTGATCATCAAAATGATCATTTTTTTACGTTGGTCTGCTGACATCAATACACCTCTTTTTTCATGAATATTTATATAAAAACTTTAATTCCATTTCACATTAGCTATACTAAGTTAATACATCCCAAACCAGTTGTCAACGAGAAAAAATTGGGGACTGGGTCACAGGGACAGGTCCCGCGTCCTACCATTTTTTTCCTGGGACAATGTACCTGTCCCTCTGTCCCATAATAAATATAGATGAGGTAATGATATGAATGGTTTTGATAGATTTAATTTAAGTGATGAAATTGTGAAGGCACTTTCGGGTTTGCGTTATCAGGTTCCTACTGAAATTCAAGCGAAGGTGATACCTGTTGCAATGCAGAAAAATGACATTGTTGGAAAATCGCAAACCGGTAGTGGTAAGACTGCTGCATTTGCGATTCCAATTTGTGAAATGGTTGATTGGGTTGAAAATAAGCCACAAGTCTTGATTTTAACGCCAACGAGAGAGCTTGCCGCACAGGTGAAGGAAGATGTTATACATATTGGTCGATTTAAGCGGATCAAAGCAACTGCTATATTTGGAAAGCAATCCTATGAACGACAAAAGTTAGAGCTAAAGCAAAAAACACATGTAGTTGTGGGGACACCTGGTAGGGTACTAGACCATATCCAAAAGGGAACGCTTTTTGTGGATCATATAAAATTTCTAGTAATTGACGAGGCTGACGAGATGTTGAATATGGGCTTCATTGAACAAGTGGAGTCGATTATCCAAGCCCTTCCGACTGAGCGGGTTACGATGTTATTTTCAGCGACATTACCTGAAGATGTTGAAGCTCTGTCGGCCAAGTATATGAAAAGGCCAAAATTTATTGTGGTTAACAATCCAAATGTTGCAAAAGGAAAGATTGAACATTATTTAATGAGGATTAATGAAGATGAGAAGTTTTCACTTTTAAAGGACATTACGATTTTTGAAAATCCAGACAGCTGCATTATTTTTTGCGGAACACAGCAGGGTGTGGACGATTTGTATCGAAAACTGACAAGAGCTAATTATTCTTGTGGGAAAATTCACGGTGGTATGGTTCAAGAAGAGCGTTTCAAGGTGATGGATGATTTTAAGAAGGGTAAGTTTCGGTACTTAGTAGCGACAGATGTTGCGGCAAGAGGGATAGATGTTGAGGATATTTCGCTTGTGATCAGTTACGATGTGCCCCAGGATAAAGAACGGTATGTTCATCGAATTGGAAGAACGGGTCGCGCAGGCAAAGTCGGAAAAGCGATTACTCTCGTAACACCCCAAGAAGAAAATCTAGTAAAAGAAATTGAAGAATACATCGGTGAGGTACTTCGTAACATCGAATCTCCAAGTAAGGAAGAAGTTGCTCGTGCAAAAGCAGCCTTTGTAGAAAAAATGAACACCAAGCCACGACTTAAACAAGATAAGGCAAAGCAAGTTAATAAAGATATAATAAAGCTTTATTTTAATGGCGGAAAGAAAAAGAAGCTTCGGGTGGTCGATTTTGTCGGTACGATTGCTAAAATCCCCGGAGTGTCTGCAGATGATATTGGAATCATCACTATCCAGGAAAATGCAACCTATGTGGATATTTTAAACGGGAAAGGCCAGCGTGTTCTAACAGCAATGAAGCAAACAACCATCAAAGGAAAACAACTAAAAGTACATATTGCAAAATAGAGATATCTGTTTCGATCTACTTGGGTCAGAGGGACAGGTCATTTGTCCCACCATTTTTTTCCTGGGACACTGTACCTGTCCCTGTGATCCGCCAAGCTCTACGTCAAGGCCACCCGTTACCCACATCTATGAATCAGGGAAAAGGAATTATGCGGAAGTTGAGAGAATAGATTAATATATAATCTTTAACATTGTGGGGAGAGATAGTCGAACCAATAGAAGGGAGTTCCTATGGATTTTGTTGAGATTGCAATATTAGTCTTAATCTGGGGAATATTTGGGTTCAATATTATCAAAGTATACAATAAAGCAAAAAAAGAGAAACGGCATCGATTTTTAGATATTAAAAATTTCGAGTTCTGGGAAGAAAGCTTGCGTATCATAGGGATACTCCTATTTATTTCAGGACTAATTGCTGATATTGCCTTAGTAAAACATATCGGTGCCTATTTATTAGCAAGCGGTTGGTTTTTATCAGGTATCTTATTATTGGGGGAAAATAAGAAAAGAGGCGTCCTCATAATGATGGTGGCGGTCCTTTTTGGGATAATCTATTATCTAATATGGTTTTAAGTAATGGGGCATCGGTGGATGCTCCATTTTACATTGGATATTCTGATGAACATAGACGTGCTGAACAGAATACTCATAAAAGGAGCAAGATATTGTTATAATTGGAAATAATAATGGCGAGCGAAAAGGGGAGGACGGTATGGTGAAGCAGAATGTAGATGACTATCTTCAGCAGGGGATACATGGGGCAAAGGAAATAAAACCAGAAGAACGGAAACAATTTCTTGGAACCATTAGGGAACGTGTATTATTAGCCTTAACCCAATCACAAGTTAGGGAAAATAAGGTAATTCAAGAAATCCAGGATGCATGTAAAAAAAACACCGGGGTACATATGTACTTAAATGGTCATATGAATTATCGTTTTTTATCCAAATATGTGAAGCTAGCGAGTACAAACAACATGGAGTACACACTTGTCACGAACAAGGATTACAATTCGGACCTCGGGCTAGTACTTGCATTCGATCATGCCATCGATAAAGAGGATATTTATATAACTGAAAAAAGAAAACCCATACTACCACAAGAGAATAAATCCGAAAAAAAAGGACTCCTCTCACTTTTTAAAAAGACGTTTAAAAAGTAGGGAAGAGTCCCTTTTTTGTAGCTTGCGACTATGGGACGCAGGGACAGGTCCCGCGTCCCACCATTATTTTCCTGGGACAGGGGACCTGTCCCTCTGACCCAAACTAAGATTTAGATCCATCTTTTTTCTTTTGCAACGGTGCAGGCTTCGGTGCGGTTTTTTACGCCAAGTTTATTAATGATTTCGGACATATAATTCCGGACAGTTCCAGCTGATAAAAATAATTGTGATGAAATTTCTTTTGATGTTTTTCCCTCTGAGGCTAATCGAAGTACGTCCTGTTCACGTTCAGTTAATGGATTGTCATCTTTGATGCTACCAAAAATTAGTTCAGGAGCAAATTCACGTTTTCCTTTCATAACGCTGCGAATGGATTCCGCAAGCTCATCAACGGATCCGTCTTTTAGCATATACCCGTGTACGCCAATTTTTACTGCTTGCTCAAAATAACCTGGACGGGCAAAAGTGGTTAATATCATGATTTTACATGTGGAAAAATGTTTTTTTGCTTCCTGGGCTACTTCGAGTCCGCTCATATAAGGCATTTCAATATCCATTAAACAAACATCGGGCTTTAGAGATAGAATCAGCTTCAATGCTTCTTTTCCATTGGATGCTTCCCCAACAATTTCAATATCATCCTCAAAATCTAGTAAAGATCCTAAAGCCCCTCTAAGCATGCCCTGATCCTCGGCAATCATTACTCTAATCAAGAACCAACACCAGCCTTTTTCTCCCTTGCAATTATTGGAACAGTAATCATTAATTTTGTTCCATTATGCGAAATAGCTTCTCCGAAACCGTCGATTAATTGTAAACGCTCCTTTATTCCTGTTAAACCATTACCGTCAGCAGCCTTTTCATCTAATCCTTTACCATTATCAGAGATGGAAAGTTCGATTTCGCCCGGTTTTTTCAATAAATGTACAGTACAGTTATTTGCTTCACTATGTTTGACGACGTTGGTAATACCTTCTTTCAGACACAAACTAAGGATATTTTGAGTAAGCAATGGAACATCTTCTAGTTTTGAATCTCCATCAAATTCAAAAGAAATCCCTGCAGCTTTTAAGATGTTCTCGGTTTCAATTAGTTCTTCTGCAATGGTGACTGCCCTCATATCAGATACTAATTCTCTTACTTGTGTCAAAGCAGTGCGAGAGGTTCTTTCAATCTCTTTTGTCTCAAGCTTAGCTTTTTCAATATCCTTACTTATCAATTTGTGAACGAGCTGACTTTTTAGAGTGATCATTGATAGAGTATGTCCTAACGTATCATGAAGGTCTCTTGCAATCCTTAACCGTTCTTCTCGTTTCACTAACTCTTCAATTTGTTCATTAGCTTCCTCGAGTTTTTTTTCGAGCTCCATACGGCTATTCATTGAGCGAATACCGAATGGTGAAACAATCATAATGATAATAAAAATTCCATAGAAGTACATCGACTCTAAAATCAACGAATCCCAATGAATCAGAAGTGGAATGATAATTGAAAGTGTAAAGAACCCTAATGCGCGAAAGAAGTAAACTTTTTTTTGATACCAGCCAATAAAATGAGCCGGAAAAAACCCTAAGAATAAATTATAAAGATTATAAGAGATTGCAAGGATCATAACCAAAATAATTTGAATAACTAACCAATATGCGTAGGTTTTTTTATCGGAAGTGTTATATAGTTGTCGATAGGTTACGAGAAACAATAGCAGCAGGCCAATCCCAGCAACTTGTTTCCAACCGTTCTCCAATGAAACATAGTAGGCAGGCATGACAAGATAAATTAAAAAGATATAGGGAAAGAATCCGTACCTAGCAGGAAAGATCCGAAACTTTTTTATGTTTTGCAGCATTCAGCTTACACCGCCACTTCTTGTTTTCTCCTTGTATAACCTGATATTACCATGAACAGAAGGAGATACCCAACCAAAAGTGTAAAATTAATCCATTCTGGTTGACCACCACGAACAATTTCCCAAGCACCACTGCCAAAGTGATAGGAAGGGAGCCATTTTCCGATTGATTGAACGAAATTAGGCATGATCTCCATCGGCATCCACATTCCACCACATAGAGCAAGAACCATATAAATCATATTCGAGACGCCAGAGGCTGTATCTACCCTTTTCATCGTTCCGACGAGTGTCCCTATAGCAAGAAAAGGCAACGAGCCAAATAGTAACCACATTCCGCACATTAACCACTCAAAAAGGGTGAGTGAGATACCGTTAATAATTGCGCCTGAAGTAAAGATAATAAGAATCGAAAAAATATGAATGACCGTTTGACCGACCATCTTTGCAGCGAAATAGGCTTGGTCAGATAATGGAGTAATTCTCATAAACATCGACCAGCCTTGTTTTCTTTCTTCAACGAGCCGGATGCCTAGTGTCATAATAGCGGATCCCATCACACTAAACGCAGCCATTGACATTAAATAATGAGCTTGCCATAACTGCTGATCGTCCATTCCTGAATTAAAAATTCTTGTAAAAACGACGTAAAAAACGATGGGCATGAACAATGACCAAAATACATAGTAGGGATTACGGAAAATTCTCAAAACCTCGAACTTACATTGCATCAAAAAACCGTTCATTTTAGATTACCTCCCTTTTTTCTACTAGCTGTTCAAACGCATCCTCGAGACGTCCGCGTTCAATTTCGATATTTTCAACGGAAAGTTTCTGAGAAAAAATAGAGGCTAGGACTCCATCTGTATGATCCGTTAATAAAAATATCCGACCATTCTTTTCATACAAATCTGTTACATGCGGAAGATTTATTAATTCCTCATAGTTAATTGCAGAAATTGGCGTAAAAGAAACAGACTGTTTTAATAACCTTGCCTTTATACTTTTGGGGGTTCCGTCCCCGATTATTTTTCCTTCATGAAAGAGAATGACTCTTTCGGCAATATCATCGGCCTCCTGTAAATAATGGGTTGTAAATAGAATCGTTTTACCACGTTCTTTCAAATCGATCACTGTATTCCAAAATAGTTTTCTTGAGGTTACATCCATTCCTACGGTGGGTTCATCAAAAAATAACACATCAGGGTTTCCTGCCATAGCAAGCGCAAAGCCAAGTCGTCGTTTTTGACCGCCTGAAAGTTTATTGGCACGTTTTTGTAACTCATCCTTTGTAAATCCAGTAAAAGCAACTAGTTCCTCATATGATAAAGGGTGTGGATAATAACTTCTAAAAAGCTGGATAACTTCCCGTACCTTTAGTGCATCAATCACACTTACCTCTTGCAGCAATGCTCCGATTTTCTCCCGTACGGCTTGTTTCTTTGGATGACTCCCAAATAATTGAACACTCCCATCACTTGGCTCCAATATCCCAAGCATCATCATTATGGTTGTTGTTTTCCCAGCCCCATTTGGCCCTAGAATAGCAACAACCTCACCCTTTTGAATTGAAAAGGAAACCTGATTAACAGCCATCTTGTTTTTAAACAACTTACTAACTTGGTTTACTCCAATAATAGATTCCATAAAAACACCTCCACCATCATTGTAAAACCGAAGGACCACCAAAATTAGTGGATAATGTCATCAACCTACATGACAATTGTCATCTGGGACACAGGGACAGGTTCCTTGTCCCGCCATTTTTTTCCTGGGACAGTGGACCTGTCCCCTTGACCCACCTCTGACTCACGGGAAAAAAGTATGTTTGATTTTCTTGAAATTCCGTAAACTAGGGAAAATACATATAGATTGTTTGGAGGAGGAGTACGAAAGTATGAAGACGCAAAAGTTGCAGTTGCCACTTCAAACCTCAAGTTTGGTTGTAGGTTTTATGGTGTGGGTGATTCTTTCTTCCTTAATGTCGAGCATTAAGCAGGATATACCTTTAACCGATAACCAGACTGCTATGGTTACGGCCGTTCCTGTCATCTTGGGTTCACTGATGCGAATACTATTAGGATATTGGACAAATAAATTTGGGGCCAGATGGTTGTTTTTCCTTGGATTTGTTATCCTGATCCTTCCTATTTTTTATATCAGTATTGCTGATTCCATGTTTGATTTGATTCTAGGAGGACTTCTTCTCGGTATTGGGGGAGCCCTGTTTTCGATTGGGGTTACTTCCTTACCGAAGTACTATCCGAAGGAACGTCATGGATTTGTCAACGGGATTTATGGTGCAGGTAATATTGGTACTGCAATCACTTCATTTGCAGCACCAGCGCTTGCAATTAGCATTGGGTGGCAAAGTACGGTTCGCTTGTTTTTAATACCTGTCATTTTATTTGCACTTTTAAACTTTTTGCTTGGTGACCGTAATGAACCTAAAGTAAATAAACCATTAAGTGAACAGATAAAAAACGTTTATAAAAATGAAAAGCTTTGGTTCATCAGCTTATTTTATTTTGTAACCTTTGGCTCTTTTGTTGCGTTTACAGTGTACTTGCCGAACTTTTTAGTCACTCATTTTGGATTAAGCTCGGTCGACGCAGGATTACGAACAGCTGGGTTTATTACACTCGCTACCCTTTTAAGACCAGTTGGGGGTTGGCTTGGGGATAAGTTTAATCCGTATCTCATTTTGTTTATTGTTTTTAATGTGATCACGTTCGCAGGCGTGCTCTTGGCGTTTACACCCGATATTGTTTTATACACAATAGGCTGTTTACTCATCTCTATATTTGCGGGAATTGGGAACGGAACAATCTTCAAGCTCGTCCCATATTATTTTTCGAAGCAAGCTGGGATTGTTAACGGAATTGTGTCCGCAATGGGGGGATTAGGTGGTTTCTTCCCACCAATTGTTCTCTCAATTGTGTTTGGTATGACGGGACACTATGCGATCGGGTTTATGTCGCTCGCGATGTTTGCACTATTAAGCTCTGTATTCGTTGTGTGGATGTTCTATACGGAAAGAATTCAACTTGAGGCAAAGCTTATCGAGAATGTTGCTCAAGGAATGATGGTTACGAATCCGAAAGGCATTATTCAAAAAGTTAACCATGCATTCACAACGGTTACCGGATTCGAACCGAACGAAGCAATCGGAAAATCCCCAAGTATTCTCCGTTCAGGAAAGCATGATGCTGCGTTTTATGAACAAATGTGGGATTCAATTCGCTCGAAGGGATTCTGGCAGGGAGAGATTTGGAATCGACGAAAAAACAAAGAGCTTTATCGAGAATGGCTAACCATTAGTGAAGTGAAAAATGAAGCCGGCGAGGTTAAATATTATGTTGGTCTCTTTAACGACTTGACTGAAAAACAGGAGACATGATAAAGGGCTGGGGTTCAAACCTCGGCTCTTTTTATGATGGTGGAACCACTTTATAACGCAAATATTAATAATAAAACGCAATTACAAAAAATAACACGCAAATCCACGAAATAAAGCGCAATTATCCAAAATAAAACGCATATCTACGATTTACGAAATTAACCCCAATTCGAAAACACCCCTTTTTCAACTCCAACTAACTCGCAACCCAAATTTATGACATTTTTCGCAAAATGTAAGCTCGTAAGTTTAACGGGAATTAAGATGGAAAGGATTATGAAGGAAGAAAAAATAATCTTTTGTAAATGATGAAAGGATGATAGTCATGTCAACAGGACCAAGTTTACGAAAAACAGATTCTCATTCCGCGATACACGAGGCGGCACTTCATGAGGCGAAGGAGCTTAGAAATCTATTTAGAAAGTGTGTTGAACAAGGAGATAAGGAAAAAGCATTACAAGTGGCGGAGATTGCAATTGACCATTGGGAATCAAGAACACTCAAGCATGCGGATTCCGAAGAAGAAGGATTGTACAAAGAAATAATTGAACAAAACCCGAAACTTGAAAAACTAGTGAATCAATTAACCCGTGACCATGATTTAATGCGCCGCATAGTTGCAACGATGAAGAAAAGCCTTGAGACACAAGAAGCGGATTACCGGATGATTCCACTACTAGATAGCCTAATTATCATCGATGAAATCCATAATGATGATGAAATGAATAAACTGCTAGCATCTAACGAATAATAAAATGAAAAATTAGGAAATAGAGGAAAGGGGATGTAAATGGGTAAAAAAGATGTAATTGAGGAAAAGATGCTGCGTTTTGCGGCTCCCAACTTATATAAGAAAATGGTTGAAACATTTTTAGCATATAACATTCATTCTTATGACATCTACGCCACAGTTGTGAAGCAGGAAAAAGGGTTTGAGCTCACTTTGCGATTCTCTGAATCATTTTCACAAGCTGTCACAGGCTTCGTAAGTTTTGAACAGGCAGAGAATCCGGATGAAGAGGTTATGAGCTTTTTTAAGGAAACTGCAGAGAAATGCAAGAATCAGTTGATTTCCGACTATTACAAGATGATTAAACTATAGAGCTATTAGTATAAAAATTTCTACTGACTCTAATACTTTCAAGGAACAAAGAGTGATAGGTTCTATTAAAAAAAGGAAGGGGTTGATTGATTGTTTTCAATGGAGAATGACGTATTGTTAATTGATGATCGGGAAGATTTGATTGCTGTTCTAAGAATGAGATTTGGTGACATCCCTGGAAAAATAATTGAAGAAATCTATCAAATCCAGGATATTAGTACACTTCAGCGACTTATTCTCGCCGCAGCAAATGCATCAAGCTGGAAAGTCTTCCTCGAAGAATTCCAAGCGGGAACGCAAAGCTTCAGGTTAGTGGGTGAAGATTTTAACCCATTGGCAAATATTCTAAAGGGAAGGGATGGAGACTTTGGCAAAACAGAATAGTCTCTTCCACTCGCTAAAGCATTTAGTGCGTGGAGAGCGTATTAACGATGGTTGGACAGAAGAAAATCCACGCCCGCGTGACTGGGAATCAATTTATCGCAATCGCTGGGCCCATGATAAGATTGTCCGTTCCACACATGGGGTGAACTGTACAGGTTCATGTAGCTGGAAGATCCATGTGAAGGATGGAATCATTGCCTATGAAACTCAGCAAACAGACTATCCATCTACTGGTGATGATTTCCCAGATTACGAGCCCCGCGGATGCCCACGTGGTGCGAGCTTTTCATGGTATACATACAGCCCTACTCGGGTGAAATATCCATATATACGTGGTGACCTTCTCGCTCTTTGGAAGGATGAGCTTAATAAAGCGGACAACCCTGTACAAGCTTGGGAAAATATCGTCACCAATCCTGAAAAACGTCAATCATACGTATCCGCCCGCGGTAGAGGTGGTTTCGTAAGAGGAAATTGGAAAGATATATGCCAAATGATTGCAGCATCGACCATTTATACGATAAAAAAATATGGTCCCGACCGCGTAGTAGGTTTCAGCCCGATTCCAGCGATGTCGATGGTGAGTTATTCAGGTGGAACAAGATTCTTATCGCTAATCGGTGGAACCATTCTTAGTTTCTATGATTGGTATGCAGATTTGCCGCCAGCATCTCCACAGGTTTGGGGCGATCAAACTGACGTGCCAGAAAGCGGTGACTGGTACAATACAAAATATTTCATTATCTGGGGTACGAATATTCCGCAAACAAGAACCCCTGACGCACACTTTATGGTGGAAGCACGCTATAACGGAACGAAAGTAGTTGGAGTAAGTCCAGACTATGCGGAGTATGATAAATTCGCTGATATCTGGTTGCCTGCCAAAGCAGGGACAGATGGAGCACTTGCAATGGCTATGACTCATGTCATTTTAAAAGAATTTTATGTCGATAAAGAAACACCTTATTTCCGTGATTATGCGAAGCAATACACAGATTTACCGTTTCTGATTACCCTTACTAAAAAAGGAGAGAACTACCGTTCAGACCGGTTCCTGCGTGCCTCTGATTTTTCCACTGAACACGAGCTTGGTGAATGGAAGACAGTCGTTTGGGACGAGAACTCTAATCAAATCGCCGTGCCAAATGGAAGTCAAGGATTCAGATGGGATAGTAGCTCGAAATGGAATCTTGATATGACAACAGAAGACGGCACAAGCATCAATCCAAAGCTTAGCTTTATTAAGATTTGCGACGAAGTAGCGATGGTAGAGTTCCCTTATTTTGCAGAAAAAGAGGGCGGAAAAATTGAGCGCGGTGTTCCAATCAAACGTATGAAGGACCAATCCGGTAATGAGTTGATTGTAACAACTGTGTATGACTTGATGCTCGCACATACTGGTATAAACCGCGGGTTAAAGGGAGACTATCCGACTGACTATAATGATGCTGCAAGACCCTATACACCTGCATGGCAAGAAAGTATTACAGGTGTGAAAAAGGAACACGTCATCCAAGTTGCGCGTGAATTTGCTGAAAATGCGGCATTAACACAAGGTAAGTCGATGATTGCAATGGGCGGTGGTACAAATCACTGGTTTCATAGTGATCAAATCTATCGCTCTATATTAAATCTAGTTTTACTTACAGGCTCACAAGGTGTGAATGGTGGAGGCTGGGCTCACTATGTTGGACAGGAAAAGGTGCGTCCGTTAGAGGGCTTCTCTCAAATTGCATTTGCCAATGACTGGGTAAAAGCGCCGCGTTTTATGAACGGAACATCTTTTTTCTATTTTGCAACGGAGCAGTTCCGCTATGAATATGACTTTGATGAAAGAGAAACGGACTGGGGTAGCCAGTATTCAAATATGCATCCGGCTGATTTTAATGCGCTGTCTGCACGCCTAGGGTGGTTACCAAGCTTCCCATCCTTGTCACAAAACACGCTTGATGTCATGAAGGATGCTCGTGCAAAACATAGTGATGACAAAGCTGTAACGGAGTATATTGCGAAACAGTTGGTCGATGGAAACCTAGAGTTTGCCATGGAAAATCCGAACGATCCCCGAAATTTTCCAAGAGTCTTCTTTAATTGGCGCTCCAATTTATTAGGGGACAGCGGAAAAGGCCATGAGTATTTTGTAAAGCACTTGATTGGTTCAAAGGATACGGTGTTATCGGATCCTGAACAGTCGTGGCAACCTAAGGATGTTAAGCTTTCGGAAAAACCGCCGGAAGGAAAAACAGATCTTTTCGTTAGTATGGACTTTCGGATGACAAGTTCAGGATTGTTCTCTGACATCATCCTGCCTGCTGCAACATGGTATGAAAAGCAGGATATCAGTACCACGGATTTACATCCATTTGTACATCCATTTAACGCCGCGATTAGTCCACCTTGGGATACAAGAAGTGACTGGGATGCCTTCCGCGAAATAGCAAAGGCTTTTTCCGAACTTGCAAAAGAACATCTGCCGGCCCAAGAGGATCTCGTCATTTCACCACTCGCTCATGACACAATCAATGAAATTGCTCAGCCATTTGGAAAAGTGAAAGATTGGCGCAAGGGTGAAGTAGAAGGAATTCCGGGAAAAACAATGCCGAACTTTAATTATGTGCAGCGTGATTATCCAAATGTGTATGACATGTGGATAACAGTCGGACCGAATATTAAAAATGGTTATGGAACGAAAGGTGTAAAAATTCCTGGGGATAAAGTGTACCAATCCTTATTAAATCGCCTAGGACCGTCCAAACATGAAGGAGTTGGAAAAGGCTACCCGTCCTTGTACACAGATGTACAAGCAATTAATGCAATTCTTCTCATGTCAGGAGCAACGAATGGGAAGCGTGCTGTTGAAGGCTGGAAATCAATGGAGCAAAAGACTGGGAAAAAGCTTGAACATATTGCTAAAGAGCGTGAGGAAGAGGACTTTACGTTAGATGCCCTAACGATTCAGCCTAGACAAACCCTTTCAACACCGGTTTGGAGTGGACTTGAAAGTGATGGTCGTCGTTACTCACCTTTTACCGTAAACAAAGAGTACCACATTCCCTGGCACACACTTACTGGCCGACAAAGCTTTTATTTAGACCATGAAGTAATGCTCGACTACGGTGAAGGACTTCCGTTATATATTCCTCCAATTAACAAAGGTCCTTTTATAAAAGGGGAAAAAGAGGTTGAGAATACCGGAAAGTCGATAACGCTTCGCTATATGACACCTCACCAAAAATGGGGTATCCACACGATGTTCACAGATACCCGAAACATGATCCAGCTATTTAGAGGCTGGCAGGTTGTCTGGTTGAATGAAGAGGATGCTGCTGAAATTGGCATTAAAGATAATGACTGGATTGAATTATACAACCGTAACGGTGCTGTCGTGGCAAGGGCGGTGTTAACGTACAGAATGCCTCGCGGTGCTGTCTATATGCACCATGCCCAAGATCGTGTTATGGGTGTACCTGGTAATACAATCAATAAAAATCGTGGTGGAACACATAACAGCGTGACAAGAATTTATCCAAAGGCAACACATATGATTGGTGGTTATTCACAGCTCAGCTATGGATTCAATTATTATGGACCAACTGGTAGCCAAAGAGATACGTTGACAATTGTTCGCCCATTAAAGGAGGTCGACTGGCTTGAGAATTAAAGCACAAGTGGCAATGGTCATGCACTTAGATAAGTGTATTGGCTGTCATACTTGTTCTGTCACATGTAAAAATGTATGGACGAATCGACCGGGTATGGAGTACGTCTGGTTTAACAACGTTGAAACACGTCCAGGACCAGGGTACCCGAAAGAATGGGAAAATACGGATCGCTATAAAGGTGGTTGGACATTACGAAATGGAAAACTACACCTACGAGCCGGTGGTCCAATTTCCAAACTTGCAAACATTTTTTACAATCCAAATATGGCAGAGCTTGATGATTTTTATGAGCCATGGACATACGATTTTGAACATCTGCATAATGCAAAAAAAGGGGAAAACATCCCTGTAGCACGACCAAAATCAATGATCACCGGAAAATACATTGATAAGCCGGAATGGGGGCCGAACTGGGATGATGACCTTGCCGGAGGTAGTGAGGTCGTCCCGATGGATCCTAACGTGCAAAAGCTTCAAGAACATATTGCTATGGAATACGAAAAAACATTCATGATGTATTTGCCGCGGATTTGTGAGCACTGTTTGAATCCATCCTGTGTTGCGTCCTGTCCGTCAGGTGCGCTGTATAAAAGGGATGAAGATGGAATTGTTCTTGTTGACCAAGATGCTTGCCGAGGCTGGCGTTTTTGTATGAATGGTTGCCCTTATCATAAGGTGTACTATAACTGGAACACACATAAAGCGGAGAAGTGTAATTTCTGTTACCCACGAACAGAAGCTGGTCTTCCAACAATTTGTTCAGAAACATGTGTTGGTCGTATCCGTTATATTGGGGTTGTTTTATATGATGCTGACCGTGTAAAGGAAGCTGCATCCGTTGAGGACCCGAAAGACTTATATGAATCACAGCTCTCTGTCTTTTTAGACCCATTTGATCCAGAAGTAATTGAAAAAGCAAAAGAGCAAGGTATTAATGCAAGCTGGATCAAGAGTGCACAGGAGTCACCGGTTTATAAAATGGCAATGAAGTGGAAAATTGCGTTACCGTTGCATCCTGAATATCGTACAATGCCGATGGTGTGGTATGTTCCGCCACTTAGTCCAATCATGAACCACATCACAAATGAGAATGGCTTAAGTGCAGATGGATATATTCCAGCAGTTGATGATATGAGAATTCCGATGGAGTATTTAGCGTCGATTTTATCAGCTGACGATACGAATGTCATTCGCCGAGTGTTACTTAAAATGGCAGCCATGCGTGTTCATATGCGTGCCAAAACAGTTGGGGGAATTGATGAAGTGAAGAAATCGAAGCTCTTAAAAGAAGCAAATACAACTGTTGAGGAGCTTGAAGAAATGCAACGCCTATTGGGTGTAGCAAAATACAATGAACGCTTCGTTATTCCGACAGGTCGTCGTGAAATGGATGAAGACCTCCATTACAAACAAGGCGCATGTAGTATTGAGGATTTAGCACCACCTGAAGGAATGGTGACTTATCCATTTGAAAGAAGTGGAAATCAATGACCAATGAAGCAAAAGCAATATTAATGATCATGTCACGAATTCTCGAATATCCGGACAAAACCCTTCACGAAGGGTTTCCGGAAATTGAGGAATATGTGAAAGCAGAAGTTGGCTCAGTAAAAATGAGAAATGAAATCTTAGCAAGGATTGCACCACTTTTTAAGATGCCATTATTAGAATTACAGGAGCTCTATGTAGAAACCTTCGATTATAAGGATAAAACAGGTCTTTATTTAACAGCCCATGAATTAGGTGATAGTAGAAAACGTGGAGCAGCATTAATTAAGCTCCAAAAGTTAATTGTCGAAGGTGGGTTTGAATATCACGGGCAGGAGATTGTGGATTATATTCCAATGTTATTTGAGCTATTAGCTCATGCTCCAGATGGCGAGAATTTTGAACGATTATATCGCCGCTTAGCTTTTGCGGTTGATCGAATCCACAAAAACCTATTCGATTCAAATCCATACCACCGGATTGTGGACTTGTTAATGATGTTTGTCTTTGAAGCACCAGAAGCAGAAGAGATCACATTGCTGGAAAATCAGCGTGAGGAAGCAGATTTAGAAGAGCTTCCATATCCAATGCTTTATCAATAAAGTGAAACTTCATTCAGTGGGGGTTTATTTCATCCCTCACTGAATGTTAGTTGAACCAATCGGGCTTTTACTGGCAGTTGACCACCCCCTTTCACTTCTTGCACTTTAATTACGTCATAAAGGTAGGAGTCTTACTGCCAGTTAAAGCGGGGAAAATGTTCATAACTTGTGGATGATGTGGATAAGTATGATGCTTTTCTGTGGATAACGTGGATATTGTGGAAAAATAAAAATGTGAAACGCTCATCACTATCCACAAAAGGATCCACAGGTTGTGGAAAACAAATGTTCTTATGTGGATAAGTATATACCACAATTTGTTGAAAGGGGGTCATTAGATGGAATTACACTTCTGGTGGACGGCCTATCCTTATATATGCATTGCGATCCTTGTAGTTGGGACATTTTATCGCTTCGTGTTTCGAGGGAAAAGCTGGACAGCGCCATCAACGGAAATTTTTGAGAAAAAGTGGTTACGTTATGCTTCCGTTATATTCCACTACGGGATTATCTTTGCCTTTATCGGTCATGTGATGGGGATGTTGATTCCCCTGGAATTCTACAACGCGATTGGAGTGGATGACCACACGTACCACCTATTTGCAATAGTAGGCGGTGGGTTTGCAGGACTGATGGTTGTCCTCGGATTGCTCTTATTTTTAATTCGAAAGTTTGTCATTGAACGAGTCCAAGTTCATACTTCAGCGGGTAGTTATTTCACAATCATTCTATTGTTACTAATAGCCGGTTTGGGTACATATATGACAATCGTCTACAATACAACAGTAGCAGCTTATGAATACCGAATTTCAATCGGGCCATGGTTTCGAAGTTTATTCACATTAAATCCACAGCCTGAATTAATGCTTGGAGTTCCGACATTATTTAAAGTGCACGTAATTTTGTCTTTTCTATTATTTGCATCTATTCCATTTACAAAGCTTGTGCATATGTTTAGCTTCCCGTTGCGTTATCCAACAAGAGCACCGCAGCAATATCGCGCACGTAATGGATTTTCGAAAAATACACGTCAGAATTAAGGGGGAGGGCTATCCTCCTCTTTTTTTTTTGGAATCCATACATGGAGACAAATCAGGAGTTTTATTAATAAACAGAGTCGGAAAGAGTTGGTGATTGAGACACACTCTTTAATTATTGAGCAGTATGAGTCAGAAAGCGGTCTTGAATCTGACAGAGAATTTATTGTTTGGTTGGGGGGTGTCGGAAAGAGCTGGCGATTGAGACACACTTTTTAATTATTGAGCAGTATGAGTCAGAAATTGGCCTTGAATCTGACAGAGGATCTATTGTTTGGTTGAGTGGTGTCGCAAAGAGCTGGTGATTGAGACACACTCTTTAATTATTGAGCAGTATGAGTCAGAAAGTGGTCTTGATTCTGACAGAGAATCTATTGTTTAGTTGGAGGGTGTCGGAAAGAGCTGGTGATTGAGACACACTCTTTAATTATTGAGCAGTATGAGTCAGAAAGTGGCCTTGATTCTGACAGAGAATCTATTGTTTCGTTGGAGGGTGTCGGAAAGAGCTGGTGATTGAGACACACTCTTTAATTATTGAGCAGTATGAGTCAGAAAGTGGCCTTGAATCTGACAGAGATTCAAATAATTAGTTGAACCGAGTCACAATTACTGCTGATTATTACACAATCAAAAATTTTATTAGTAGCTTGAGTCAGAATTAGACTTTGACAAAGTCTTTTATTTTTTTAAAAGATTACCCTGAATTCGGAATAAATAAGTTAAAGATAATTACATCGAATACTTTCATATATAGTTGGAAAATAAATGAGATAGATAGCTATGAAAACAGCGGGCATTCATCATATTACTGCGTTTGTTGGACTTCTCCAAGAGAATGTTGACTTTTATGCCGGTGTTTTAGGCCTTCGCCTTGTAAAACTCCGAGGCCAATCGCATTTGTGACGTCAATATCAAATGAAGGTATGCTAAATGGTACACCTTTCAGTTATTTTAATATAGTATCTTCAAATCCGCCCTTTATTTCAATATCGGTCCAAAGAAAAATGGGGTAATGAAAGACACAGCTAGAAACATTATAGAAGGAAAAGAATTTGTCGTTCATATTGTGGATGAAAGCAATGTCGAACAAATCAATAAGACGGCAGCAAGTCTTCCTCCAAATGAAAGTGAAATTGAACTTGCTGGACTGACTCCAGTAGAAAGTAAGAATATAAAAGTACTGGGAATCTGGGAATCTAAAATTCGCTTTGAATGTATTTTAGAGCACTCCATTGAATTAGGTGGTCAAGAGGAAAACTCCGGTTGTGATTTGCTAATCGGAAAAGTGGTCTAGTTTCATGTCAATAAGGAACTGTATAGTAATGGAAGGATCAATCAAGAAAAATTAGGGGCGGTAAGCCGATTGGCAGGAAATTATTACGCGAAAATAGGAGAGGTTTTTGAAATTGAGAGACCAAAGTAGTCATGATTGGTCTCTCTTTTTCTTTTTCCTTTGATATTGACTTTGGCTTTGGTTCTGATTTTGACTTTGGTTTTTGTTTTGAATTTGATTATAGTTCATGTTTTGACGTTGATTATGGTTCATGTTTTGTCTTTGATTTTGGTTCATGTTTTGGCTTTGACTAAGATTTATGTTTTGACTTTGACTATAGTTCATATTTAGGCTTTGATTTAAGTTAAAGTTTTGACTTTGGTCCTGGTTCTGGTTTTGGTTATTTTTTATGATTTCTTCAAGCTGTTTCACTTTTTCCTGAAGACTATCAATATCTTCCTGCATCTTTTGCTTATCTTGATCTGACTGGTAATCGTCTACTTGAGATTTAAAGTCATCAGAAACATCGGCATTTAGCTGAATGATTGCACCAATAGTTGCTAAAGCGTCACCGGTAGCAGATAAAACACCGCCAATTATTCCTAAGATGGTTCCACTATTGTTAGGTGGTTTATATTCAAAAGTTCCCGGAGTAGAGTTCCCGCTTTTTACACTTTTTTTGGGGTCAGTTGCAGCGGTGATAACAATAGCCCTTTTATCCTTTTCCATGAACTCCCCCCATAACTATTTCAGATATTATAGGGTCACAATTAGCCCATTTCTAATATATTCACCCAGACTTATAAAGGTGTAGAATTAGTTTTTAATAATCAAACTCTATCCTGTTTTTGTTTTAGGTACAATCTTACGAGGAGTAAAATTGATATCCTCTGATGAATAGACGGTTACGATAAGAGTTCCTCCATGTACCTTTGCACGAATTAATATTGGTTGATTGTATGTATTCTTAAAAAGAAAGTCAGGCCCATACCAACTCACCGTTGCATCGCGCCCAGGTGGTACATAGCCAACACGTTTTGTGTGAGAATAGCGTTTTACAATTTCAACACCTGCACGATCAACAGCATTGAAGAGTGTGGAGGAAGTCTGGCATATTCCACCCCCGATTCCTTCAATTAGTTCTCCCCGAATGATTTCAGGTGCAGGCTGATACCCTCTAGCAGCAGTTCGTTTTCCAACCACTTTATTAAAAGAGAAGGTTTCATTTTGAAAAAGAACATAGCTATCGATGGCTGCTGCTGATAGAGCGATATTTGTGGAGCGCTCCTTATTGGAAGAGTTAAAGTGCGTTACATACTGCCCAATCTGTTTTACTCGAATCGTTGATAATAGCTCGCTATCTACACGGGGATAAATACGCTGTATCGGTACTTCAAGGTATTCTCCTTTTCCGAAGAACGAAGAGTAAAATAATCTTGAAAATTTGTCTTTATCTAATTTTATACCCACATGTTCTTTGATAATTTCATTTGACTTGCCAATTTTTGCATCCTTTGGCTCCTCATATACCTGTTCTTCTAAATAGGTAAGAAAGTCTGTGAATTTTTTTATGTTTAAGGTGTGTATGCCGAGCAGTGGTGTAGAGTATTCAGAACGATTAATAGTTGCGATTGGTTCTCCTTTATAGGTTATGTAAAGATTATCCTGAGGATGGAACTGCTGTACAGAAAGGAAAAACAACATTGCTAACAATATTTTCAGTGTCCCCACCACCTTTTCGAAACTCTTTTTTTATAGTATGGATGGTTACTTCGAATTCCATTAAAAATAGGAGAAGTTTTTTCGTTTTAAAATTTGTAACAAATTGTTCAAATTCAAAAAAAAGCCTGTGATTTGCGTCACAACAAGGTTTAAGGCATTTATGTTAAGATAATTATTTTTTACAAATACTTCCTTCCCTTTTCTGTAACAACTTTTTGATATCTCGCATGTTATCATCATTTACACAGTGATAAGCTTTATAAAATAATTTCGCGAAATAAAATTTAGCTTCATTTTTTTCAAGATATTACGAAAAAAACAAGTAGCTAAAAAATTTTTGACAACTTTGTGAAGTTGTACACATATTCGTCACAAGCCACATAGTTGTGAATGAAGAGCATCCATTCGGAAAGGAGTACAATAATGAAAATCAAATGGTTTTTCTTATCGATGGTTATTACTATTGCCACAGTGCTTGCAGGTTGTGAACCCGTAATGGTTCTTGATCCTAAAGGCCCACAAGCCGAGAGGCAAGCCCATGATATCTTACTCTCAATTGGAATCATGGCATTCGTAATTATTGTCGTTTTTGTATTGTTAGTTTATATGCTTGTAAAATATCGAGCTTCTAAAATGCCAGAGGATTACGAGCCACCACATATTGAAGGGAATCCGTGGGTTGAAGCGATTTGTATTGGTATTCCAATCTTAATTGTGGGTTATCTATCAGTTGTTTCGGTTCAAAGTAACTACATTGTCGAGTCAGCTCCTCAAGGCTATGAAGAGCAAGAGCCATTGGTTATTTATGCATCATCCTCCGATTGGAAATGGCACTTTAGCTACCCTGAAGAGGATATTGAAACAGTCAATTATCTATACATCCCAACTGATCGTCCACTTGAATTCAGACTTTATTCATATGGTCCAATCACAAGTTTTTGGATTCCACAACTTGGTGGGCAAAAGTATGCCATGGCCGACATGATCACAACTCTGCATCTTGCAGCCGATGAGCAGGGTGAATTAATGGGACGAAATGCAAACTTTAGTGGTAAAGGATTTGCGGAAAATAGGTTTAGTGTAAATGCCGTATCTCCAAAGGATTTTGAAGAATGGGTAGATGAGGTTAAAGAAACTGCACAACCTCTCACTGAAGAAAAGTTTGAAGAGATACTAGAACCAGGTCATCTCGGACAAATGACGTTCACCGGAACTCATTTAGGGTTCGCACCACCGCCAGAGCATAACCATGGATCAGATGATACTGAAAAAGGTCATGAGGACCATGAGGATGAGCATTCAGAGCACGAAGGTCATACAGAACATAACAATCATTAATAACAGAAATAATTTGAACGCCGAATTTATACTTCAGATAGGAGTTTAAAAAGGAGGATGAAGAGGACCACGTCGACAAAAACGCCACGGCCTCATGTCTTGTCGGCACTAGCACGTCCTGTGCGTCGAAATTTCAAGTGTCCTATTCACCGGACTTTTTAAACATCATCTTCATTTGAAAGGAGTAACAACGGATGGAATTCTTCGAACGTTTTGCCATACCACATCCAAGTCCCGCCATCTATGCAGCGATGGTTGCAATTGGACTTACGGTAATTGGAATTATCGCCGGATTAACCTATTTTAAAAAATGGGGTTACCTATGGCGTGAATGGTTAACAACCGTTGACCACAAACGAATTGGTATTATGTATTTAATCTCCGCATTAATCATGCTGTTCCGCGGTGGGGTAGACGCGGTTATGATGCGTGCACAGCTAGCTTCACCTGAGGCGAAGTTATTAGATGCGCAGCACTATAATGAAATTTTTACAACACATGGTGTAGTCATGATCATGTTCATGGCGATGCCGTTTATCATTGGATTCATGAACTATGTTGTTCCACTTCAGATTGGTGCGCGCGACGTAGCATTTCCACGCTTAAATGCGATCAGCTTCTGGCTCTTTTTTATGGGGGCAATGCTATTTAATATCTCCTTTGTAATTGGGGGATCACCTGATGCAGGTTGGACATCATACTTCCCACTTGCTGGTAACGAGTTCAGTAAATCAGTTGGAACAAACTATTATATGCTCTCGTTACAAATTTCGGGTCTTGGTACATTGATGACTGGTATCAATATGATTACCACCATTCTAAAAATGAGAGCACCTGGTATGACATTAATGAGAATGCCAATGTTCACATGGTCTACATTAATAGCTAACTTAATTATCGTAACGGTTTTCCCTGTATTAACAGTTGCATTAGCAATGGGTACAATGGACCGTCTATTTGGAACACATTTCTTTGCAAGTACAAACGGTGGAATGGATATGCTTTGGGCAAACCTATTCTGGGTATGGGGACACCCTGAAGTGTATATTTTAATCCTACCTGCGTTTGGTATTTACAGTGAGATCATTTCAACCTTCTCAGGAAGAAACCTATATGGTTACAAATCAATGGTTGGTTCAATGGTCATTATCTCAGTTCTTTCATGTCTAGTTTGGGCGCACCATTTCTTTACAATGGGGCAAGGGGCAGCATCAAACAGCTTCTTCTCAATCACAACAATGGCGATTGCGGTTCCAACTGGTGTGAAAATCTTTAACTGGCTGTTTACCTTATGGCGAGGTAAAATCCGTATGACAGTACCGATGCTTTACTCAATAGGGTTTATTCCACTTTTCACAATCGGTGGGGTAACTGGGGTAATGCTCGCGATGTCAGCAGCTGACTATCAGTATCACAATACAATGTTCCTAGTGGCACATTTCCATAACACAATTATTCCTGGTGTAGTATTCGCAATGCTTGCTGCACTCACATACTATTGGCCAAAAATGTTTGGCTTTATGTTAAATGAACGAATCGGAAAATGGGCATTCTGGTCTTTATCAATTGGATTTGTTTTAGCGTTCTTCCCAATGTATATTACTGGATTAGACGGTCAAGCTCGTCGTATGTACACATACTCTGAGTCAACTGGATTTGGTCCATTGAACATGCTGTCATTCATTGGTGCTGGAATCATGGCGATTGCCTTCATTTTAATTGTGTATAACATTTATTACAGTATCCGTTATTCACCAAGAGATATTGGAAGCGACCCATGGGATGCACGTACTTTAGAGTGGGCAACACACACACCTGTTCCTGAGTATAACTTCGCATTTACACCAAGTGTGAACTCCAGTGAGCCATTCTGGGATGATAAGAAGAAGAAGCACAAGCTCTTCCCAGGTAAAATTGAAAAGATTCACATGCCGAACAATAGTGGTGTTCCATTTATCATGAGTAGTATCTTCTTTGTATGGGGCTTCTCGTTCGTATTTGCGATGTGGCCATTGTTGATTATTTCAACAATTGGTATCTTTATTTGTATGGCATACCGTTCATTTGAACAGGATCATGGACGATATATTACTGTTGAAGAAGTAAAGGAAACAGAAGAAAAATTAGGAGGTGCTAAGTTATGAAACTAGATCACTCGCAACCTCTTGAATATAGTACGCACGAAAACGAGTTAAATATTTTTGGTTTCTGGATTTTCCTTGGTGCCGAAATTATGCTTTTCGCAACCTTGTTTACATCTTATTTTACATTAGAGAACCGCGTCGGCAGTGGTCCATCAGGTGCAGAGATTTTTGAAATCTCACCTGTGCTAATTGAAACATTTCTACTATTAACAAGTAGTTTTACAATTGGTCTTGCAGTTCATGCGATGCGCCTTGGCAGACAAAAGGCAATGATTGGATTCTTCGTAGTAACATTGCTTTTAGGTTTAACCTTCCTAGGTGTTGAAATCTATGAGTTTGTTCACTATGTCCATGTCGGAGCTGGACTACAAACAAGTGCATTTACAGCGATGTTATTAACAACATTAGGAACACATGGACTTCATGTTACATTTGGTTTATTTTGGGGAACGATGATTATCCTCCAGATAAGAAAAAGAGGCTTAACTGCACAAACTGCTGGTAAATCGTTTATCTTTTCATTGTATTGGCACTTCCTAGATGTAGTCTGGATCTTCATCTTCAGCTTCATCTATTTGAAAGGAATGATGTAATATGAGAGAACTATTTCCAGCAAAACAAGTCATGGGCTTCGTATTTTCATTAGTTCTTACGCTTATTGCTCTTTCGGTGTACTTCTTAGATTTATCCTTTACGGCAGGACTAACAATTCTGATTGTAACGGCATTTGTGCAAGCATTGCTGCAACTAATTGTATTCATGCATGCTGGTGAATCAAAGGATAAATGGGCAATCTACGGAAATGTATACTTCATGATTTTTATAGCGTTAATTACAATACTTGGTACATTATTCCTGCTTATTTGGGATATGTAGTGAAAGTAAGAGTGTCTTTATAGGCACTCTTTTTTTATGGAGAATAGTAAGGTTAAGGGTTTAATATAGATTATGAGAGGAGGGGAGACCGTTGTATGCTTCGTTTCGATTGAGGTTCAAAGCTTTCATGATTGATTATATATTAATTTTGTCATATTTAGGTCTCCTGTTTATTGCGTCAGTATTTTTGTTTCCGAGTTTGCAAGAATTATTCAAGGGCTCATTAGTAGTCGCGCAGTTCTCAGGATTTATAATGGTGACTTTGCCAGTTTCTCTTTATTTCATAATTAGCGATTCAAAAATTGTCGGACAGTCATTTGGAAAACGTAAATCAGGAATAAAAGTGGTCAAGAAAAGTGGCGATGCCGTGCCTTTGCTGCAAATGGCTTTTCGGACAATCTTAAAGTTTTTACCTTGGGAGTTTTCACATTTTCTTGTATATCGTTTAATTGATATGGGCGATGGGGAGTTTCCTTTCACTTACACAGTGATTGGTGGGCTCATCTACGCGCTTATGTTTTCTTATATTTTGACATGTATTTTTACAAAAAGGAAACAATCTATATATGATCTACTAGCGAAGACGTATGTGATAAAGGTGCAGTAAAACTGCATCTTTTTTTGCAAAATAAAAAGCTTAGCCGAATGAGTGGCTAAGCCTATACATAATTAATTGATTTATTTATTTAATCTTGTTTGCGCCTTGTGCCTTAAGTAACATTTCTTCAGACGCGATCAAAAATAACCCCATCAAAAAGACAAAAATAGCTCCCATGACCGTTCCGATTCCGATTGGTGTTAACACACTGGAACCGCTTCCGAAGAATCCAAGACAAAAAATAATGATACCGGCAATAAGCACTGTTCCCCCAAAATACTTAACAGCCTCAAGCATAGTAGATTTCATTTTTCCTCATCCTCCTACTATATATTATTAATCTTGTTCACAAAATTGTCAAATATAATTCACTAAATGTTCAAAAGTTATATTTTGGGCGAGGAGGACCGGAGAAACATTAAATGAAGTTGGCTTGAGTTCAGACATGATAATGGTATTCGTAGCTGTCATGTCCGAAGTTAGTTTGGCTTCAGACATAATCATGCTTTTTTGGAGCTGTCCTGTCTGAAGTTTGCACATCTTAAGACACGCACTTGCTATTTCGTAGCTGTCTTGTCCGGAGTTAGTTCGAGTTCAGACACAATCCTGCTATATTGTAGCTGTCCAGTCTGAAGTTAGCTGGAGTTCAGACACAATCCTGATATTCTGGAGCTGTCGTGTCCGAAGTTAGCTCAGCTTCAGACACAATCCTGCTATTTTGGAGCTGTCCAGTCTGAAGTTAGTTTGACTTCAGACACACTCAAGCAATTTCGTGGCTGTCGTGTCCGAAGTTAGCTCAGCTTCAGACACAATCCTGCTATTTTGGAGAAGTCGTGTCCGAAGTTAGTTCAACTTCAGACACAATCAAGCTATTTTGGAGCAGTCCAGTCCGAAGTTAGCTCAACTTCAGACACACTCAAGCTGTTTTGGAGCTGTCGTGTCCGAAGTTAGTTTGAGTTCAGACACACTCAAGCAATTTCGAGGCAGTTCTGTCCGAAGTTAGCGCAGCTTCAGACACAATCATGCAATTTCGTGGGTGTCCAGTCCGAAGTTAGCTTGACTTCAGACACAATCATGCAATTTCGTGGGTGTCCAGTCCGAAGTTAGCTCAGCTTCAGACACGATAATGCTATTTTGTAGCTGTCTTGTTCGAAGTTAGCTCATCTTCAGACACAATCAATCTATTTTGTAGCTC
>NZ_JCAXEW010000013.1:0-181011 GCF_059759275.1 Ferdinandcohnia sp. GQ5
TAATTTCACTCTTTTTTGTAAAAGTGTTCCTCAGACTTTTTAAGATTTTTTGATTAAAAAATTGAATCTATCAACTTTGGCACTATATCAATTTGTTTTATTTCCCTTAATTAATCCATCATGATTCCACCATCAACATCCATGATTTCACCACTTATGTAGTCTGAATCACTGGATGCTAAAAAGCAAACCGCTTTTGCAATATCCTCCGGTTTCCCTGCCCTACGCATCGGGATAGAATTGACGACATTTTCTTTTTGGTCCTGACTCATCCCTTTAACCATTTCGGTATCCGTAAAACCTGGTGTAACCGCATTAACATTGATTCCATATTCTCCTGCTTCACGTGCAACGGCTTTTGTAAATGATATGACTCCGCCTTTTGATGCCGAATAGGCAGACTTTCCAAACAAACCTCCCCCTCGCTTTCCAGCAACCGAGGCGATATTAATAATCTTCCCGCTCTTCTGGTCCATCATGTAAGGGTATACGGCTTTTGTACATAAAAAAACACCCTTTAAATTAATACTCATGATTCGATCCCAATCCTGTACGGTAGTGTCTTGAAGTAGTTTCGTTGACACGAGTCCTGCGTTATTAACTAGAATATCAATTCTTCCAAAATGGTTTATGCATTCCTTAACCATTTCCTCCACTTCTACTTCACTGCTTACATCCGCCTTTATTGCAATTGCTTTCCTGCCAAGCGCCTTAATTTCCTCAACAGTATGAGCTGCGTTATCCATGTCAAGGTCATTAATTACGATATCAGCACCTCTCTTAGCCAATGTTAAAGCGATCGCTTTTCCAATGCCTCTTCCCGATCCAGTTACCAACGCTACTTTCCCAGTTACCATTGTTTAGTTCCCCCCTATATTGTTTTTACCATCATGGAAACGAATTGTCCTAAACCCAAGACTTGGGGTGAACTTCCGAATTGCCTCTACATTTTTGCCAATTTGAATCATGAATTCTACCGTGATCAATGTTGGATTTTCATGTGGCAATGTATGTCCACCAAAAAGCATCCCCATTTCGTTCACATACATGGCATGCATATGTAAGTCGATTTCTCCTTCCTCATCACGACAAAAGAAACCGGTTCCATTTAGAATTTCAAAAATACCTTTTACTAATTTTGGTTCACTATAATAAGGAGAACCGTCTTCTTTTTTAAACGGAGTAACAAAGCCTGCCTGTGAAACAGAACCAATACATGTAACCATACCTGCTGAAAATCCATGCTTTCTGAACACAGCTTTTAGACCCTCCATCAAATCCGTTCCCTTATTGAGGGTTCCAATAATCACTCCACTTTCTTCATCAAATATAGAATGACCCCCACTATTTTGAGTACTCATAATAAAACCACACTCCTTCCACTACAAGAATCAACCGATGCATTTTCTAACTAATCATTCAATTGTGAATTTAAAAATAGTTTACTATATTTTTCAAATGGGTCAAGGGTGGGTCACGGGGACAGGTCCCTTGTCCCACCATATTTGTCCTTTTAGGCCTGTCCCTCTGCCCCATAAATAAGTTACAATTAAACTATAGTATTGATTCGAAATTAGAGAGGAGTTTGGCGATGATAAGTAAACAACAAGTAGCTAAAGCAGAGCGTTTTCGAGCTCTCCATAAGGGTCCAAATACCATGATTCTACCAAATGCATGGGATGTAATCAGTGCAAAAATGTTCGAGGAATGCGGATGTGAAGCAATTGGTACAACAAGTGCAGGGATTGCGATGTCAATGGGGTATCCTGATGGACAAGAGATTCCATTTGAAACGATGTTACGTATAATAAAGAATATGGTTAACGCGGTTGACGTACCAGTAAGCGCGGACCTTGAATCAGGTTATGGAAAGACGACGAAAGAAGTTTTACATACAATAGAACAAGTTATTTCAGCTGGTGTGGTTGGTATCAATCTCGAGGACGCTACTGGTGATGCCAGTTCTCCGATTTATGATCCTCAACTGCAGCAGGAAAAGATTGCTGCCATCAGGGAGTACAGTGATTCAATTGGGTTTCCACTGTTTATCAATGCCCGCACGGATATTTTTTGGCTAAATATCGGCGAACCAGAATCTCGTATTGACGAAGCGATCTACCGCGTAAAGCTATATGAGGAAGCTGGCGCAGATTGTGTCTTCGTCCCTGCTTTGAAAAATAGAGAGGACATCAAAAAAATACGCGATGCAGTCAATTGTCCAATCAACCTATTAGCCGTCCCAGGGCTTCCTTCATTAGAAGAGTTATCTGAAATAGGAATTGAAAGAGTTAGTACCGGCTCAAGTCCTTTCCGCGCCAGTGTATCCCTCTTGAAACAAATTGGCGACGAAATCGTGAACCAACGTACATTTATTAAAATAACAGATAATGTGCTTTCCTATGGTGAAGTATCCACTTTAGTGAAATAATGGGTCAAGGGGACAGGTCCCTTGACCCACCATCTTTTTCCTGGGACAAGGGACCTGTCCCTCCGACCCTATTTCAGAATACCAAATTGATAGTATAACAGTTTTACTCACATGCCCTTCACCTATTAAAAATGAATTCAAACAAACGATTGATTGAATTGATAGTTTTACGCCACAGCTGGTTTAGAACGTTAAACAAACGTTTGTTTGAAATCGACAAATTCAAAAATATCCCGATTAGTACAGTTTACTGCTAATCGGGATATTTGTATTCTATTATAATCATCATAAAACTTGTATGTTTTGGGACAAGGGACCTGTCCCTCTGTCCCTTGTTCGTATTCTTTACTTCATTTATAATAGAGTTAACTGAAAAGTTTTGTATTTTTTGGGTTAATTTTGTAGTATAATCACTCATTCTTTTCATAAGACTTGGAAGCGATATCATAGTAAGCTAATCGTTTTGTATTCCATTAACCTTCTCAAATTTTTGCGATCAAAATGACCAATTTATATGCTGATGTTCATTTTGTGCAAAAACCATATCTTAAAATACCATTCTTTCACTACATATAAGGGGATGCTATCATGACAATCAAAAATCAAGTACAACTCATTACATATCCAGACTCATTAGGTGGGGATTTACATTCTCTGAAATTAGCACTTACAAAATACTTTCCTAGTAGCTTTAAAGGCGGGGTTCATATTTTGCCACCATTTCCATCTTCAGGAGATAGAGGCTTCGCACCTCTTAATTATCTTGAGATAGAGCCAAAGTTCGGCTCATGGGATGACATTAAATCTATAGGGGAAAATTATGATATTCTTGTAGATTTAATGGTGAACCACATTTCTAAGCAATCAGAGTATTTTCAGGATTTCCTCAAGCATGGTCGTAACTCAGAATATGCAGATTTATTTATAACGCTTGATAAGTATTGGAAAGATGGAAAACCACTGAAGGAAGATGTCGATAAAATTTTCCTTAGAAGATCAAAGCCATACTCCTCTTATACAATAGAAGCTACAGGAGAAGAGGAATTAGTATGGACAACTTTCGGAAGAGAGGATCCTTCTGAACAAATTGATTTAGACGTCCGTTCAGAAAAGGTAAAACAGCTACTAACTCTATTTTTTGAAAACTTTAGTAAAAACAACGTCAGTATTGTGAGACTTGACGCGGTAGGTTACGTAATCAAAAAGATCGGGACCAGCTGCTTTTTCGTGGAACCAGAAATCTATCAATTTCTTGATTGGATTAAAGACATGGCAGATTCTCTTAACATAGAACTTCTTCCTGAGGTCCATGCTCACCACGAAACACAGTATAAATTGGCGGAACAAGGATATTGGATTTACGATTTTATCCTACCTTATCGCGTTCTTGAAACATTAATCACTCAATCTAGTGAAAATCTTCGTGAATATTTAAAGGATCGCCCAAAGAAGCAATTCACAATGCTTGACTGCCATGACGGGATTCCTGTTTTACCTGACATGGAAGGATTAATTGATACAAAGCAAGCTAGAAAAGTTGTAGAGACATGCGAAAAGAGAGGAGCCAATTTTAGTTATATCCTTTCAGATGAACATAAGACAGAGGATGGTTTTGATATACATCAGATAAATGGAACTTACTACTCTATGCTGGATCACAATGATGATGCCTACTTAGCTGCGAGAGCGATTCAATTCTTTGCACCTGGTGTACCTCAAGTCTATTATGTCGGCTTATTAGCTGGAAAAAATGACTATGAGGCTGTGAAAAGAACTGGGGAAAAACGAGAAATCAATCGACATAACTATACCTTTGATGAGGTTGAGAAAGCCCTTGAAAGTAATGTCGTTCAAAGACTTGTAAAGCTCATCCAGTTTCGAAATGAACATCCTGCATTTGATGGAGAGTTTCAGGTTCTCGATTCCGCAAGTGATGAAATTCACCTCACTTGGAACAATGGGGATAAAACTTGTTCATTATTCATCCATTTAAAAAACATGAAGACCGAAATCACCTATACGGGCGAAGATGGAGAGTTGAAGCAATATCTTGTTTAAAAAAATGGCTGTTTTCGCAAACTTTGTTGTTTTTATCAATGATGATTTCCGCTTCAGGTGGACGCTTTCCGCGGACGTGGCTTGAGCCTCCTCAACGAAATGTGGAGGCGGCTTGAACAGAAACGAGAAAATTGGCCGACTAAAGCGCCACTTCCTGTGGCGAAGTCGGCACTAGCACGTCGTGTGCGTCGGAGACTCCGACAAAGAGGCGTATTTTGCCTCTGAAGGAGGATTTGAAATTTCTCGAGTTTCTAGCCGCTGCAACTGGACAGGTCGCTGTCGCTTCTGCGGGGTCTCAAGTCTCTCGCTTTTCCCGCTGGACATTGAATTTGCTTCTTTGAAATAACCCACGCACGAAGAAAATGTGAATACATTTTCGAGGAGTCGCCACCTTACGCTCCAATCTACTAGGTTTACACATTATATCTAAAAACAACAAACTTATAGAATAGAGCCAAAAAAGTTGAACATACGTTTTCTTGCACGATCATGGACGAATACACCAAGACCAATTAGAGAAACGGATAGAAAAAAGCAAGGATGTGGACATTTTCAGTTGACCACATCCTTGCTTTTCTTTTTAGTTTGAAAATGCTCCCGCCGTAACGATACGGTGATAAGAATTTCTACCTAATGCTCCTTCTGGCATTACCCATGGGGCATCATGGTAAAGCCGCTCCGCCTCAAGCTCTTGTATGTTTTCCGCTTTTCCTTCTAACCAATTCGTTAGCCGATCTTTGGCTGTATTTAATCGGGCAATCACACCGCCATAGCGAATATCTAATACCTCCCAACCAAATGACTTATACGTACTATCCCAAAGTGAACGGTGTTTAGTACGTAAAACGTCTACCATGTCACGTAATTCTATAAGTTGATCTTTATATTCCTCTATTCGCTTTTTGTCCTGATGATCATATGCATTTTTTAGCTTTATGCCAAACTCTGATTTGATACTTAAAACCTTTGCAAGCTGTATATAGTATTCAAATAACTCATCCCACTTTGAGTTGTTCTGTTTGGCAATCGTTAGACGCTCAGCTAACTTAGCATAATGTTCATTCATAGATAAGCCCTTTATGTTCTCATCATACAGTCCGGTTAGCACATCCTGCCATAGTAAAAACTTTGATGGATGTGACTCTTTTAGGTTATCAACACCCACCCCTGGTGTTTCATCAAACTCATTTAATTTAAGGAAATCGTCTATATTTCCTCCTACGCAAAAGGAAAATCGCTCAGCTAATCGAGTATTGTCTACCTCTTTTGCATATCCATGTTCTGCAAATAGTTGCATGCCACCAAGTCCGGTGAAGGGGTTCGTTTCTGCACCATTATCCCCCCACATGGTTGCAAACACTTCTTTTACCTTTTTATTTTTACATGCGGCTAAAGCTGCCTCAGTCGTAGCAAAGGTTTTCCCATAGTTCGGCGCAATCCCATTCCAAGTCCATATTCCACCTGCAAAGATCGGGTCTGATCCAAATGTTCGATGCTTTTCGATAAAAGTTTCATAAAAACTTTGATCTGTGTGATAGTAATCCCAATAGACTAACTGAAGATTTTTCGGGATAGAATCCTTCACATCCTTAGGAATGACAGAGTTCAGGTCATAATAACCACCTGTCTTTGATCCTAATCTAAAGTACATGTCACTCCAAATCATGGGCTTTAGTTGATATTTTTCGACGATAGATACTACCTTTTGTAAGTGCTCATTCATAATCTCGAATCTTTGCCTATAACCGTTTTTCTCTAAATATGTACCCAATCCAAGTCGATGTGCTTCATCCATTCCAATATGAATGCGGTTACTTCTATAGATTCGACTTGTCGTCTTTATCATTTCCTCGATAAATTCATAGGTCCCCTGCTCCCCAACTAAAAGAATGTCTTCCGTATCCCTCATATTCCCCGCATAATTCCATTTTAAGGCTTCGCTTAAATGAGCTAACGTTTGAATGCAAGGAATCATTTCAATCCCTAATTCATAGGCATATTGATCACATTCCTTGATTTCTGCCTCACTATACCGTCCACGCATATATCCAAAGTATGGGTATTTTTCCATTTCAAATGTATCTTCGGTATACATCATTAAGACATCCAGACCCATCAATGCCATTTTCCTTAATAGCATTTTAATCGCATCAACAGTCATTACCCCGTTTCTCGATGCATCAATCATAATACCGTTTGTATCGAATTGAGGCTCTTCAACAATTTCGCACTCGTTCTGCACTTTAAAATTCTCTATAAACAAACCCAACGCCCGGAAAAAATGAACATCTTTCTCATAACGAATTCTGCCATCTTGGTTTGTAAGACTTACCTTAATCGATCCTTCTTCTTTGTCAATAATAACAGGAAATCCATTGTCACTAATGGTGATACCAAGTTCCTCACAAATAATCGAAAGGCCCTTATGTAGTTCAGGCGTCAAACCTATAAATTGGAATTTCACAACATTACCCCCATAAAAAATATAGTAACCCTTTAAACAAAGGGCCTTACTTCTTTATCTTGCATGGAAGTAAGGCCCTGCTATAAACGTAATCTTTTGATAGATTCATATAAGTAGGAGCGAGATTGCCCTCCATTCTAAAAAAACCTCATTACTTTCGATCTTGTATTTTGTCAAATGTCGGTAAGGAGATCATTTGCCACAAATAACTTATTATACTGCCTAAAAAGAAAAACATAAGGATTGGCATTTTTGCCATTAGAAAAAAAACGCCATAGCCAATAATCAGCATTATAATGGCTCTTAATGGAGCAGCAAAAACCATTAATGTAGCAATCTTTAGATACTGATACCATTTCAATTCAAAGTGAACATACACAGGGAAGAAAAAGGCGGTAACCAATAAAAATAAGGCTCCAAGTATGTAAAGTAGGAATTGAACTACTTGCATCGGCATCGATTGATCTAGATTTAACACAAAGATATCCAGATAAAGGACATAACCAATTACGAGCAAAACGAGCCCTGAAATATTTGATTTTACAAATTCGTTCCGGTAATAGCTCCAAAAAGTTTTAAAAACAGAGTCCTCCAGGTTCCCTCTGTGCCACTTTCTTACGACAGCAAACATAGATACAGTTGCTGGGATAAAACCGAAAAGAATAAGCCCCAAAAGGGTAAAACCAATCCATAAAACGTTAATATACGCTAAACGTGAAAACCATTCAGCAAAACGTACAAATGCACTTTTCCATCCCTGTGCCACTTTAGCCACTCCTTTATTTCTATGGTGCAGAATGATGATTTTTTTGTTAAATGGTTAATTGCAGCTTGTCTTGCACAAAGTCTCGACAAATTTTCAAGCTATTATAAGGGGTGCTAGTTGACTGGTCAATCTCTACGGTTAGCCACCCGTCATAGTTGATTTCTTTTAAGTAATCAATAATCGGTTTGAATTCAGTTGATAATGTCCCTAAACCTAGCTCACAGAAAATGGGCATCGCCTCATTCCCCGTTAAAATAGGAAAGGTTGTCTCATCTACTTCCTTTGGTGAAACATCTTTTAAATGCAGATAAGCTATCCGGTCATGATAACGTTTAATCATTTCTAAAGGATCCATCCCAGCTTTTTTCAGATGTGCTGTATCTGGGCAAAAGAATACATAGTTTGGATCCGTTAACTCCATAATTGTATCTAGCTCATATTCCGTTTCAATTTCAGTATTGATATGAGGGTGAACACAAGCTTTCACACCAAGATCATAACACTTTTTCGCTGCTAGATTAATTGTTTCTGCCGCAATTTCTAATTCCTTCCTAGTAGTACCCCCTTCTTTTCGAGGTCCTCCAGGTCCGAAAACAATTCGGTCACCACCGTTTGCTGCTATAAATGTTGCTACCTTTTCATTTCGGTCAATGATATATTGTCTTCTGGATTCATCTGTAAAATTACCACCACCATACAAAGCAGAAAGCTGAAACCCATATTGATTTAGTAAGGTTTTAAATTCATCTAGACGATCTTCGTACTGCAATGCCAAATGTGTAAATGTCTCACATGCTGGATAGCCTAATGTAGAGGCTTCTTCTAAACCTTTTAGTAAATCTTCTCCCCACGTAATAAGGTGACATGAAACCTTCATAATGAACACTCCTCATTCTGTTCTTGATAACACGTTCATGCTTTCTATACTTGGATCTCTACAATCATTGACTCATTAACGAAAGAGGAACAATCAATTGTATAAATCGGCCCATTGTCAGTTAATCGATCCACAATGACCTCTTTTCCATTTACCTTAACAACCTTCACTTCGGATTCAGTTACAAATCCAAAGACTCCAGCTTCCTTCACTTTCACAACAATCTTCTCACTAGAAGTGAGTTCAGCTACAAATGTAGCTGGAGCAACATATTTATCTAGAATTCCTAAAGGAGTTATGACATGAGCTTTAGGGATGATTAAATAGAAAGAATATGAATCCTTTTCTAAGGTAACTTCAAATCTCTCATCTTTTCCGAGCTCTTTTACCGTTTGATTGAAGTAGTCATAAACAAGATAGTCGTTTGAATCAAATCCATCGATATCTCGGGGACCTATATTTCCTACAACTTGTTCTTGTGACACATTAAATACCCCTACTAAGCCAATCCCGTTACTTGTATTCCATACCTTTAAAGGCTTCTTCTCTTCAACTGGGTTCACCATTAACATATCTGTTGTTGGTCTACCAGGTTGGTCACAACGAAGAATACTTCCGTCCTTCATTATTAATGGCCATAATACTTCAGGATTGGTCTGACCTACACGATCACTGACATAAACCGGACCGCCACTAAGTGCTCTGAGTAATGCGTGACGCCCTGCATCCTTGTGCTCAGTCCAGAACATATCCCAGTCACCCCAATAAATTTCGCCATGGTAATACGAGTTGTACACATTTTGCAAAGCATGCTCCACAAATCCATGTTCATCCTCAGGAACAAAATCATCACTACTTCTTGATACAGAGGAAATAGGTCGATTCCAAATATTTTCTGAAGCCATTCCCATACAATTAATCATACAATGATCAAAGTGTATGCCTACAGATGCTTCTAAAGCCTTGTGCGTTTCAACCGAAGACTCCCCAATAGACATTTGGCCTTCCATAAAGTTGTTTATGGCACTTTGGCCATCCACTTTTACAAAATCAATGCCTTGTTCTTTTAAATAAGAGTGCCAAGCATCCCAGAAACCAAAGCCCATCCCTTTTTCAGGATAAGGAATTAACTTCTGGCTATTGGTTTTATATAGGTTTGGTGACATTTCATTCGCTAACTTGCTTTTTGGATGAATGCCGCCCCAGTAACCTGCCAAGGTATGCCAGACCCCGATTGAGTCAATGCCAAAGGAATTTTTCAATTCCATCGTTAACTGTTTAAATCCACTAGGAAATTTTTGAGCATCCGGTTCAAAACCATTTAGACGCTCTTCGGCTGTTTGTGACCAACCATCATCAATCATCAACCACTTAACCGGAATTTCTTTTTCCTTAAACTCAGATACTTTGTTTAAAATTCCCTCTTCATTCACCTTATGATAGAAGGCATCCCAACTACACCATCCCAAATAATCCAACCGTTCAGGATAACGCTTTTGATATCTCAGTCTTGTATTTGAGCTCACATCGAGCAATCGTTGACTTGTTTCCCTTGCCAATGCAAATGGGTTATCCCCATGAGCTAAAATAAAAATAGGTGTATAACCTTGGTTTCTTCCACTGTCATAGGATGAGACCTTTAGTTGAACCCCTTCTTTAGCTCCTTCAAGATCTGTTTTAAATTCGGGGCCAACAACAGGTAATATGTAATGATATGAATCTTGACTCTTCCATAATAAAGATTGCGTTCTTGCAGGGAGGGTTGTTACATCTTTATTGAAATGTGGTCTTGTCCACCAATCTTTATGACGGTAGGATGCAAATAGCCCCTCAATATCGCCCATATCCTTTATCGTGATGACTACACTATTTTTCGCAGATAAAGAATCATTTTGAGTAAACAGTTTTTCACTATTCACCACGACATCAATAAACGCGTGGACAAATTGCTGCCCATAGCAATGCAAGATAAAGGAGAAATCAACTTGTTCTTCCCATCTATAAATATACTGATATCGCTTGTATTCTCCGAAGGTATCTACTTGAGTATCTGTTTTTACCTCAACAAATTCCAAGTTAACCTTACCGTTTTGTTCCAATTCCAACTCAAATTTTACGTCATTCAATACTCGATCTTTATCATTAAAAAGCTGCAATAGCTCCTTGTTTTCGTTAGTTAACATGTAAATCCTCCTTTGCTAAGGAAGCTGGTTTTAGGTTTAATTTATACAATTCTATTAGGTTATTCCTTAAGACACGTGTTGCAAAATCACAGGCATCGTATTCAGTCATATCTCCATTGTCTACTTTGGAAACTAACACTTCCGTTAATACTTTTCTTGCTAGTTTCAAATGCGCATACGTTCCTTCTACTTGACTATAATCTCCACCAAATCCAATAATTTTCGACTGTGGTACCATCTCAATCATCTGTGATAACAATTGTTTTGTTGCAGTAGGTGATAAAATATAACACCAAGTTAAATCCGCATAAGCATTAGGGAAATTCTTAACCACTGATAGGTACTCATTAAAATATGGATAACCACCATGTAGAAGAACAAACTTTGCTTTCTTATATTCTAGTAATAATGGAATAAGGTCCGTAACATTTGAATTCGTAATCCTATTTCCATTGGAGGATACACTCGGTTCCTGATGTCCAGTATGAATTTGAATCGGGATATCATGATGTATAGAACGCTGAATGATCCGGTGAATGATGAAGTCCTGAAATGGTTTTAATTCTTCTTGTGAAAGGGATTCACTTAGATGACTTCCCTTTAGTTTATTAAACACTGTCTCAGCCTCATGCTTTGTTGGCTTCTCAACAGCTAACGAACGCCAGTAGGCTACTCCGATTTTTGTAGCAACCATTCCTTCATCAAAATAACGTTTAATAATGGTATCAACTGCTTCTATAAAATCCTCAAAATCATAAATATCAGTCCCGGCCTCTTTTTCGATCATCTCAATATCTTTCAGTGTTCGTATTTTCACCATATGATCCGTCCACATAACAGGTCGGAAATAGTGGAAATCTACTTTAGTAGTAAAGATAAGTGTGAAGGCAAGATCAATTTTTGATTTTTCCGTTAACACTTTTTGATACAAATCAGGATCCTCTGACGCCTTTTGTACACGTTCATTTAAGCTGCAGATTCCTTCGACGGTCCAATTATTCATTCCATACAAATCTTCAACTGCCCATCTAAGCATTTGGGCATATGTTGTGTTTTTTACTTTTCCCCAATATTCTAGAAAAATCTTTGCCTTTTCTTCAACCGACATCTTATTTTTATTTCTGTCAAAGAATGTAGCATCTAAACCAGCTGTCATCATATCTGAACTTAAATAATGTAAGAGGTCAAAAAAATCAGCCTTCATTTTGCTGCGATCACTTTGAGGGATTAGGTGCTCATGTCCATCGATTACCCTTAAGTTGTCTATATAATTTGCAATTGCATTCAATGTCCATTCTCCTTTAGTAATAGACGACTGCTAAAAAATAAGCAGCCGTCTACCATTTAAATATTATTCAACATTAATTTTTGGGTATCCATTTTTAACGGATGCTTTGAAATCCTTCAGAGCCTGCTCATAATCTTCTCCACTGTCAATTGCCTCAGCTGCTGCATCATACCATAATGTTGAAATAGCCTGGTTGTTACCTGTTGCCTTTTGGGCTGGAATTTCCTTTACAAGGTCATGATATGTTTTTAATATTTTTTGATCGCCAAAGAATGGATGTGTGAATGAATCCATATTCTTTTCATAGATAGATAACAGACCTGGCATGTTACCTGTTTCTTCAAGATTATATTGCTGCCATTCTTCACTAGCAATAAACTTAACAAATTCATATGCTAACTCTTTATTGTCTGATTCGTTATAGATGGAGCGATATGTTCCACCTTGGTAATAACCACTTGGTGTCTTTGCAAGTCCATATTTACCTTCTGCCTCACCATTTTCGTTACCAACCATGAAACCTGCCCATGCTGGATTTGCAAATAGGATTACGCCACCATCGTTAAGAGCGTCACCCCAACCACCAGAGAAATAACCAAGTTTTGCATCAACTTTTTCTTCTCTAATTGCTTTCATATTATTAAAAATATCTTCCCATTTCGGATCGATGACTAATTTGTCCTCCTGAACCCACATCTCTTGATTAAATGCTTCAGTATTAAATACATCACCAAAGTGAGAAATTAAGTGTACGTCACCATTGCTTTCTTCTTCTACTTTTTTACCTAATTCAATAATCTTATCCCATGAACTTACCATTTCTGATACCTTTTCAGGATCATCTGTACCAAGATATTCCTTAGCTAGATCTCTGTGATACCAAAATGCACCAGGAGATGAGTGATCAGAGATTGCTCGAATCGTATTGTCATCCGCAACTCCAAGTTCTTTCACATAAGGTACATAGTTTTCTACTAATTCATCTGCACCTAACTCAGACATATTCGCTAGGAATGGTTGATTAATAAACTTATCAATGTACCCTCTTTCAAGGTCAAAAATATCTGGAACGTCTGTCTTTGTATTGATCGCATTCATTAACTTTGTTTGATATTGGTCTCCAGGGAAGACACTTACCTTTACTGTCACGTTCGGATACTTTTCTTCAAACTTTTGCCCCATTTTTTCAACATCACCGAAGAAAGTCCAAATCGTTAATTCACCTTCAAAATCCTCTGGAGACTTCGGTTCTGAAGTAGCATTATTATCCTTTGAATCACTATCTTTACTTGACTTTTCATTACCTGAACAAGCTGCAAGTAAACCGACTAGTAGAGCTAAAATCAAAAACAGATTAATTAGTTTAAAGCGCTTCATATTTATTTCCCCCTATGTTTTTTTGATTTAAAACACAATGATTTCTTACTAATCGACTGCTTTTGATCACCTCCCTAAAATAAGGTCAGACATTTTTTAAAGCACATACCTTTTATTCCTTAACTGCACCTGCCATAACGTTTGAGATAATTTGCTTAGAGAAGATGGCAAATACAATAAGAATCGGGATAATGGAGATGACAATACCGACGTATTGTGCAGCATAATCAACATTAAATTGACTTCTCACACTTGCAATCATAACTGGAAGTGTCTGAAGTTCATTATCAAATAATAGAATCATAGGTTGTAAGAATTCATTCCATTTACCAATGAAAAGGAAGATCCCCAATGTTGCAAGAGAAGGTGCCATTAAAGGCAGTGCAATCCGATGAAAGATTGTGAGTTCCTTACTACCATCTATTCTTGCAGCTTCAATCATTTCTTTAGGAATTGAATTATCACTGACCTGTTTAAAGAAGAACAATGCAAACGCGTTACTAATTGACGGTAAAATAATTGGCCAATACGTGTTCACTAGACCCATTTCATTCATCAATCTGAAGAATCCTATAATTCCCAACTGTCCAGGCACCATCATCGTACCTAAGACACAAGCAAATAAAAATCCATTTCCCTTAAATTTGTATTTTGAAAAACCATACCCACTCATTGCTGAAAAATACAAACCTAAAATTGTCGAAATAACAGTAATAAATAAACTGTTTAAAAACCCTCTCCAGATTGGGACGACATCTATTAATCGATTGTAGTTTTCTAGAAATTTATCCCCAGGTAACAATAATAGCTGTCTGGTTATATCGGAATTTGAGTGTGTAGATGTAATAATCATGCTATAAAAAGGAATTAAACAGAGTGTTGCTGAAACAATGAGCATAATCCAAATAAGTGTTTTGATAAGTAAACTTAATCGTTTTTTCGATTTAAGTTTTTTCTCATTTATGACAGAGGACGATTTTAATTCTAATGGTTGATTCAACTTACTACGCCTCCTTCTTCTTTCTTACTCCAGGAATTAAAAATGTGATGACCGTTGCAATAGCGATTACAACAAATGCACCATAAGCGATTGTCGCGCCGTAGCCATATTCATATCTGACAAATGCGGCATTATAAAGATTCATAATCATGGTAACTGTTGAATTATCAGGACCACTACCTAACATTAATGGCGCATCAAAAATTTGTAATCCACCAATTACCGATGTAATTAATGTAAATATAAGGACAGGTCTGATTAATGGAATTGTGATCTTTATGGCTGTTTGGAATCTGGATGCACCGTCAATTTCAGCCGCCTCATATAAATCTTTTGGTATCGCCTGTAAACCTGCTAAGAAGACTAACATATTAAAACCAAAGTTTTGAAACATAATCGTAAGAGCTACGATTGCACGTGACGTCCACACATTATTCATCCAGTAAAATGGTTCATCAATCAAACCAACTTTAAGTAAAAACTGGTTGATACTTCCGGTTTGCCAATCAAATATTAAAGCAAACATAACACCTAGTGTGATTGGTGTAATAATGTTTGGAAAATAGTAGATGGCATGGAATAAGTGTCTCCCCCTAATGAACTTCTCGTGTAAGATGAGAGCAAGTGTAAGTGCAATTGTTAACTGAGGTACGATGGAAAAAATCCAAATAATTAACGTATTCAAGATGGATTTAAAAAACAAGGTATCATGAAGCAATCTTTCATAGTTTGCTAGTCCAATAAACGTTGGTTCGTAAAACCCTTCCCAGTCTGTAAAACTCAAGTAAAAAGAATAGAGAATTGGACCGAGTCCAAAAACAATAAAACTGATAAAAAACGGGGCAATAAAATAGTATCCGTATGGATTTTTGTCTATTTTGCTCTTAAACATGGATGTATCTCCTCTCTTTGTTTCATAGACTCCTGCATGTTTGACGTACTACCAGATTAGGATCAAGCAGTTGTCGCCCGGACAACCCCTCCATTTCCCCACTCAATTGTTTAATTAATCCTTTTGCAGCGGTTTCACCCATTTTGAGTAGTGGTTGTTTTGAAGTTGTTAAAGGTGGATTCACCCATCTTGAAACAGGAATATTATCAAAACCTACTATGGAAATATCTTTTGGAACTTTGTATCCTAATTCACTTGCACAAAGAAGTGCTCCAATTGCCATTTCATCGTTGGAAGCAATGACGGCCGTAATACCTCGGATGGCAAGCAGTTTCTTCATTGCTTGATGTCCACCAGATTCGGACCAGTCTGAAGAAATGACCCAGTCTGGGTTTAGTTCAAGCCCCAAGTCCTTAAGTTCACTTTCATACCCTTTCCTACGCCAATAGGTTGCAGAAAACTCGTCAGGACCAGAAATATAGGCAATTTTCTCATGTCCAATCCTATGAAGGTAGCGGACAATTTCCCTAATTCCAAGTTCATTATTGATATCTACAGAAAAGATCGTCTCATTCTGGTTTGCATCTCCGATTAAGACAACCGGGATCGTAAGTTCTTCAAGCCTCGAAATCAGCTCATTAGATAGTTTTAAAAAGCTAATTAAGATTAACCCATCAAATTGTCTCTCCTGCGCGAGATTCATAAACCCGAACTCACCTTGGAGGTTTGATTTCCGGCTATAATATGTACATTGGTAACCATGTAAATTTGCTACCTTTTCAATTCCCCTAAATATATCTGCATAAAAGTTATTCGCGATATCATCAACAACAATACCGATCACTCGTGTTTTATTTTTGACCAATCTTCTAGCATTTACATTAGGATGATAATTAAGACTTTGAATTGCTGTCCTTAAAGCCACTTCTGTCTCTTTCCTGACGGCATAACCATTTAAGAACCGAGAAACAGTGCTTTTTGAAGTTTTCGCAACTCTTGCTACATCATGAATTGTTGGATTCCCCATATTTCTCTTTCTCCCTACGATTAATAGAAAACGCTTACTTATCATCTGAATTAAAACGTTCCCATATTTATTTAGATAGTTTAATAGTGTGTACAAACATAAATCCTAAATAAAAGTAGGAACGTTCCCAAGAACTCTATACTTGTATTTTATCTAATTCTGACAATTTAGGCAATACTTTTTATCAAAATCCGTCAAGAAAACAACACAAAAGTCACATAAACTCCACAACAAACCTTAAATAACCCAAAAATAAACTTGGAGCCAACCTGACTCCAAGCCTACAAATCCATATTTACTCTTCCCACTCGAGAAGATTGGTCTCAATGACTGGTTTTGAAGTATCCTTTGGAATTCTATATGTTTTTATTTCACATGGCTTAAAACTAGCTTCTATTACGCGATCCCACTTTGGCAATTTAATGGTTGCTTTTGTAGCTACTTTATTTGTTTCATAACATCGTAAGATTATATCTTCATTATCCTCTGCTTGTTTGATCGCACTGATGATCACATTATCCTGATCAATATCTACATATGACCCTTGTTGTGGTAGTTCACCCTCATGGAAGGTTTCGATTAGAGCAACTGGACGCTGATTTAATACAGCTGCATGCTTTACTGTTAAAGCTTCTTCCCAACTCTCTTCGTGTGGCAATAAAGAATAATGGAAATGTTGGATTCCTTGATCAATAAAAGAATAATACCCATCTGGGTCTGGAATTAATGGATCATGATGAGCATATATCGGACTTCTTAGAACTGTAAGGCTTACTACATTTCCTTCAACGTCATAGCTATATTTTGCATCATTCGCAATACTTAAACCGTAGCGCGCACCTGTATTTTTGACCGTTCCTGATACATCAATCCAACTTTGACCAACTTGTTCTTCTCCATTTGCTTCACGAACAATGTGGCCATAAGGGGTTTCATAGGTTGCTTTACGATGCATCACATTAATCGGATATTTTAGTTTTAAAGCTTTAAACTTTTCTCTCCAATCCACGGTGACTTTTACATCAATGTGGTTTAACCCTTTATACATCGCAAATTCTTGAATGAGAGTTGATGAGCCATACTCACTTATTACACGAATAACCGATTTAACTGGTCCGTGCTCAATACGTTTTATACTTTTAGCCTTGAATTCACCAGCAACATCATCAAAACGAACAACATCATGTGACCATGTATCACTAGAATCAGAAATGACGATTGGTTTCGCTGCATCGCCAGCAAACACTTCAAACTGCTTATCCTTATCAAAAAGACTGCTTATGAAACCACTCTTCGGATCAAATTCTAATCGGTAACGATCATTTTCTAAACAAAAGTCATTCGCCTTTATTGAATCAAATTGGGACGGTTTTGAATTGGATACAACCTTATAAACCCGATACCCTAATGCAGGAATCTTCGCAATAAAACTCAGTCGATTACGACCATTAGCTGTTGCATGTGACTGTACAACTTGTAAAGGAACCTCATGTCCCATTTCATCCGTGAGCATCTGATCTTCTTTTAAACGATTAAACTCTACTTCAACATTCGTCTCAATATCCCAAGAATGTGGGTTAAACACAACAATAGGAAGCATCGCTTCATCTTGTTCAATGTTAATATTCCATGCTAGGGACTGTACTGCATTATTAAGTCCACGTTCTGCAATGGACATGGCTTCTCCATGCATATTTCTAGCATCCTCGTACGCTTCCTCAATACTTGTGCCCGCCAAGATATCATGGAATTGATTAAACATGACATTTTTCCAAGCCTGTTTGAAGTCAGTTGGGTAAGGTTGACCAGTCGTTGCATTCGCAATGACAGACATTTTCTCTGCTTTTATTAGTAAATTTTCCGCTTCTCTATTCCATTTCTTGATACCAGAATGTGCAGAATAACAGCCTTTCGCATGATTTTGTAAATCATGATGGACAGTAGGTAATGATACATTTTGACTTTTTACATCTTCGAAAAATTTATTTGGAGAGCTAAATACCAGGTTTGGCAAGTCTTCACGCTCATTTAAACGTTTAATACTCTCAATATTTTCCTTCGTTGGTCCACCTCCGTGGTTTCCAACACCGTAAAAACTCATTAAATCATTTACTGGTTCCTTCATCTCTTTGGAACATCTATAAATATGCCCCTCTAAATCCTTCCCCCAAGTGGTATATTCAAATGGGATTTGAAAAGTCATCACACGAGAGCCATCGTCAGACTCCCACCAGAACAAACGACCCGGTAGTCCCTTTTCATGTGGTCCAGGACGCATGAACACATAATGGTCCATCCCACTTTTTTGTAGAATTTGTGGAAGCATACCCGCATGGCCAAAACTATCCACGTTGTATCCTACTTTAGCCGTTACCCCAAATTTTTCATTGAAATAATGCTGACCATACAGACCTTGTCTAACAAAGGATTCCCCGCTAGGAATATTACAATCTGGCTGTAACCACCAGCCACCACAAATAATCCATCTTCCTTCTTGGATTTTTTCCTTTATTTCTTCAAACATCTTCGGGTCATTTTGTTCCACCCATTCATACATCACAGCAGAACTAGAGGTAAAGACAAAATCATCATATTCATTTAGACGATCTAATGCAGAACGAAAAGTTGCTTTCGTCTCTTGAAAACCTTCTTGCCATTGCCAAAGCCATACAGGGTCTATGTGAGCATTACCAATCATATGTAACGTTTTTTCTTTCATGGTTCATCCTCCTTGGTGTGAATAGCGCCTATTTTCCATATCTAATTTGATTGTGACAGGAGCTGGCTGAATGTCCTCGTTAATAGAGGCAAGGTAAGCTAGCCAATCCTCTTGGTTTTTTCCGAAATCTTTACCCGTCACACGTTTTAATTCAGAATGTGCTTGTTCGGCTAATAAAGAACGAGCATCGTCAAGGTATTGAACCAAAATTGTACAACCACGCTTACTACCGCAGCTGGCAAGAGCACGTGCAATACTTAAATCGAGCATCGCTTGTCTTTCTTTAAAGTAATCTGCCTCTACCCCTGCCTTGCGGGTTTGATTACTTAAGGTACTGTGCTTATAACAACGCTCTAAAATAGGAATACAATTTCGTTCTGCTAAACGCTCAATCCCGTAACAAACTGCATCTACATAATAAAACGTACCTGTTAACATATCTTTTAAACTTTCTTCTGAAGGATTTATCCTTTCAGCAACTGTTTCCCAAATAGGCATACTCCGTGCATCCCTTGTCATCCCTAGCGTGTAAAGTAAGTATACGACGTCAGGCATAGCGCCTTGATCAGGTGGGAGTTGGGTGTGTCGGATCAAATTATCCCTTATTGGTAATCCATGATCACCTAACTCTTTTTCAATCTCCCTAATTAACACGGGAATACCATAAGATGACTCGTACATCGCCAAGCATTGCGCAAGAACTATTTGTCTTTTGGTGTCTCCCTTTTCAATCGCATGATCTAAAGCTTTTTCCAAATATGGAATAATCCTAGGACCCACTGTACAAATTTCAACAATCGGAATTTTATCTGTATAGACTTCATCCATTTCCATATCAGCATACAAGTAAAGTGGCTTTTCACCAGTCAATGAATCTACTAATTCTTCAAGTTCCTCATCTTGATATTCCTTGTTTACAATTGTCCGAGTAAGCACATCCTCCTGGAGAAGCCCTTCACGTACTAATCGTTTTTGTAATTGCTTGACATCAATGTCTCTTGGTAATTGATGATTGCGAACAGCCTGCGCAGCTGCCAAAGCAACTACACCACCTAAGTTCTCCAAATCCGCTTGCATCCTTATCGCGGCGAACGCATCATGGGTTGCGGAGACTGCTTTTCCAGCTATTAAAATTCCTTCAAGTCCATTCGGTAACAAAATTCTATATGGTACCTCAATTTCCAGATTCGGTGGAATCAAACCTAAGTGCATCCAATCCGCACCATTTTTCCCCTTCATGTCATGGTTACTAAAGTGAATATTAATCACATCTTCCCATTGGCGATGTCTTAACTGATCTGTCAGCGTTAGGACAGCCTCTCCTAAGATATGACGCGTTTCCCTTGAGGCAACATAGATTCCATGATCATGTATTTCCCTTTTTCGCTTCCGTCTACGTCCGTCTAAAATAGCCCTTGTATAATCTTCTATATTCGAAATATGAACCATACTTGTAAAGTTATTTTGCGTACGACCAGGCTTAGCAAATTGGGCTAAAGAATACCACATCACGATATGATCGCGTTCTGATCCATAAACATATTCAGCACCAGCAAATGCCGCAATGTCACCATCACCGGTTGCATCAATCACCGTTTCAGCTAAGACCGCAAAGACTCCGAATCTCGATGCTACCAGAACACCTCTCACCCGATTGCCATCCATAATGGCACCGATTGTTATTGTGTAAAAATAGGTTTTCACACCGACTTGTTCGGCTTCACTTAAGAGCGCATACATTTTGGCTTCAATATTCCATTTTGGATTATTGTAATTAAGTCGTTGTTGAACCTCATTCACCTTTTCAGTTACTCGCTCACTATACCCGACTCTTCTACCAAACCAATAACTATCAACTCCTCCTAGTGTCGCAGTACCGCCGAGACCAGGGTTCATTTCTAGTAAGACAGTATCCATTCCTTCTTTCCCAGACGTAATCGCTGCCGTAGCCCCACTTGTGCCACCACCAACTACTAACACATCTGCATGATGCAGAACCGATACAGTCTGTCCTTGGATAAGCGCTCTTTGATAGTTTCTTCCTGCTTGAGGTTGGTCCATCTCTTCAACTGTATAGTGATCTATTGAAGTTAACTCGGCTATCTTTCTTTCTTTGTGTTCTTCAATTTGACTTAGTTCCAGAAGCAAATCCCAACTTTTAGCCAATTGTTCACCCATTTCTTCGCCCAACTTACTTGAAGTCACTGGGTTTGAAAACAATTTACTAGCATTTGGATTTCGAGCACTTTCATTCAAACACCAAATACGAACATCAGAACTTGTATAATCTTCTAATCTCTTTAAAAAACTAGCATTTTTACTAGCAGGGAGGTTGCACTCTTTGCTTAATCTAGGAATATCCATGGCTAATAATTCATAGGACGACGCTGCTAAATATGCCTGTTGAAAAGCAGGATGATGTTGAATGAGATACTCCGCTAATTTAATGGTTGTATGTCTAGAAGCCACTTCATATTTCATTTGTTGATCGATTTGTTGAATATCCAATGCGTCCATCGCAAGTTTAAATTCCAACAATACATGGCCTTTTTCTAAATATCCTTGGTGTACATACACAATGTCACCATCAATTCCTAATTCTGCTGGCACCTTTATGGTCTTATCGGTGATTTCATCCGTACGGTACAATTCAATAGTCTTTAGGAAATTGCGTTTCAATTCTTTAGTAAATTCGAAATGTTCGCCAGCTAGACGTAATACACTAGCGGACTCTGTTGCATCTATTACAATCTCTGCTTTAATGATTTGCCTACTTGATTTATTACCGATTACCAGCATTTTTTTCCCGCTATCGTCATCATGGATTTCTGTTGGATAACTTGCGTATATCAACTTAATGTTATGTTCTAATAGTAGGTCCTCTAGGGTTGTTTTGACACGGTCCAGATGAAGTGCCATTTCCCCGTCCCTTTGGACACCTGTACGAATTACATTCTCAATCACTTCGGGATAACCATTTGAACTGGTAATAAAGGAATCAGCTAGCCAAGGACGAAGCGTTGCAGTGACTTCTCGTCCCAAATACGTTCTTGATTCCACTACCACAACGGTTTTCCCACTTTTGGCAAGCCTTCTTGCAGCAGAAACACCAGCAAAGGAACCACCAACAATCACAGCATCGACATCATACAATATTGGCAAATCTTTTTCTGGAAGGATGAAAGTTGTCTCTTCAGGACATGTATTTCTACTTGTCTCCATATTTACAACACCTTTTCTTTGGGAACGCTCCCATTTTTAGATTAGTTGAGCTTTTAGGTTTTTCAGATTAGATTCCGCAACAATCATTGGATCACGATCATAATCTTCTTGTTCAATCACAAACCATTTCACACCATATTGCTTTCCAGTTTTGATATATTGGCTTAAATTAAGCAAACCTGACCCAATTTCGGTACTCATTTTCTGCTCTTTTTCTATCTTCATATCTTTTAAATGAAGAGAGACACAACGACCTTTATATTGATGAATGATGTCCTCCGGTTCGTAGCCAGCATATTTTGCCCAATAACAATCTAATTCAATCTTAACTAGTTCCGGATCACTGTTTTCAAATAACAAATCAAAACCAGTTTTTCCATCAAATTGTTCAAATTCCCAGTTATGATTGTGATAGCCAAACGTAAAACCAGCATCTTTACAGGTTTGACCAATCTTATTTAAAATTTCAGCAGACCTCTTATAATCATCCCCCGTTTCTCTCATTTCACGGGGTAGCACTGGGCAGATTAATAAATCATTTCCAATTGTTTCATGATATCTTAGTGATTGGTCTAATTGATCTCCCTGAAGTTGATGCAAACCAATATGTGCTCCTGCCACCTTTAGCTTTTCTTCATCTAATACTTCTTTTAATCGATCTGCTGGAGTCCCAAAGAAACCAGCAAATTGCAAACTCTCATACCCATATGTAGCAAGTTGTCTAATTGTTCCAATCAAGTCCTTATCCGTCTTTTCTCTAACAGAGTAAAGCTGTAATCCGATTTCCATTTCCTTCACCACTCTTTTTTAATTTGGCTCTGTTAAACAAGATTGTTGATTTCCGCTGCATGTACTCGCTTTTTCGCGGGCGGTCCGGAAGCCTCCTCAACGAAATGTGGAGGCGGCTTGCACAGAAATGAGAAAATTGGCTACTCTGACAAAGAGGCGTATTTTGCCTCTGAAGGAGGAGTTGAAATTTCTCGAGTTTCTAGCCGCTGCAACTGGACAAGTCGCTATGCTCCTGCGGGGTCTCCCTTGGACACGCTTTTCCCGCAGGACGTTGAATTTGCTTCCTTGAAACTACACCGCACGAAGAAAATGCCAGCATTTTCGAGGATCTCGTACCTTCACTCCAATCAACAAAGTATAAATATCAACATTGACCATTAACACAGCCTTTTATTTGATAGAATAATTGTCTTTTAGAATTTCTTTGTCATTTCCAAAAGTTCCGGTTGCTCTACTGTACTAGTTAAATGGTAGTGCTTTCCTTGTTCAGATGCGATATGGAATCCATGCATAATTTCTAGTGCATGATAGGTTAAGTTGCCATTTGCACGGTGTGGCCTATCTTCTAAGATTGCCTCGGCCATATCTGCTAACCCAATGCCACGGCTATTTGATTGGTATCCGTGTGTTAATGGTACTTCCTTGAACTCCTTTTCGCCTTTTCTACGATATTTCACTGGTCCTCCGAAAGTATTCGGATCAGGAATACTTAGTGTTCCATGTTCCCCATATACTTCTATTCTAGGGAGGTTATTTCCCCATGAATCAAAACTTGTCACCAATGTACCTACAGCACCATTCTCAAAATCTAGTACTCCAGCAATGTGGGTTGGAATTTCAACTGAAATTCTGCGTCCTTCAGGTGTTACACGCTCTGCAAACGAAATGTTCGCCGAACCTGTTACCCTTTTTACGGAACCAATAAGAGAAATGAGTGCAGTAATATAGTATGGTCCCATGTCAAACATTGGTCCACCACCCGTTTTATAGAAGAAATCTGGATTAGGATGCCACTCTTCTACCCCATTACTCATGAAAAATGCATTCGCTGCAACGGGTCTTCCAATCCATCCGTCCTGAATGAGTTTAATGCTTGTTTGAATACCGCCACCAAGGAAAGTATCTGGCGCTCCGCCAACACGTAAGCCTTTCGCATCCGCTAACTCTAAAACTCTTTTCCCCTCTTCTAGAGAAATGGCAAGTGGTTTTTCTGTATACACGTGTTTGCCAGCTTCAAGGGCCTGTATAGATACCTGTCCATGTGCAGCTGGAATCGTGAGATTAACTATAATATCAATCTCTGAATCAGCTAACATTTCTTCTACACTATAAGCTTTAATACTAAATTCTTCTGCCTTATCCTTTGCTCTTTCAAGATCTAAATCTGCACAAGCAACAATTTCGAGTGATTGTAAGGTTTGACAATTTTTGAAATAGATACTACTAATGTTTCCACAGCCGATAATTCCAACCTTAAGTTTTTGCATGATTGACCTCCGATGTTAGTTTGGGATCTTAACCCAGCTTCTAGTTTCGGTTGATTCTACAACCGCTTCCAATATACGCTGATTGATTAAGCCATCTCTAAAGTTAGGAGATGGTGACTCTCCCTTTTCAATCCCATCCATAAAGCAAGATAATAGATTAATAAAGGTATGCTCGTAACCTATACCATGACCAGCCGGCCAATAAGCACCTGCATATGGGTGATGTTCTTCCGTACAATGAATCGTTCTAAATCCCTGTAGCCCTGGTTCATCATCCTCGAAATAAACCTCTAATAAGTTCATCTTTTCCATATCCCAACGAAGCGACCCTTTAGAACCATTAATTTCGAAACGATTTCCATTGCGATTTCCGCCCGCATATCTAGTTGCTTCAAAAACTCCTAATGCCCCATTTTCAAAATGCGCAAGAAATGCTGCTGTGTCATCTACATCAACATCTGCCAGTTGCTCACCCTCGATTTTTGCAGATAGACCACCACTCATCTCTCCTGCAGGGCGTTTCTTTACAAAGGTTTTCATCGTTCCAATAACCTCATCGATTTCTCCAACTAAAAACCTTGCTAAATCAATGCTATGTGCCCCGATATCACCAAGGGTTCCTGTTCCTGTAACTTCTTTACGAAGGCGCCAAACTAGTGGAAAATTCGGATCCATCATCCAGTCTTGCAAATAGGTTGCACGGATGTGACGAATTTCTCCTAAACGACCATCTTGAATCAATTTTTTTGCATATTGAACGGCTGGCGCAAAGCGATAATTATGCGTAATCATATGGATGACCTTATTTTTCGTAACTGCTTCATACATTCTTTCTGCTTGTTCAACAGTCAATGCTAACGGCTTTTCACATAATACATGTTTGCCCGCTTCCGCTGCAGCGATCGCGATTTCTGCATGGGTGTTGTTTGGAGTAACGATATCAATTAAATCAATATCGTCTCTTTCAATCAGTTTCCTCCAATCGGTTTCATACGAAAGCCAGCCCATTTGTTTCGCCGCTTTTTTGACTTTCTCCTCATTTCGACCAGCAATCGCCTGCAAGACAGGTTCAATACCATGTTCAAAATAAAATGATAAGTCACGGTAGGCATGGCTGTGCGCTTTCCCCATAAATTGATACCCAATCATACCTATGCGAATTTTTCGAGAAACCATACTAACTCTCCTCTCCTATGTTTAGATTACCTAATATTAAAGAAGTGCATCGGATAAACTGGCAAGATCACGATCCGTAGTCACATTAAATTTGGAAATCAAGTGCGCGCTTGTCACTAGTTAAGAAATTTTCAATTTTATCAATAACAGTCTTCTGAACGGCCAATTGTCCTGTTTGTTTTTTATCGCTTGGTAAGGATTTTGCTTCTTGATTTGTCATTCTTTCTTCTCGACCAAGTGAACCAAGTAGGCTTAGTTCTAAATCGGTTGCGATGTTGACTTTACTAATTCCGCCATTTGGTAGTTTCATAGCCGCTTGAATCATTTCAGCTGGAACACCAGATCCTCCATGTAGAACTAAATGGACTGGGGTTAAAGAACGGATTGCTTTTAAACGTTCAAGATCAACGGTTGGTTTTTTAACCTTATAGACACCATGTGCAGTCCCAACGGACACTGCAAGTGCATCAACCTTCGTTTTTGTTACAAACTTTAACGCCTCATCCGGATTTGTATATAACTCTTCGTCATGATCAGTTTCAATAAAATCAGTGGTACCAATCATCCCAAGTTCAGCCTCAACAGATACTCCCTTAGAGTGTGCATATTCTGCTGCCATTGCGCTAATTTCGATGTTTTTTTCAAGGTTGTGCTCGGATGCATCAATCATGACAGATGTAAATCCTGCTTCAATTGCATCTTTGATCACTTGGAAATCCTTCGTGTGATCTAAATGGAGAACAGTCGGAACTGTAATATTTTCGTCTTTCATCGTTTGATAAAAGACCTCACCGAATTCAAATGGCGTAATTCCATACCTCTCTAATTCTTTTTGTGAAATCTGTACAATCAATGGGGATTGTGTTTGCTGTCCCGCTCTTAGAATCGGCAGAATCATATCCGTGTATCTTGGAGAGAAAGAACCAATTGCATATCCTCCTTTTTCTGCCTGTTCTAATGCTGTCTTTAGCGTGATAATATTTTTCTGTCTGACACTATTCATTTAAAAAAACTCCCTCGTCATTTAAAGTTAAATTATAAATCCTTCTGATAAAGGTTCCTTAGTGGTTCCTGTAGTGGTAAATACCCTTCCTCAAATAGATGGCGATATTTACGGTAATTATTTTCATTTGGTACAATTCGTTCCTGATTATGGTTGTTGAGATACCCAAACATTTCCGACTCATCCTTATAGATCCCACATCCAAGTCCAGCAATGGCTGCTGCTCCTAGCAAAGTTGATTCAGATATGGAAGGAACAATTAAGGAACAATTGGACACATCTGCCTTTATTTGCATCCAATGCTTGTTTTTCGTACCACCGCCTACTGCAATAACGGTAGACATCTTTGAGAGCCCCAGCGATTCAATCGTTCTCTTTATCAATTCAAACTCATATGCGGTTCCCTCTAGGAGAGCCTTTATAAGATCCCCTTTTTGGTGACTTGATTTCAAACCGATTAAAGCTCCTTTTGCCTTAGGATTAGGCCGAGGCGTGCCACTTCCTGCCAGGTATGGGAAATACAATATGCCCGTAGGTTCATTCGGTGTGTTGTCTAGAAGTGTTGTAATTTCTTCATAGGATAATCGTTCGGTAGAAAGCTGACTTCTTATCCATTCGACTGAACCACCAGATGACTGAATGGCACCCATCCAAAAGAATTGGCCAGATAAAACATGGCAGCCAAAACTGAATCCTGATTCATAGTCTTTTTTGGTTAAAGCCCTTTCATTAAAGGATCCTACTACTGTTTCAGCTGTACCAATCGAATCGGACACAATCCCCGGTTGAACAGCACCAACAGCTAAGGCGGCACACACATGATCATGTCCTGAAACAGCCACAGGGGTGCCTTTACTCAGTCCAATTGCATTAAAATCATTTGTTGAAACCACACCTACCCTCACCCCAGCAGGTCTTGCCTCAGGGAAGATGGACTCATGAAGCTGGAAATGTCGTATCCATGGAATATCCCATGCTTTTTGATCGATACGAAAGGCAAATGTTCTGGCCGCTAATGAGTAATCGGTTCCCATATCACCTGTCAATTTATATGCGATGAAGTCAGAGGTAGATAACCATTTTGCATTTTTTAGCAAATCGGGATATTTCCTCTTTAACCATACTAATTTGGCTAAACCGTGCTTATAGGAATTACGCAAGCCGGTTTTCTTGAAGTGATCAACGGGATTAAGTTCCTTTTCAATTTCTTCTACAATCCCTTCCGTTCTTCGATCAAACCACGGAATGATTTCAGACCGATACTCGCCAGTCTTCTCATCAATAAGCAAGCCACTTTCTGCCATACTCGTTATTCCTATAGAAGCAACCGGATCATTTTGCTGATCTGTTACCTCTTGAATTGCCCGTGTAACCACATCCCACATTTGATCAGGTTTATAATAAGAATGCATTTCATCACTTTTATAGCTTTGATTTGGGTAGATTGCTAGACGAATTAACTTGCCATCATGTGTAAATAATCCTGCCTTAATATTCGTCGTACCGATATCTATTCCAAGTAAACTCATTTTGTTAATTGCCCTTCTAACGTTTTCTTTACTCTTTCGACACCTAATTCTGGACTTGATAAAAACTTTTCTTGTAGATCAGCAGGAAGGGTTGAAACAACGCGAGCCATGGATGCCTGTGCTAATACGACAACATCAACCTCCATCGCCATTTCAGTTAAGACGTCAGCTAGTATTTGATCGTGACCATCCTTATCACCAACTAGTAAGCGTTGGTAAGCATCATTCACTACTTTTGAAGTTAGTTCAACTTCTTTATTTAGCACTGCACTCTTTGTTTTTAATAATGTAATGGTTGGATCTAATGTCGTAGCAAGGGTTGCAACGACTCCAATTTTCTTACCATTCTGGATTGCTTTTTCAGCCATGGGTTCATCAATTCTTACAATAGGTATCCCTACCATTTGCTGCCCTTTTGCAACGATCTCCCCTACGGAAGAACAGGCGTTAAGAATAACATCAGCTCCCACTTGTTCAGCAAATTGATAGTACTGGGTTAATCGATTTTCTACCTTTGTAATATCTCCATTATTTTCAATTAACTCCGGTAGTATAGAATCATCAACAAAATTAACAATTTCACAATTAGGAACGTTCCCAGTCAATAAATTTTTAAGCGGTTCAATTGTCACCGGTGTAGTATGTACAATAGCAATTTTATATTTCACAGGTACACTCTCCCTTTTCAAAAACAAACACAAGGATTTGGTTTGTTGTGGATTTATGAATCTTTATGTTGGTTTTAATTTCATTATGTCTGAAAACGATTAGCCAGTCAACCGATTCATTCATTCTTTTCATAAAGGATATTATCTTGTATTATATTCGTATTCGTTTTATGATATAAGCAACACGATTAACTACTTTTTAAAACCAACCAACTCCACAGAAAGACACACATGAACCAAGAACTATATGATTATATTGGGTTGTAACATCTTAAGAAATGAGGTTTAAACCGTGATCGCAACGGAAAGAAGAAACATAATAAAGGAATTATTGTTTAAGAATAATTCTGTAAAGGTTGCCGAGCTTGTGAATCAATTTAATGTTTCGGAGGAAACAATTCGGCGTGACTTAAATCAGTTAGAAAATGAAGGGTACCTTGAAAAATATTATGGAGGTGCCATTTTAGCAAAAAAATATCAGTCAAATCCTCTCGTGATGCCGATTCATGAAAGACAGCAACATTTCTATAATGAAAAGGCCTTAATCGGTAAAAAGGCTGCTGAACTCATTCAATCGGAACAAACGATTATTCTTGATGCAGGGACAACAACATGGCATGTCTCATCAGGAATAGCAGATAAAGAACGCTTAACGATCATAACAAACGCCATGAATATCGCTGAACAATGCACAAAAAGTGAATCCGCATCCATCTACTTACTCGGTGGAAAACTAAGAAGAAACTCATTAAGTACTGTTGGTCCTCAGGCTGAAGCAGAGCTTAAAAAATATAATGCAGATTATGTTTTCCTAGGAGCTTCTGGGGTTTCGTTGAAACAAGGATTTACAAGCTCTGATTTGTATGAAGCCGAGATGAAAAAAGCAATGGTTTCTGCTGGACAAAAAAGAGTCGTACTTGCAGATCATAGTAAATTACAAAAGACCGGTCTCACGACATTTTGTAACTTTAATGATATTGATATTTTTATTACGAGTGACCTTGCAGATAAACAAGCATTAGATGTCATTAAAAAGACGGGTATTGAAGTAATCGTTGTTCCTACAAATGAAGAAGGCTAAGGTATATGAAATTCCCCTACATGGATTTTGCTATGTAGGGGTTATTCATTGTTAATAGTCTAATTTAGTGACTTGTCCCGTTACCTCAAAGACATACTTTACAACGTCTGTTCCTGTTAATGCTAAACTTCTTTGATCAGGCTGACTTCCCCCGATATACACTTCAAATTCCCCAGGCTCTAAGATTCGCTCGCCTTGTTCGTTGATGAGCGCCATGTCTCTTGGAGAAAGTGTCATATTCACAACTTTTTCTTCTCCTGCTGCAAGAGACACCTTTTCAAACCCTTTTAATTGCCACTTTGGTATTTCTATGGAAGATTCGATGTCTTTCACATACATTTGTACTACTTCTTCTGAATCCCTTGATCCTGTATTCTTAACCGTTATCTCAAATGTTATGTCTTCACCTGGGGTAATCTCAAACTTTTCTAGTTCCTTTTTATCATAGGAAAATTGAGTATAGCTCAACCCATAACCAAATGGATATAAGGCATCATTCTGCATGTAACGATAAGTCCGATTTCTCATCGAATAGTCTTTAAAATCAGGAAGCTCTTCACTACTCTTATAAAAAGTAACGGGCAGCTTTCCTGACGGGCTGTATTCACCAAATAGTAAAGACGCAATAGCCCTTCCTCCTTGCGCCCCTGGGTACCAAGCCTGGACAATGGCAGGCACATGTTGATCAGCCCAGTTTAATGCAATCGCACTTCCTGAAAGATGCACTAAAATAATTGGTTTACCAGTTTCATAGATAGTCTCTAACAATTCCTGTTGTAACCCCGGCAGGTTTAGATTCTTCTTATCACCGCTTCCAAATGCATTGGATTCATGCATTTCTTCGCCTTCTATTGTTGCATCGAGCCCTAAACACATGATTACTACATCAGATCTTTCGGCTGCTGAAATCGCTTCAGCAATTCTATCCTTCGGTTGATCCAATGAACTCTTTTTCTTGTTATAAAGTTCGCAGCCTTCCGCATAGAAGATTCTTGCTTTACCTTTCGTAGCTTCTCGAATCCCTTCCAACACAGTCACATATTCAGATGCTGTTCCTTCATAGTTTCCAACAAGTGCTGCTCTGCTATCTGCATTCGGCCCAATCACTGCAATATTTTTAATCTCATCCTTATTTAATGGAAGGATTTGATTATCATTTTTTAGGAGAACCATACTCTTTTTCGCAACTTCTAATGCATATTCATTGTGCTCAGGGCTATCATTCATTTCATAAGGAATACTTGCGTATGGTACATTTGCCTGATCATCAAACATACCCAATTTAAACCGAGTCATCATCAACCTTATTACAGCACGGTCGATTGCTTCTTCGGAAATCAGCCCTTCCTCATATGCTTCAACAAGGTATTTGTACATCGAACCGCAATTCAGATCACACCCATTATTAAGGGCGTATGCAGCTGATTCTAATTGAGAGCTAGTTACACCATGACTTTCATGGAAATCGACAATCGCCCAACAATCCGAAACGACATGCCCCTCAAATCCCCACTCTTCTCTTAGAATTTGTTGTAGCAATGTTTCACTTCCACAACAAGGTTCTCCGTTTACACGATTGTAAGCACCCATAATAGACTCCACTTTACCCTCTTTTACACAATCTCTGAATGCAGGAAGGTAAGTTTCATATAAATCTTTCTTATTTACTTCAGCATTGAATGAATGCCTTTCTTCTTCTGGACCACTATGAACGGCAAAGTGTTTTGCACAAGCAGCCCCTTTCATATATTTAGGGTCATCCCCTTGTAGTCCTTTAATATAGGAAACACCAAGTCTTCCTGATAAATATGGATCTTCTCCATAAGTCTCGTGACCCCGTCCCCATCTTGGGTCTCTAAATATATTAATATTAGGTGCCCAAAACGTTAGTCCTTTATATATACCACGATCATTTTTCCTTGCAAATTCATGGTGTTTCGCTCTTCCTTCCGTAGCAATGATATCTGCCACCTTATGCAACAATGTTTCATCAAATGATGCTGCCATTCCAATCGCTTGCGGAAACATCGTTGAAACACCTGCTCTTGCTACACCATGAAGACTTTCATTCCACCAATTGTAAGACGGAATTCCTAATCTAGGAATGGCACATGATTTATGTATCATTTGCGAAGCTTTTTCTCTTATCGTCATTCTTGAAACAAGATCCTTCGCACGCTCCTCAAAACTCAAATTCTCATTTTTATAGGCTGGAATTTTTTCCATTATGATAACCTCCAGTTAGTCCGATGTTGTGTCATTGTTTATACCTTTCATTTTAATAAAATGTCATGAATTAGCCCATGAACGATTCTGCTAATAATATGAATTATATTCTTTAAGTTACTAGTCACAATGAGTATAATTGTTATATACAATTCTGCTAGGAGTCTGGTGATTGAATGAAAAATGAACTGATTCTTTGTGAGTATTCATACCATACAGAGAGGAAACACTTTAACTGGAGAAATGGACTAGAGAGCTATTTTTTTCGTTTGCAAACCGAAGGACATAGTTTGGCAAAGATTAACCAGGAGACTGTTGAATTAGCGCCGGGGGACTTGTTGCTATGTAAACCCGGAGATTCCTGTGAAATCCTCATCGATGAGGTGGCGAACCAATCAGGAATCACATCTATAGGTAGCGGAGATTATTTCATTATGTGCAGAGGGCCATGGTTAGATGAGTGGTGGGAAAGAAGAAAAAGACCGACAATCGTTCATATCCATAATACCCAAAAGTTCCTTTTGCTTTGGCGACAAATGAATATTGAAAAGCGACGAATCTATGAAAAAAACGAAGAATTGCTTGATTATCTGCTACGAGCACAGTGCTTATCGATTGATATTTTGATAAAAGATACAGATCTATTCAGTAATCAGCTAACACTTCCCGTACAAGCGATGAAAAGCTATATTGAAGAGCATGCGAACCAGCCATTTAAAGTTGAAGATGTAGCCAATCATGTTAGCTTTAGTGTCTCTCGTGCTTCACACCTTTTCAAAGAACAATTCGGGAAAACAATCATTGAATATGCAATGGAAATCAGACTAAATACCGCAACCAAATTGATTCAAAATAGCGATATGACCTTAGCGCAAATTGCTGAATTATCCGGATTCGGGAGTTATAACTACTTTCATCGGATATTCAAAAGAAAATATGGCACCTCTCCAACGGACTATTTCTCCAAAGTTTGATTACATCAAGAGGTAAGGCACTCTAAAATCGAGGGTGATTCTATGTGTTTGCTCCCCCTTTCGTTTTGTTTTTTGATCCATCTAAATCTAGCAAAATAGTAGATGTTTTTAATGAGATTATCTATATTTTTCCACCGAGAGATAAGCTAAGATGGAATCATGCAATTGATTAAATCTAAATCTAAAGAAGTGGAGGAAGTTTGCTATGAAACTTGGTGTATTTACCGTATTGTTTGCAGATCAATCCTTTGAAGAAATGTTGGATACTGTAAAAGAAGCTGGACTTCATGCAGTTGAGATTGGGACGGGCGGCTACCCAGGGAACAAACATTGTGATTTAGAGGGATTATTAGAAAGTGAAACGGCAAGAAACGAGTACTTGAAGAAGGTGCAGGATCGTGGATTAACAATTAGTGCATTCAGCTGTCACGGTAACCCGATTTCACCTGATAAAGAATTTGCTGATCGCTGCCATGAAACGCTATTAAAAACAATTAAGTTAGCTTCCCTTATGAATGTGCCTGTCGTCAACTGTTTTTCCGGTACGGCTGGGGACCATGAGGGAGCCAAATACCCAAATTGGCCTGTAGTTGCATGGCCAAATGAATATAGCGATGTGTTGAAGTGGCAATGGGAAGAAAAGCTCATCCCATATTGGAAGGAAGTTGGACAATTTGCTCAAGAGCATCAAGTAAAAATTGGCCTTGAACTCCATGGTGGCTTTTTAGTCCATACCCCTTACACATTGTTGAAATTACGTAAAGAGACATGTGACGCAATTGGTGCGAATTTAGATCCAAGCCATTTATGGTGGCAAGGTATTGATCCAGTAGCCGCAATTAAAATACTTGCAAAGGAAAACGCGATCCATCATTTCCATGCAAAAGACACTTATATTGATCAAGACAATGTAAATATGTACGGTTTAACAGATATGCAACCATATGGAGATGTACGTACGCGTGCTTGGACCTTCCGTTCAGTCGGCTGTGCCCATAGCCTTAGCGAATGGTCTGATATGATGAGCGCACTTCGTACATACGGCTATGACTATGTGGTCAGCATCGAACACGAAGACCCAATTATGTCGATTGAAGAAGGATTTCAACGTGCAGTATCCAATCTAAAAACTGTATTAATCGAACAACCTAGCTCCCAAATGTGGTGGGCTTAGGACAACTAAAGAAAGGTCCCTTGACCCACCATATTCTTTCTGGGACAAGGGACCTGTCCCTTTGTCCCTAAATCTTTACAGCTTCTCCGGTTGAGGCGGATTCATATAATCCGTTTATTATTTTTTGAAGGATCACTGCTTCTTCCGGTTTGCTAATTGGCTCAATGCCATGAATACAGCAATCTACAAATCTTCTAAATTGTGTTTCATGGTAATCTGTTTTTGGCATGTATGCTGGTGTAGTATCAAGTAACGAGTAATATTTCTCTTGGAAGATTTTCACTGGAAATACATCTGCTCCACCCTTATCCCCCATAATCGAAACTTGCATAACGTCATCCTTTTCAACATTCGCTGCAAAGGCGGCATCCAATGAGATTGAAGAGCCATCTTTAAAAACAATCAATCCACGGCTAAAATCTTCAACCGAGAAGTTTTCCCAATCCCAATCTCCCATTAGCCCGACACCTTTTTTATTTCCTATTTTTTGATAGGTAACTCCTAAAACCGTATCTGGTTCTGGGTATCCCATTAAATAAAGAGCTGTATCAAGCATATGTACACCAATATCAATGAGAGCCCCTCCGCCCTGCAGCTCTTTATTAGTGAAAACTCCCCACCCTGGGATTCCTCTTCTTCGCATCGCCGTTGCCCGAGCGGCATAGATGGATCCAAATTCATTATTATCGATATACTCCTTTAAAAGGCAAACTTCAGGGGAGTGTCTAAAATGGAAGCCAAAGGTTAGAAACTTATTTGCTTCTTTAGCTGTTTGAGCCATTTCCTCCGCTTCTTGAACACTGATTGCAGGAGGCTTTTCACATATTACATGGCACCCGGCCTTTAATACCGCTTTTGTAATCTCAGCATGGAATTTGTTAGGTGTGCAAACACTAACTGCATCTATCTCTAGCTCACTAAGCATTGTTTCGTAATCACTGTAATAGTTTGGAATTCCCCATTTTTCTGCACATTCTTTTGCCTTTTCAATGTTGATATCGCAAACCCCAACAATTTCTACATCATCCGAGCATTTTAAATAGTTCGGAATATGCTGCGATTGGGCAATGCCCCCGCTCCCAATAATCCCTACTTTCAGTTTTTTCATAGATTATCTTCCTTTCTAAGTTTAATGGTTATTTCCTTAAGGTACTTGCAAGCAAACCTTTCTAAAATATATTGTCCTGCAAGAATATTCATTCAACATTGTTGGAACAGATAACACTAGAGCAATAGGGATGATGCACTGAAAGAAGATAAAAAAAGGGGGGAGGAGATCTCCCTCCCATGATTCATCAACTTGTCCACGGGGTACACTTTCTCAAATCCCTAATTCCCTTTACGCTATAACTAGAAGGAAACATCATCACTTTTTTATTTCCCATTTACAGCATATTTTGCGACAGACAGGGAAGCTAAATCCCCTACTGTTTCCTGAAGTTTTGCAGCTTCAATGGAACATGCCTGAACAGTATGTGGCAATGCTTCTTTTTTTATTTCGGTAAACATATAATCCCTCAACAGCCCCTCCTGTCGGGCATAAATACTTCCAATAATCACTTTTTCGGGATTCAATATATCTAACAAAATACTAATACCTTTTCCAAGTTTTTTACCAACGATTCGATAAATCTCAAGGGCGAGTTCATCCCCCTTTAAAGCCGCTTCTGCAACTGATTTTGCCGTTACTTTTTCAAGGTTATTTACATCTGAACAAATGATTGTCGCATTCCCAGCTTCCAAATATTCCTTAACCTTCGTTTGTGAAAGACGTGCAATTCCCCCTCCACTACAAAAGCCTTCGAAGGAACCTGTTTTTCCATAGCCAACCGGACCGTCATCCTCTAATCGAATATGGCCAACTTCACCAGCCATATCATTCGTTCCTGAATACAACTGACCATTTAAAATGAGGCCTGCACCCATTCCTGTTCCAAATGTTAAAAATATGATATTTTGACACCCTACTCCTGCTCCCCACTGCCATTCAGCTAATGCACATGCGTTTGCATCATTCTGCATGGCAACAGGTACATTGAACGTCTCCTTAATAGGCGTAAAAATATCGATCCGATCCCAATTGGGGAGGTTTGGAGGGGAAAGAATAAGACCCCTTTTACTATCTAAAGGACCACCACAACTAATTCCGATTGCTTCTAGTGACACATTCTCCTCTTCGATCATGTATGATAACTCGTTCATTAATTTATTGATTGCATCATGAGGATTGGTAGGAGTTGGGAATGAACGACGTTTCAACAATTGGATGGTTTGGTCTTGTCCTTCTTCACCTAATACGACAGCACATTTTGTTCCACCGATATCAAACCCAGCTAGTACCTTTTTCATCCGAAAAATTCCTCCTCTAACATTAAACAAAGCGTATGGTAAACAGGTAAATGACGCTCTTGAATTCGATAGGTTTCTTCATAAGGAACTTGGATCGTTACATCGCAAATATCTTTTAATTGCCCTCCAGATTTTCCAGTTAAACAAATCGTTTTTAATCCCTTTGCTTTTGCAACAATTGCCGCTTGAATAATATTTTTTGAGTTTCCAGAAGTACTGATCCCTAGAAATATATCATTCTCTTTTCCATAGCCATACACTTGCTGTGCAAATACTAGCTCTGGTGCAACGTCATTTGAAAAAGCAGTCATTAATGCTGAATGGCTTACGAGGGAAATTGCTGGCAAGGCTCCTTGTAAGTGCATTCCAATTGACCCATCATCACCGGCTTCGTTTAAACGCTCAAGTTCCTCTTCTGGTAATTTTCTCGAAGACACAAATCCTTTCATTAATTCCCCAACAATATGTTCACAGTCAGCTGCACTTCCACCATTACCAGCTAGTAGTAGTTTTCCGTTGTTTTCATAGCTAGCTTTAATTGTTTCGTATGCCTTTTCGACATCATGAATACAGGAATCTAATTCAGGATAATGATTCACCAGTTGCTCTAAATAATGTTTCGTCATCGTAACAGCCTCATTTCTTTCATTTTGAGATTAACATTCTTTCAAGTGGTTTAAAGCCTTTTCAAAAAAGTCCACTCCGCCAAAGCTTCCTGATTTTAATACGAGTACGTAATGGGGCTTCTCGATACTAATACAAGAAGGTAGTCCCGGCTCAATTTCCTCATGCACTCGCAAGCCCTTAATGCCCAGTTTCTGACAAATAGATGCTGAGGTTTCGCCACCGGCTAATAAAATACGCTCGACACCTGTCTGCTTGACTACAGATGCCACTACACCGGCAAGGGAATTGGAAACAACTCTAGAAATCTCTTCATTACTGAAGCCTTTTGCCTTTCCAATTTCCTTCGTCTTAGCAACCAATTCCGGTTGATTGGAAGCATAAACTAATGCATCTTTTCCAGCAGTTACAGTTTCAGTCAAATGTTGAATAAGTCCCTTTAAGTATGTTACTTTATCATCACTAAATAGCTTGGTCGTATCCATTTCTCTATAAGAAATACCCTGTTCTTTTATAAACGCAACTTGTCCAAAGGTTTGAGGAGTCAAGCTACCGGCAGCACATAAAATGCCTACATTCTCTTGATTATATTGGGCTGGCTGGATCAAATCCTGCTCATTACCATTTATAGGTGAACTTACTCGTGCAAGTTCTTCTGCTACACCCGAAGCACCAGCAATGACCTTCTCATCAATGATTGCTTTAGCGATTTCCTCCAATGATAGTTGGTCTTCTACATCTAGAATTAAATAATGACAATCGTTACGTCTGCGTTGAATCTCTTTTTTAATAGCCTCATAGCCTTCTCGAATGACAGAAATATCAACATGGTCTACCGCTCGGGTTGTTTGGGTTTTTAAAATATCCACAATATTCGATTCTGTCATTGGATGAACAGGGTCGTTTCGGAAATTTGATTCGTCTAACTTCTTCCCGTACACATAATGCTGTTGGTGAATCGTCGTTCTTCCGTTCTTTGGAAATCCTAATACGACAACGGCGAATGATTCATTTAAAGCATCAAGCATCGCATCAAATTCTGCCCCAATATTCCCTCTAAAAACAGAACATGTTTTATTAAAAAATTGCTTATAACCTAGTTCCTTTAATCGTTTCGTACTTTCAAATACTTTATCGTAGGCTTCTTCCTTCGAATCTAACCGACTATTCGTATCAATTACAGCAACCTCTGGCAGTATTCTTCTATGCGAGAGGTCATGGCTATACTCATACGGATACACATCCGTTAATAGGCCAGCTTTCTTATACATAATCCCAATATCATTTGCACCTGTTATATCGTCAGCAACAATTCCAATCATTTTTCCCAATTCCTTTTCGGTTTGTAGCCTGCATGATGAAGAAAATCATGGACGATATGTTCTGGGAGATTTTGAATTGGCAACCCGCTTTTTTCACTTAAAATGGCCATTTCACATGCAAATTCTAATGTATGAAGTGCCATTTTTGCTTCTTGCAGGGATGTATCGTACACAAGGACTCCATGATTTTCTAATAGGATGATATTGGTTTTATTGGCTTTTTCATAAACAAACTCTCCAAGTTCTTTTGAGCCTGGATGTGCATAAGGGATTCGTTCTATCCGTTCTAAGTAGTACATTCCTTCTATAAAACTATTCGCAGCAATGTCCATTGTCGTACAAGCAGCTAACGTACTATACAAAGGAGATGCATGAATTACAGCGTTAATTTCCGGACGTCTTTCATAAATTGCCTGATGCATAGGAACCTCTTTAGAAGGACGATCCTTTTGTGAGCGATCGATTTCCTTGCCGATTTCCCATTCGATAAAGTCTTCAGGGGTTAATTCTCCTAAATATGTTCCACTTTTCGTAATCAGAAAATGATTCTCAGATGTACGTGCGCTAATATTACCGGAATTTCCCCAAGCAAGCTTGTTCTCAAACATATATTTAGTGGTCTTGATTAAATCAGAAGCTAAAGCATCATAATTGTTCATAAGCACATCTCCTTATTAACTCATAATATGATTTTGTAACTCTACGTAAAATACTGTCGCGTTCTTCTACAGGATAACCTTCTTATTTGTCATCTTGTCCTCTAATTCATAGATATTGAGGTCCACATCAATTTCGTTTTCTGAGAATAACTTTACGTTTTGACTTGTTTGCTTCGGATAAATTCTAGTGGTTACAGCTGTTTCCCCATCGTTAGCAAAGACTTCAAGAGAAGAACGATCGATGAACAAACGTAAGCTTAATTGATTATCTTTAATAGTAATCGGCGCTTCCATCATGGAAGTATCGCCCTCACCAGATTTCTTACGATCAATAAATAATACATTGCGTTCTACATCAATCCCGACAATTGTTTCTTCATCTTCGGAGCATCTTACTTTTAGACCAAATCGCTTTGATTCACCCGAAATCGTAAAGGTTGCTTCAATCTCCCCAACTTTAACTTCGTCATCGAGGATCATTTCCTCGTTTACCTTCAAATCAAAATGATTTACATTCTTTCGTAATTGCTTCAACTCTTCTACCGGGATTTGGATCAATTTGTTTTCATCATTAAGTTTAAGTTCTCTAGGTATGGTAAGTGACCCTACAAAACGATCCTTTCGAGTCGGCATACTCGATTCCCATAGGTTCATCCATCCAAACATAATCGTTCTGCCTTTCCCATCTTTCAATGTTTGAGGCGCATAAAAGTCAGAACCATAATCAATCATCGCTAACTGCTCATCTTCAAATTTATTTGTTTCATAATTCATGGTGCCGACTTTATAGATGCTCTTATGTTTAATATTGTCCATACCTTCTGGCGATAAAATAAGAACGTCCTTTTCCCCAAGATTAATTAAGTCGGGACATTCCCACATAAAACCTTGTGTTCCATCACCTTCAGCCATGACACCTAAATATGTCCAATCTACTAGATTAGAAGATTGGTAGAGTAAGACTTGGCCATTCCCATTCAGACCATTCCCAACAACCATGTACCAACTGTTGTCATGCTTCCATACTTTCGGATCACGGAAGTCTTCAGAAAAGCCAGGAGGTGGTCCTGCAACGACAGGGTTTGCTTGATGCTTTGTAAAATGAACCCCGTCTGTACTAGTAGCAACACACTGAACCTCTTTTGGTGATTTATTATCAACATGACCCGTGTAGATTAATGTTAACTCATCATTATTCGCAACTGCCGACCCTGACCAACAACCGTCCAAGTCATATTCTTCGCCAGGCGCAATAGCAGGCGGCAGCAATTCCCAGTTGATAAGGTCTATACTTCTAAAATGTCCCCAAAATTTCAAACCTGTTTCTGGTTGATCAGGAGTAAACTGATAAAATACGTGATACTCATCATTAAAATAAACTAATCCATTTGGGTCATTCATCCAGTTAGATGGAGGATCCAAATGAAAAGCTAAACGATGGGGGTTATTTTTTCCTATTTCCCCTTCACGTAAACTTAATTCATGTGCTTCTTTTATAAGTTGTTCATGTGTTTTTTGTATTGTCATCGTAGTTTATTCCTCCAAAATGTTCTAAGTCCTCGTAGATGGTTTTTAAAGATTGATAGCATTTTTGATAGATGGAAAATAACTGTTGATATGTGGAGTGTTTAGTAGAGTCAGGTTGATAAATCTCCTCTATCTCTTGCAATCCCCATTGTTTGGAGAGATCATCTAAACTAGCAAAGTCTTTTACTCCTACTGCAGCAAGCATCGCTGCACCATAGGCCCCTCCACCTCTACTGTTTTTCCTCACAATTGGTAGATTAAATAGATTCGCTGCGGTTGTTAACCAAACTGGGTGCTCTGCTGCCCCTCCGGTTAAGACAATGTAATCTGGAGAAGACTCCATTCGTTGCTGAATCAAACAAAAAGCTTCATACAATGAAAATAAAACGCCTTCAACAATGGAGCGCGCCATTTCCGCTTTTGTATGCTCTGATGTTAGCCCAATAAATGTCCCTTTTGCATTTTCATCCATATGGGGCGTTCGTTCACCATTTAAATAGGGTAAAAATATGAGCTTATTCGCTCCGGGCACAATGTCACTCGCCAGATCTAATAAGTGTCCAAAATCATAGGTACTATCTAAAACCTTTTCTTTAAACCACTTAAAAGAATTTCCTGCCGATAAAGTGGCACCCATCATGACATATTTTTCAGAATCGCCATGGGCTAATGTATGAACAGATCCATCTTTCACCATTTTCAACTTATCCGAACTAACAAAAAGCTGCCCACTCGTCCCAATCGTACAAAGCCACGCCTTTTCATTGACGATCCCGTTCCCAATCGCTTGTGCCTGAGCATCTCCACATCCACAAATCACTGGTAATCCTTCCTTTAACGCGTAAAGAGTACTTGCTTCTTTCGTTACAGTTCCAGATACATGGGTAGAGGGTACAATTGGGGGAAGTTTGTCTTGATCTAATTGGAAAAGTTCCACAATCTCTGATGACCAATTTTTTGTTGCTAAATCCATCATTAAGGTAGCAGACGCATCCGATTCGTCTGTATCAACAACACCTGCTAAGTTCAAACGGATAAAGTCTTTTGGAAGCAAAAACTTATATGTGTTTTGATACAGGTCGGGTTGATGTTTTTTAAACCATAAAATTTTCCCCAGAGTAAAGCTAATATTCGGATGATTCCCCGTTATTTCAACCCATTTTTCTAAAGGTAAGCGCTCCTTAATAAGAGCTAATTCCTCTTTATTCCGTTGGTCTGACCAAATAATGGAATGATAGATAGGTTCCAAGTTGTGATTAACAGGAACAATCCCATGCATTTGTCCTGTGATGGCAAGGGATGTAACCTGTTGTAAAATTTGATTATCGTCTTTTTCGATGTCATGCAACGCTTTCTTTAATGCCTCTAGCCACTCATTTGGATCTTGCTCATGCCACATAGGTTGAGGCGTAAGAACCTGATAGGTTCTCACGCTACTCGCTACTACTTGTCCGTTATGATCTGTTATTAAACATTTTACAGATGACGTTCCTAGATCAATCCCTAAATAGTTACTCATTTTCCTCACCAAGTTTATCTTCAATCAGATTTGTTTCGTATATGGATTGACTTGTATCAAATGGTATAAAGATTGTTTTTACTTCTGATCTTCCGAAGTGTAAGGTTACACTGCGGTCCCAAAGAGGTAACTCCAGGTGCGCAACTGTATCCTGGTGATTCGTTTCATATAGTCTAACGATTACACCATCCCCGTCTTCGGCATGTTTCATCGAAGATAGAATGACATTAGGTTGATCAATCGAAATAAAACTATCTTCCTGTGGTAATGATCCTTGATGATACGTTTCAACAATGACCTGTGCCTTTTGATTTAACTCCCATGCATGTTGTACAGTATTCGCTTCCTCAAAGCCATTTTCATGAGGTAGTAATGTGTACGTAAAAGTTTGTATACCTTGATCGATGATTGGATAATCATCTTCTAAATCTGGCTCAAACGGAATATGATGAGCGTAAATTGGGCTGCGCAATACCGTTAAATGAATGGTATTTCCAGTCGCAGCTGCACTATACTTACTATCATTTAAAATGCTTAAGCCATATATATCCTTCTTTTCTTTATTGATCGTTCCCGTAACATCAACCCAGTTTTGCATCGGCTCTTCTTCTCCATTTGCTTCCCTTGTGATCTGTCCAAATGGAATTTCATACGTTACTTTTCGCTGGCTGAAAGAAACTGGGAACTGTATTTTTAACGCTTTGTACTTTTCCTGCCAATTCACTTTTACCTTTACTTCCACTTTATGTAGTTGTTTGTAAAGGATAAAGTCTTGTACAAGCGTAGATTTTTCATATTCACTAATGACACGGATAACCCCTCTTACGGGACCATCTTCTACTTTTTTCACTTTAACCGGTTTAAAGGTTCCAATCTTGTCATCAAAGCGCAGCTGACCATGTCCCCATGCATCTGATAAATCATTGATCACAACAGGAAGTGCACCATGATCTTTAAACACTTCAATATCCTTTTCTTTGTCATATAGACTACTCATTCCACCGGTAATTGGATCTATTACTACCTTTAATCGCTCATTCTCCATTGTGAAATCTTCAATTTGCATTGATTCAAAGCTATTTTTCGGCTTTACTGCTCTTAGTTTGTACGTGCTGTACCCTAGAGGTGGTATATCCGCTAAAAAGACAACTCGTTTTCTGTTAGGTATTTTCGCAACTGGATCAACAATTTGATAAGGTACTTCATTACCGTGTACGTCTTCAATCATAAATTCCTCTGGTAACGTGTAGTTCACAAATATTCCATGCTCAATTTCAACAGGTGTTCGAACTGGCCAAGAATGTGGATTAAATACCACAATTGGTTTCATGTCTTTTTCTTCTTTGATATCAATATTCCAGCTAATCGATTGCAACGCATAGTTTAAGTTTCTTGAAGAAATACTATTCGCTTCACCGTATAAGTCTCGTGCATCATGATAGGCTGCCTCGATGCTAGTACCCGCTAAAATGTCATGAAATTGGTTAAACAAAACACCCTTCCAAGCTTGATTAAAATCAGTTGGGTAACTTTGATTCGTTAATTGATTCGCAACAGTTGAAAACTTCTCAGCTGCTATCAGTAAATTCTCTGAAAGACGATTATATTTTTTCACTTCTGAATGAACAGCATAGCAACCACTTGCATGGTGCTGTAAGTCATCATGAACAATAGGAAGTTTGTTTTCTATTAAAGATACATCCTCGAAAAACTCATTTGGTGAGCTGAATGTTAATGCAGTATCTTCCATTGTTTGATCTAATTCTCTTATTGTTTCAATATTTACTTTTGTCGGTCCACCACCATGGTTTCCAACTCCATAAAAACACATAAGATGATCGAATGAATTTTTCAATTCTGTTTTACAATGCATAATGTGGTTTTCTAAATGGTCAAACGTGCAATATTCAAATGGAATTCGGAAGGCTTTGACACGAGAGCCATCATTTGATTCCCATAGGAATAATCGGCCTGGCAATCCTTTTTCCTCCGGATTAGGACGCATAAAAACGTAAGCATCCATACCAGACTTTTGCAAAATTTGAGGTAAGTTTCCATTATGACCAAAACTGTCTACATTGTATCCAACTTTAGCAGTTACACCGAATTTTTCTCTAAAATACCTCTGACCAATCAATCCTTGTCTTGCGAAAGATTCTCCACTTGGGATATTACAGTCCGGTTGAATCCACCAACCACCACAAATGATCCATCGTCCTTCCTGAATCCGTACTTTAATTTCCTCGAACATGGAAGGTTCATTTTTTTCAATCCACTCATAAAAGGCTGCTGAACTTGAAGTGAAAATAAAGTCATCATATTCTTTTATTCGATCTAATGCTGAGCGAAAAGTGGCTTTCGTTTCTTGAAATCCTTCCTGCCATTGCCATAACCAAACGGGATCTAAATGGGCATTTCCAATCATATACATTTTTTTCATGCTGGTACCTCCTTGTGTTTACTCTACCCTTACCCTTTTGCTGCGCCACCCATATTGAATCCTTTTGACATATGATTTTGTGCAAAATAGTAAAGGACAAATGTTGGTAACATATATAGAATGGAGTATGCGGCTAACTGACCGTATGCTGCATAACCGTACTGACCAAAGAATTGGAAGATTGTAACAGATGCTGGTAGTTTTTCAGGTGTTTGTAATAAAATATATGGAACAAAGAAGTTCCCCCAGCTACCAATGAATGTAAAAATACTAACTGTAAAGATTCCTGGAATCATTAATGGTGCAATTACTTTACGTATTCCCTTTATAATGCCTGCTCCGTCAATCCATGCTGCTTCTTCGAGTTCGACCGGAACACCATCGATAAAGTTTTTCATCAACCATATCCCAAACGGTAATTGAGAGGCTGTTAAGAACATCAAAGTACCAAATAATGAATCTTGTAAATCTAGAAATAGAAACAGTTGATATACAGGTACCATTACTGCAGTAATTGGTAGTGATGTCATAAATAAAATCATCATCATTAACTTTTGCTTATTTTTAAATGGATATCGAGATAGTGGATATGCTGCTAACATAGACAAAATAACGACTAATATTGTTTGTCCTCCGGATAGGAAGATACCAATTAAAAAGGCCTTTTGATTGACTGGATTTGAAATCACTTCTGTATAATTACTTAACGTGAACTGTTCTGGCAACTTCACTACTTGCGTAGCATTTGCATCAAAGGAAGCAAATATGACCCATAGCAGTGGAGTTATAAACAAAACTGCAATGATCGATAAAAACGTATAGGGTATTATTTTTCCGAATTTTTCTAATTTCATTATCTTTTGCACCCCTTATTCATCTGTCTTTAAAAGCTTAATATAAGCTAAGCTTAGAACTATTCCGATAAGTAATATGACTAATGAAATAGCAGTACCATAACCTAATTGGTAATTAACAAATGCTTGTTCATACATGAAAACTGGCAATGTTGATGTTGCTCTTGCTGGCCCTCCACCTGTCATTGTATAAATGAGGGAGAATACACCTAATGTTCCAAGTGTAATAATAACTAGATTCGTAAATACTGTATTTTTAATCATTGGGATTGTAATCTTCCACAATATCTTCCACCGATTCGCTCCATCTATCCTTGCTGCCTCATATAAGGAGTTTGGAATGCTATCTAGCGCTGATTGGAACATCAACATCGACAATGCAGAACCCTGCCAAATATTTGCTATAATGACTGACACCATTGGGAAGGTAAACAACCAAGATACCGGTTCAAAACCTAAAGCTCCAATAAATTGGTTTAGTGTACCACCATCGTGTAAAAATGCAACGAACATAATCCCAACAATAATTTCAGGTGTTACCCAACCAGCCATTACGGTTGCACCTACAAATTTACGGAAGGTTTTATTCTTATTTTTCATTAAGATAGCAAGTAAGAAACCAAGTACTTGCTGGCCAATAATCCCGGAGAAAATTAAGAAGACCATTGTTGCCATAAAGGATGTTTTAAAGTTCGGATCTTCAAACATGTTGACAAAGTTTTGGAATCCTACAAATTCAATATTTTGAGCTGAGGCACCAGTTAGAGACATGTTTGTAAACGCGAAGAAAAAGGTCATAACAATTGGACCCAGGAAGAAGATTATCATTAGAATTAGAGCCGGCGATAAAAATAGCGCTGCTCGTCTTAAATTACCATTACTCTTTTTAAATTCTTTGGATTTCGCCACCATATTTCCCCCCATTTTGGAAGATGAAAGACCAAGTAAGATACTTACTTGGTCTTTAGTTTTTATTTATTAATTACACTATCTTCTCCAACAATTCGTTTTAGTCCAGTTTCATAATTTTTCACGGCTTGCTCAGGGGAAATTGCACCTGTTGCTACACTTTCCACTACTTCTTGAATGTGTGTAGAGATTGCTGGATATTCATCAATCGCTGGGCGGAAATGAGTATATGTCAAGATTTCGCCTGCTTCGCGATAGTTACTTAGTGGTTGGTTTAAATACTCGTCTTTTTCGGCAACGTCTGTTCGAACTGTCATATCACCAGTTTTTGTAACATATTCTAGTTGATGTTCAGCATCAACTGCCATTTTAATAAACTCAGCAGCTAAATCTTTGTTGTTTGCTTTAGCCGGGATAGACAGTGCCCAACCACCTGACATGGAAGTATAACCAGGGTCTTGTCCATTTTGAGTTGGGAATGGAATGAATCCCCATGTGTCTAGAGCTTCCGGCCATGGAGTAGCTCTTCCTTCACGCCATGTACCTGCAACCCAGTTTCCATCCATCACCATAGCTACTTTATCATTCATCATTAAATCTTCAGCAAGTAAGCTTGATACTTGGCTGTTTGCTGCAACACTTGGTGCAGCACCAATTTCTTTTTCACTTACTTTGTTAATATATTCGAATGTATCAGTTAATGCTTTTTCGTCTATAACCCACTTTTGCTCATCATAGTCATATAGAGAAGAACCAGTTCCACTATATAACACTTGGAATGTTCTCATGGACGTACCTTCTCCAGTTGCTTTAGAAGTGTACATAAACAACGGAATGACATCTTTACTTGCACTCGCTTTTACTTCTTCAGCAGCACTTAATACTTCTTCCCAAGACTTCGGAGCAAAGTCAGAAAGCCCAGCATCTCCTAATAATTTTTTGTTATACCAAAGTCCTTGAACATCTGTACTAAATGGAACACCGTAGATTTTACCATCTAGACCTTTTACACCTTGATGTGTAGTAGTTTCAAAGTTTTCCCATTCATCCCAGTTGTTGACGATGTCGTCCATTGGTGATAAATAACCAGCGTTAACATCAGAATTCAAGATAAATGTGTCTTCTACTGCAACGTCTGGAGTTGTTTCAGCAGATTTCATCATCATGGCTTGTTTTGTTGTTACATCATCATGAAGAGGAACTAATTTAACGTCGACTCCTTCATTTGCTGCTTCAAAGTCAGCTTCCAGATCCTTAAACCAGTCTTCCCACCAAGATGGGTACGTTACTTTTAAAACATTTTCACTTGAAGCGCTTTCTTTAGATCCCTCATCGTTACTACAAGCTATTAATCCTAGTGGAAGGATCACTGACATACCTGCTAACACTAATTTTTTCATCATTATTCATCGTCTCCTTTTGTTTTCAGGAAGTTAAGCGTTTTCGATTATCTGTTAAATAAATAGGAAGCTATAATTTCTTTGTACTCTCTCGAACGACTAATCGATAAGGAATAAAATTCTCTTTTGATTGAATTTCTATATTCTTCATTTGATCAATGAGCAATCGCATAGCCGTTGCCCCAATATCTACAGGATTTTGTTTAACTGTCGTTAATTTCGGTCTGAAAATGGACGCTAAATCTACATCATCAAATCCCATGACAGATATATCTTCAGGGACTCTGTATCCATACTCATGCAAATAATTTATGGCCCCCAGAGCTTGTTGATCTGAACAGGCAAAGATTGCAGTTGGTTTATCGACTTGCGACATGATTTTTGAAGTAGCAATATAACCATCTTCAATGGTATGGAATCTCATGGACTGCCACAAAGGATTCGCCGTTATTCCTACTTCTTCTAGAGCATCCTTATAGCCTTGCAAGCGATAAGTTCCTGTTGCCGTGTCTGACTCCGGACCTGCCAAAATTGCAATTTTTGTATGGTTTTGATTGATTAAATATTTTGTAGCTTCATAGGAAGCTTTGACATTATCAATTGTCACATAAGGGTACTTTTCCTGCTGTTCTAACTTTTGTCCTATAAAGACAGTTGGAAGAGTTGTACGTTCAAAAAATGCCCTATGTTCTTCTGTAAATTCCGTAACCGAAAATAGGATACCATCTAGTTGTCTGTCTTCAAAAATGTTTAGATATTCGATTTCCCTTTGGAGATCGTTATAGGAAGTACTAAGTAAAATATTGTATCCATACGTTTGGGCTACTTCTTCCGTACCTTCTATTAACTTAGCAAAGAAATTGTTCGAAATTCTTGGTATTAATATACCGATAAGATTCGTCTTCTTATTTACTAGACCTTTTGCTACTAAATTAGGTTTAAAACCTGTTTCTTTAACAATTGCCAAAACCCGTTCTTTCAGTTCTTCACTAACATACTTACTATTATTAAGAACTCTTGAAACGGTAGAAACGGATACGTTTGCTTTTTTAGCAATATCCTTTATTGACGCCTTTATAATTATCCCTCCTCCCACTTTTTATCTATAATGCTTCGCCGGAAAACGTTTTCCTAACTACTTATAAAAAAATGCTACTATCATAGTACTTTAGTAACGTTATCAGTGGGAAACATGTAGAAAAACATCGAAACTCAATTATATTACGTTTAAAATTCTTCTCTCAAGAAAACGTTTTCCTGATTACCCCCATTATAAATGGTAGAAATTAGTTCGTCAACAAAAATAGTATGGATCGAAGGTGGGTCGCAGGGACAGGTCCCTTGTCCCACCATATTTTTCCTGGGACAAGGGACCTGTCCCTCTGTCCCAAAAACCTCAAAAAGATAACCAGCGGCCACCGACCACTGGTTTTCACGAACTTATGACGAGTTCTTCTTTTATTTGGTTTGCATATTTCTCCTCGATCATGCCGATGAAAGGTTCAACAAGTGTTGGATCGAATTGACTTCCTGAGCATTGTCTTAGTTCGTCGATGGCTTCGGTGAAGGTTTTTGTCTTTTGGTATGGGCGTTCTGTTGTCATGGCGTCAAAGGAATCGCAGACACATAGTATGCGAGCCAGTTTCGGAATTTTTTCACCATGTAGGCCATGCGGATAACCCTTTCCATCGAAACGTTCATGATGCAGCTCGACTAATGGAATCAACGGCTCCAATTTTTTATTGGTCGAGATAATTTCTTTCCCCCAGGTTACGTGTTTCTTCATCATTTCCCATTCATGAGGCTCGAGTTTTCCTTTTTTATTGATAATATCACGAGGAATCTCAAGTTTACCGATGTCATGAATAAGGGCACCTAATATTAACGTCTTCTTTTCAGATTCACTTAAATCTAGTCTACTACTGAAATCAACCGCATATTGGAAGACGCGTTTACTATGACGATAGGTGTACACATCTTTCGATAAGAAGATCTTTAGCTGTTGTTCAGCTTCGGTTAACTCTTGATCGAGATTAATCGCATTTTGAGCAAAGTATTGAGAATTCTCATCGAATACCTGAACAATGTTTTTTCCTTGTGCTTTCGCATAATACATCGCTTGGTCGGCTTTATTCAATATTTCGGATGCATCATACATCCCTTTTTCCCACTCCACAACGCCTGCTGAAAAAGATAGACAGCCATACGGAAGTGCTTCTACACCTTTGAAGTAGCTATTATTCACTTTTTTTCGCAATGAATCAATGAAAGCTAATCCGTCGTCCACACAAGTGTTCGGCATGACAATTGAAAATTCTTCTCCACCGTATCTCCCAACGATATAGTCATGTGAATTTGCTTCTTCTTCTAAGATTGAACCGAAAAATGTTAGTAAATGATCACCTTGAATATGACCATATAAATCATTATATTTTTTAAAATCATCTATATCTAAAAGTGCTAAGCTGACAGGCGTTCCATTTTCCCTAGCACTTGATATTTCAGCATCAAATAATTCTTTAAAATAGCCATGATTATTTAAACCTGTTAAGAAATCCTTATTCGCCTTATCTGAAATCTCTTGATAGAGCTTAAAATGCTGATCAAATGCAGCTGATAACAGTAAAGCAATACAAACGAATAAAAAAAGGCCAAATATACCTTCTGCTTTTAGCAAAATTCCAAGAATCAAGGGTAGTAACAACGTCGTAAAATAACTAATCACAAAAGTTTTATCAGTAGTGACCCCTTTAATTACGTTCTCAATACTACCACTACCATAAAGAAAGAAATAAGAAATAATAAAGAGCATGTTGCAAATAAAATACGTACATAGAGATAGAATATATGGCAACAGATGATGTGTATCGATTTCTCCAACTGATCCTCCAGCAAAAACAAGTGAAAAATAGGAGGCGATAATCATAATGCTGTACATCGAGAAATTAAATAAATGCTTCCACCAAGCTATTTTCCGTTGGACAAAAACATAGATAAGACTGGACAATGCCAGTACAAAAAGGGTAACGTCTAGTCCATACATAAACAAACTAGCGAGATAAATAGAAGAATCTAGAGAAAGTGAATTATCCTTTGGCGGGATATGGATAACATGATAGTTTAAAAGAGTAATAGAACCGATTAATACAAATATGATCACCCAATCTGATAAGGTGATATTATAATCATAAAAATAGAGGAATGAAAATACTCCTACTATAATGGTAATGCTCGTGTATACATGTATGGGTTTAAAGTTTAATTTCATGTTTTATCATCCCTCGGGTTAAAAGGTAGAGGAGGACTCATTGGATATTCAACATCCTCCTCCTAGGTTAATCATTTATACTAGTTTCCAACCAGAAGTAAAAGCAAGTACAACAGATCCAAGGATAACTGCATTTAGTAAAATACGAGTTACTTTTGTTTTCATGATTTCACCTCCTTCAATGAAGGGGTTTCATCTTCTAATGATGTGTGTTTATTTTTATGTACCATTAAATATTGGATAAATTGGAAGACGCCAATGTTCATCACAACATCTCCAATACTAATGACTTGAGAACGCGGATACGGGTCCGTTAGAGGTATTATATCACCTAAAAAACCTAATCTACTACTCTCTGTGAGCAGTGTATGTTTCGCATAAAGCTCATTTTTTAATGTGTCTAAGTAATGCGGATCTAGTAGCGTTGCAGCAGACTCTAATACTGGCATTCTACCTCCGTTCAAAGCCATGACAAGGAAGTTTAGGAATGTCCCGATTAAAATAAGAGTAAAACCAGAATTATGTCGGTTCACCCAAAGAAACGCCATCCCAATCACATAGACAACCATATAAATATAGCCACTAAGAGACCCCAGCATTTCATACTTATTCTGTAGAAAATAAACAAAAAACTGCAGAAAAACAAGAATCGGAAAAATCCATCCGAATTTTAACTGTAAATCAGCCAATCCTCGCAAACTACCTTTTCGAAAAAAACCCACAATAATCGCAATGAGAATCCCATCAAAAACCATTTTTTACCCACCAATTTGTTAAATTTAAAATTACGTATTTCCTGCTTCTAACGAGGAGTAACCCCCATATTTCACCAATATACTACAAATTATATCAGAAAGTTTCAACTTTTACGGGAAAAATTCCCATGGAAACAAAATTTATGAAAACAGCCTTTCAAAAAGAATTTGATAATAAGTAAATATTCAAGGCATTACTAAAAGGAACGTCTTTTTAGAAAGGAACAACTCCATGAAAAATATCAGAATGATTTTTTTCAATGATCTCCGAAATACGTATACAAATTGGGTTGCAGCAGTTGTGATTACGGCTCTTATTCTACTTCCTTCTCTTTATGCCTGGTTCAACATTAAAGCGTCATGGGACCCATACAGCAATACAAACCAAATACCCGTTGGGATTGTGAGTGAGGATCAAGGGGCATCAGTAGAGGACAAGGAAATTCATATTGGTTCTGATTTAATGAAAACATTAAAGAATGACAACTCGTTTGAGTGGCATTTTATTGACCGCAACCTAGCAATGAAGGAAGTTAAGTCTGGCGACCTGTACGCAGTTATGATCATCCCCTCAGACTTTTCAAAAAAGCTTGGAACCGTCATCAGTGACAATCCTACGAAGGCAACTATTGAATATTATGTCAATGAAAAGGTCAACGCCATTTCACCCAAAATCACGGAAAAAGGGGCAACCGTGATCACCGAGCAGATTACCAGTCAGTTCGTTTCAACAGTAAATGGGATCATATTCGACGTTTTTAATCAACTCGGAACTGAAATAGAACAAAATTTACCAGATATTGAACGATTTCAATCCTTTATTTTTTTATTAGAAGAAAAATTGCCTTCCATTAAAACTACACTTGACGATGTTTACAGGGATATCATTCAAGCAGAATCAGTCATACGAGATAGTCAAGAATTGATTCCGAAAGTAAAGGACAAAACGAATCAAGCCTTACATACAATCGAGGATGCGAATACGTTCCTAACGAAAGCAGAAACTCGTTTTAATGAATTGTCGCCTATCGTAAAAGCGGATCTGACAAAGGTGCAAAATGCAACTCATCTCGTAGATGACTATATCCAGTCTGTAGATGTCAATCTTACAGAATTAGTGAATGCTGCCAACGCAGCCAAATTAGATATCGATAACCTACAAAACCTGCTAGCTGATTTGAAAAGCGTCGTATACAGCCAGGGTATCAACTTTAGTCAACTTGATTCACTCATGCAACATCCAGAATATGAACAATTACATGAAATACAGAATGAACTAAATCATTTAAAAGAACAATTCAATGACCAAGCCATAGTTCAAAACAATAATTTAGAAAATGCGATTACCAACGCAGACGCCTTAGAACAAAAAATAAATGATATTCAGAAGATAATTCAGGAAAACAAAGCGGAAATACCAAGCCTAGAGGAGATCAAAAGTTATTCAACAAACACAAGAGATCAAATCGATACATTCATTACTCAATACAACAATGAAATTGAACCGAGAATTCAAGCCCAGTTAAAAAATATGAAAGAGGTTTTACAAGGAGCAAAAGAGATCATAGTAAAAGTTCAAAAAATCATACCACAAATCGAAACAATCCTTAAGAACGCGAATGATCATCTACAAGAAGGGAAAAACACCATCGTGGCAGCACGAAATCAGTACCCTTATCTCAATCAAAAAGTCCATGAACTTGCCAAAAAAATACGAGATCTCAATCAAAAAGCTGATATCAATGACATGATCGAATTACTGCGAAATGACCCCGAGGCAGAACGAGGTTTCTTCGCCGAACCTGTTATTTTAGACTCCCACAAGCTATTCCCGCTTCCAAATTACGGGACTGGGATGACTCCATTTTATACAGTCTTATCATTATGGGTTGGCGGATTATTAATGATTTCACTTCTTTCGGTTGAAGCACACGGAGTTGAGAACATCACTGGCAGACAAGAGTATTTTGGAAAAGGATTCACATTTTTGGTGATTGGTATTTTACAAACCATTATCGTAACGATGGGAGATATGTGGATACTGGGAGTCGAGGTGAGTGCTCCCTTCTATTTTATCTTGTTTAGTGTATTTATCAGTGTTGTCTTTGTTGCGATGATCTACACCCTAGTATCTGTTCTTGGCAATGTAGGAAAGGCGCTCGCGATTGTGCTACTTGTTTTGCAAATCTCAAGTTCCGGCGGCACATTCCCAGTTGTCCTGTTGCCACACTTTTTTCAGTATATTCATCCCTACCTTCCATTTACGTATGCAGTTAGTTTAATTCGGGAGGCCGTAGGTGGCATTGTCTGGGGAACGGTCTTCAATAATATCTTAGTCTTAAGCCTATTTGGGATAGTAGCCGTTATTATTGGTGCATGGCTCAAAGAACCGCTAAATAAAATGGGGACCCCTATCAAACAAAAATTAAAAAAATCTGGACTGTTTCACTAAGTCCAGATTTTTTTATTTAGCTTTTAATTTCAATAGTGCTCCAAAATACTGGGAAGCAGGGGTAAGGTAATGAATCATATAGTTCACTTATTTCCTTCTTGAAATATACTATTATGGCCTTATTCCCTGTTTGAATGTGGTCAAAGCTCTATAACGATAGTTTAATCCGCGTGAAAAAATAAAAAAATCCCGATTAGTATAGGTTCCTACCAAACGGGATTTTAATATTCTGATCTAATATCGCATTTAACCTATGATTGGGGACGAAGGACCTGTCCCTCTGTCCCGCAGGAACCCCCAGTTGTATGCGATGTAGGTGGTCCATAGTGCTGAGAGGCTGCCAAATAGAAAGAAAAAGGTGGCTGAGAAGAAAGAACATACGACAAAGATAAAAGCGCAACCACTAACTATCACAAGGCCTTGCAAAATATGAGAAATCCCAATGATGAACGCACTTTTTATATATGTTAGAAGCTTCATGTCAAAATGAACATATATTGGAAATAAAAAAAGGATAGAGACTAAATAGAGTAGCATTAAGCCTAACATTGAAAATTTACCAAAAATAATATTTTGTTCCGAAAAGAAATGATAATTAAATAAAAGAAGGAATCCTACCGTTCCAAAAATGAGCCCTAAGGCTTGCATTTGCACAAATTCACATTTATATTTCTCCCAAAATAACGGAAAGATTTGAAAATCACGTTCTCCCATGACCCATTTTCTTGTTACATGGAACATGGCTGCAGTGGAAGGCATAATTCCAAAAATCCCTAAGCCTAAAATGGTAAAGACAATCCATAAAATATTGACATACACGAGATTCATAATCCATTCAAAAAGGACATTGATTCTACCTAATAATCCCACGTTATTTATCATCCGGAAACCTCCTTATTAAAAAGAAAGGTCTGCTTCTATGCAGACCTCCCTAATCATCTACTTACTTCAAGATCGCCAGCAACAATTGCATCTTGTTGCCGTAAATAACTTTGAAGTTCACGAACTGATACTTCGCGGGTTTTTACTCCTTGCTGGGCAGATAATGCTGCTGCCACACCGGCTGCTTGCCCTTGTGCCATGGAATGCGATTGAACCCTAGCAGAAGCAAGTGCTTCATGCGTTGCCGAAATACAACGACCTGCAATCAAAGTGTTTTCTAAACCAACCGGAAGTAGACAACGGTACGGAATATCATATGCGTCATCCAATTCAACCCAGACATTCTTTTTATCCGTCGGGCTATGAATGTCTACAGGGAAGCACCCCTTTGCAATGCCATCGTCAAATTTTCTCCCTCGTAACACATCTTCTTGAGTTAGAACGTAATCGCCAATAATTCTTCTTGTCTCTCTAACACCAACATGTGAGGACGCTCCAGATAAAACGGCCTTTTCAAACCCTGGTAAATACTTTCGGGCAAATTTAGTTAAGGACATCACTTGTTCTTTTAAATCTAAACTTGCTTGAATGAGTTCATTGTTGTTTAGCGCATTTACTTTATTCAATCTCGTTGCATTGAAAAGTACATCACCCTTTTTAAAATCAGAAAAGATGGTGATTCTTTCTCGTCCCAAATTCAGCTCCCCACTTTGCTGACCTTTCGCAACTAGATCATTAAAGCCCGTTACAGCTACCATTTTATCAGCAAAATAGTCTGGTAGATTGTCAGGAAGAACTGGGTATGTTAACCAAACAAACTCATTTCGATTCTTATCTGTATACTCGATAAAACGATCAATATCCACATAACTCATTCGAAACATGGTCGTTACAGGCTGGCTTAACCCATCTTGCTTCCGTCCAAATTCAAATTCAGCACCCGCCTGGACGGCAATATCCCCATCACCTGTACAATCAATAAAAACCTTTGCTTCAAGTGTACTGCGAGAAGATTTTGTCTTAATACTAACGGATTCAATCTTCCCATTATTACTTGTAACAGTGTCAACATATGTGTTTAATAAAAGGTCTACTCCTGCTTCAATGACCATTTTGTTCAAAACATATTTTAGGATTTCACCATCAAAAGGTGTAATATGACCACCTGTACCTTGCGTATTACCAGGATCATCGTAAGGACATTTAAGAGTCCCCGTTGAACCTTCATGCTTAACCAGTTCATCCACAATATCTTGGAACACACCTCTAATGACCTGTGTATCCTGGTGATAGTTTGTCATCCAAGGTCCTACCATACTAGCAGTTCCAGCTCCACCTAAAAATGGATTTGGTTCAATTAATACTGTTTTTACACCCATTCTACCTGCAGCAATCGCTGCGGCAACCCCCGCAGGACCGCCGCCTATTACTGCAACATCATAGTTTTTTTCAAAAGTCATCTGTTAGCAACTCCTATTCTAATGCGCTATCGATCGCTTTTTTCATTTCTGTTATTGCTTCATCCGACGTTTGTTCACCAATTAAGACCTTCTCACCTTGCTCTTCAACGATTTTTTGAATTTCTGCCAAGTTATCAAATTTTGTATCTACAACAATGTCAATATCTTGATTTAGTACAACACGTTTGAAAGAATCAACATCAAATAATTTTTCTGGATTTTCACCTAATACTAATTCAGCTACTTTATTTGGATCTGCCTTTTTCCATGCCGGTACACGTCCACCAGAAATAAGCGGTTCATTTCCTTCTGTCACATACCATTTAACGAATTTCCAGGCTGCTTCTTTATTTTTTGATCGTGAGTTAATTGCAACGAAGTCTAAATAACCTGTTCCTCCACCAAGATATTTGCTATCTTCAGTCATCTTAGGTGGTGGAGCAAATGCAGTCACAAAGTCGTGCGGGTAATCTTCTAGGTTTTTAATACTTCGAATAGCAGCAGTTCCACTCCAGTTCATAGCCGCTTTTCCTGTTAAAAATAAGTCAGTACCTTGCATTTTGGTTGCTTTCGCTTCTGAGAATGGTGGCTGTACCTTCAATTCACGTTCCATGTTAACCATTGTATCTAAATACTTCTTGAAGACTGGATGGTCTACATTACTTGTTCCATCTTCCTTGAAAAATGCATTTGAACCAAGCTCTGTTTTAACTGCCTTATCCATCCATTCATAGATTTTAGGTTCAAGATTTCCAACAAATGAACCCCAACGCTTGTTTGGACCCTCTCCTTGGGATAGGGTAGTCGCATATTCCACATATTCATCCCATGTCCAATCAGTTGGAACTTCGAGATTTGCTTCATCTAAAAATCCTTTGTTGATCGTGACAAAGTCGTTTAAGATAATGGCTGGTATATAGTGTGTTTTCCCATCAATTTTAACAATTGAATTTTCACCAAAGTTTTCTTCAATATTAAAGCTATCTTTCTCAATAAATTGATCAAGTGGTTCTGCCATGCCTGCTTTAATACGTTTATCAAGCTTATCAATACGATAATTAACAAACACGTCGACTTCCCCACCTGCTAGAAGGGAGGTTTCTAATTTGGTATTACCCGCTTCATCGTTAACATACCTTACATATTCAACTTGAATATCAGGATTCGCTGCGTTCCAGTTATCTACTGCTTCTTGTGGTCCACTTTCAGCAGGAACAGCTCCCCAAAACTTCAAATGAACGACATCATTGTCCGATTTTTCATTCCCTCCATTGCTTGATGAGCTTGCGCAGCCCACAACAAAACTAGAAACTAACAACATAAAAGCAATTAAAGTTAGAAACTTTTTCAATTAAGACACCCCTTACATCTTTTTGTTTATCCCTTTATACCACTTGCTGCTACACCTTCAATAAACCACTTCTGACACGCTAAGAATAAAATAAGGACTGGAAGAATTGCACTAACGGCCGCCGCCATCATTAAAGTATAATCCGTACCAGATTCATCTATAAAATTAGAAAGTCCTAAAGGTACCGTAAATAATTCTTCACTTGTGATAAAAATGAGCGGATTGACAAATTCATTCCAATTCAGAGTAAAGCTTAAAATAATGAGCGAAACAAGCGCTGGCTTTGAAAGAGGAATAATGATTTTTGTCCAAATTTGAAAATGATTTGCCCCCTCCATTTGCGCAGCCTCTGAGAAATCCTTTGGTATAGACAAATAAAACTGCCTTAGTAAAAATGTGCCCAATGCGGTGAAAATACCCGGCAAAATAAGAGCCCAATGCGAATTATAAATCCCCATGTAATTAAATAAAACAAATCTTGGAATGAGGGTTACTTGCTCCGGAATCATTAGCGTTGCTAGATACAAGAGAAAGATAGCGTCTCTTCCCTTAAATTGAATTCTTGAAAATCCATACGCAGCAGCAGAACTGAATATCACAATTCCTATTACAGTGATGCCTGTCACTTTAATCGAGTTCAAATAGTACACCCAAAATGGCTTCGTTCCAAACCAAACCTCTTTATAATTACCCCATTCAAACGTAGTAGGAATCCACTCAATCGGAAAAGTAAATACGTCAATTGGTTTTTTAAATGAGGTTGATAACATCCAAATAAAAGGAAGGACCATACTGAGCGCAAACAACAATAATAGTGATGTAAGAATAAGCTTCTTCCAATTTTTCCTCAGCCATGACACGTTCTGCGTTTTTACATCAACACTATTTTTTGTGGTTACAACTTGCGCATCCATCACACCACTCCTTTCATTAGTAATTTACCCATTTCTTCTGTCCACGCCATTGGAAAACGGTTACAAGAAAGACGATTAAAAATAATACCCAAGCCATTGCTGATGCGTAACCCATGTCATAAAAACTAAACCCTGTTTGATAAATATAAAAAGTAATTACGCTTGTGGCGTTTCCAGGTCCACCTTGTGTCATGATAAAGATGGCAGCAAATACCTGGAATGACTGAATAATACATGTAACGAGAACAAAAAACGAAGTTGAAGATAATAATGGTACTGTGATCTTAAAGAAACTTGTAATCGGGCCAGCACCATCTATTCTTGCTGCTTCATACAGTTCCTTTGGAATTCCTTGCAACCCTGCTAAATAGATGATCATGTTATATCCAATATTCATCCATATTGTCATAATGATAATCGCCGGAAGAGCCCAGGTTGTACTTGACAACCATCCAGGTAAATCCGATATTCCTAGGCTTGCAAGAAATGAATTAATGGGACCGTATGATGGACTATAAAGAATGGCCCATACGACAGATACTGCAACAATACTAGAAATATAAGGCATGAAGATCATTAACCGAATTGTTGACTTTAAAAAGACTTTATCGTTTAGAATAACTGCTGTGATTAATGATAAAATCATCGTACAAGGAACTACGACAATGGTAAAAACGATATTATTTACCAAACTCTTAGTAAACCATTCATCGGACCACATCTTGATAAAATTTTCGAAACCAATAAAGCGGATCCCCTTAAGGCCTTCAAGAAAATTCCAATCTGTAAAACTAAGAACTAATGAAAACAGAATGGGAATTAACGTTAAGAGGCCAAATCCTATTAAACAAGGAAGTATAAATAACCATCCAGTTAAAGCCTCTCTATGCGTACGAATCAACCTACCTCCACCTTTCCTAGACCTTTTGTATATCTTTGATTGTAAGTGAACGATAAAGAGATAGGTACCGACATATGTTTGAAGATGAGGGACTATTCCATGAACTTGAAAGCCCTTACCTACAATTCTTTGATATCGCACTCCAATTCACAGAAAAGTCATAAAAATAGTATCAAGTGAATAACTTGATACTTTAACTTAGACTAGTTTTTTCCATTTTGAAATTGTACCGGAGTTAAACCCACGTATCTTTTAAAGATTTTTGAAAAATACTTTGGATCCTCAAATCCTACTTGAGCTCCTACTTCTACCCAGTCTGCTTGTCGATTTCTTAATAGTTCCTTTGATTTTTCGACCCGAGTCTCCTGCAAATAATGGGTAAAGGTTTTCCCAGTTTCTTTGGTAAATAAATTACTAAAGTAATTTTCACTTAGGTTAACCAAACTAGCGATATCTTGAACTCGCAATGGATCCATATAATGAATTTTTAGATATTCAATTGCTTTTTGTATTTCAAATCTACTCTTTGAAGATTTTATTGCTTGAAGCATTTCTTGAATCACAAGATGAAGGCGGTAACACCATTCACGAAGTTCAAAGTACGTTTTGAATTGTTGAATTTGCTCAAATGGAGATTGACCTTGGAGCATTCCCTCAAGATTTCCCCCCCAGTCTCTTAACAACATAATATTTGTTGATAACCACTGGTACACACTGTCCCGTACAGATTGTGGGGGGATAGATTCATCAATTGCAATAGGGAATAACTTGTTAAAAGCATCGTCAGCTTTATCAGTTGCATCTCCCTCAATATACACTTGATAATCTTTAAGCGATTGAGACTCAAAGAATGTAGAGTATTCTCTTTTGGAGGGGTGTACTTCCTGATAGAGAATGACATGTCCATCTCCTCTATGGAATCTGTATTCATTTGCTTGGATAGCTTGTTCTAAGGCTACTTTTCGATTACTGACGTCTCCAAAAATTTTACTTAAACCAATAGAGGATTTATTATAATTCTTATGTAACAGCAATACTGCATTTTCAAGATATTCCGCATCTATTCCACTTATAAAGAATAGGAAATGATCCAATTCTAGCTCTTCAACTAGTGAAAAAGTTACTCCTTTGGACTGTTTCAGAATTGATTGGATTTCCGAGTAATCCATTTGATTTCCACTAAGAATACCTACCTGATACAGATTACTTTCCCTAAGAGATTCATCATCTACCATTGAGGTACCCAATAACCAATCTTCTAGTTTATGGTTCTGCCCATTTTTCGCAACTTGATTTTGAATATTCGAAGATGAAGTGTCACTTTGATCTATTGTATTTTTTAGATTTAAGACCACACGCAATAACTCCTCAGGCTCTGTAAGTTTATTGATGTAGTCATTGACACCTAAACGTAATGCTTCTCTAATGGTACTAAAATCATCTAGAACACTTAATATTAGTATTTTTATATGTGGAAGTTCTTGTCGAATTAAACGAATCATCTCTAACCCGTCCATATTCGGCATGCGGATATCTGTAATGACTATATCTGGGATATGCTTACGGATTAATTCCAGACCGGACTTACCATCTGAGGATTCGCCAATTAGTTCGATATCGTACTGGTCCCATGAAATACTTGAAATAATCCCTTTTCGAACAAATACCTCATCATCAATAATGACAATTCGAGTTTTCACTTAAAATCCCCCCTACAGCATTGCTAATTTACCATTGGATGACTGTTGGCTCTTCTAATAATGGTTAGAATCGTTTAACAGGTAATGATAATGTCACATATGTTTTTTCTTCTATATTATCACGCCATATCTTAATCCCATATTGTTCACCGAACATCATTTGAATCCGCTGATGAACATTTTTAAGACCTATACCAGAGAGTCCTTCATGTTTTTCTTTTTGTATGTCATTCATTAATTGACTAGCCTTCTCTTGATCCATATTTTTTCCATTATCTATAACATGAATTTCTAGGATGTCATTCGTTGATTGAGTGCGAATTTCCATTGTCCCCCCATGTAAAAACAATCCGTGATTGTATACATTCTCTACTAAAGGCTGAAGGGACAATTTAGGAACAATACAATCTACAGTATCAGGATTAATTTCTTCAATCACCTTAATTGAATCACCAAAACGATATTTTTGTATCGTCAGGAAGGCTTCAACATTCTCAAGCTCTTCTTTTAATGTAATTTCTTCTTGTCCTCTATGAATACTCATATCTAGTAGTTGTCCTAATGACATCAACATTTTAGTTATATTTTTTGTTCCAGCCATAACTGACATCCACCTTATGGTATTCAATGTATTATAGAGAAAATGGGGATTGATTTGTGCCTGGAGTGCTTCTAATTTAGCTTTTTCACGATTCCTTTCAAGCAAAACTCGCTGCTTTACATTATCTCGTGTCTGCGAAATCATTGTATTAAAACTCTTACCTAGGAGCCCGATCTCATCATTGTTTTTACTTGTAAATGTAACATCTAAATCACCTTCCTCGACTCGCTTCATTGTCTCACGAAGTTTGATTAAAGGACGTGTCAGCATGGTTGAAAAAAGAATAATAATCCCGATAAATATAGCCATACTTACCAACAATATAATAAAGACGATATTTTGAATTTTGCTGACATCCGTAAATATTCCATCATGGGATACAATTTGCAAAACCCTCCACCCCGTAAGTGGGATATGATAGGTACTAACAATCGCCTTCTTACCGTCGACCTCCCAATTAAATGTATCAATTCCCCTTGTAAGTGTTGGCTTAATATATTGATAGATTTGGTTAATATTCTTGCTTTCATCACCTATCATACTTCCTTGTTCATCCACCATAAAACCGTAACTGTCAGGAATATTCGTTCGAACTTTTAAGATATTAATATAGTTTTCAACAGGCTCACTTATAATTAAAACTCCTAAATTCTCGGTTAAACTTTGACTTTTGATCACCCTTGATACAGTTATAAACCCCTCTTTTTGGGGATGAATGTAATTTTCTTGGTTCAATGACCACACCATGAAGCCGTTTTGATCGACCGTCTGCTTATACCATTCCGAACGAAGGATTCTCTCATACGACGATTCCGAACTTCCCCAATTTGTATACATATTTCCATAATTATCGATTAAGGTTAAATAGACATTATCTGATATAAGAGTTGTGGAGATTTCGAGGTATTTATCATTAATTAGTTTACTAATATCAAGCTGCTCTCGTTCGGTCGTGTATGGTCGCTTTAATAATTCACGAATATGATCCTCCAACACAATTGAATTCGAGGCATACATCATTGCTTTTAATTTCCGCTCAATATTCATATTTACCTGATGTAACCGGTCAGACGTGGTTGATTCAATTTGATTGCGAAGTACATTTTCAACTTCTTTATATCCTATTATACTTGCTGCCAAAATAGGGATTAAGATAAAGGTAATAAATGCCACAATAAGCTTTGTTCGTAAGCTGATAAATTTCATAAAATCCCCCTACTACACATTCATTAAAAAATCGCTTACATTTCGTTTTCCTGAATATATATTTCGACAAATATCTACTATATCCTCTAACAAGCATGATTGGCTTTAGAAATGGGCAGGGTTTTTAATCTACTATGTAAATAGAGTAAGCGTGAGGTTGATTGCTACCATTGTTCCTTTCACCTAGTAATACTGTCCTTAAAATTCCATTACACAAGAAAAAGGGCACCTTCATATTTGAAGATGCTCTTTACAAAAAGGATGTCTATTTAAAAACAGTTCAAAACGTACAATGCAGCCCCTTCCCTATATTTGGATAGGGACAGAAGATCTCTTTACGAATACCCTATCGTTTTAAGGAGAACTTTTCTTGAACACTTCTATTAACCAAGTATTTTGGTAGTTGCCCTTTTAGGACATCCACTACATTTTGTGCGGTTTTTTGTTTTAAATCCATTTCCGACTCCTCCGAATAAAAGGCGACGTGCGGGGTTAAAAGGACATTCTCCATCCTAAGTAGTGGATGATCGCTATTGATTGGTTCTTTTTCCAGAACATCTAATGCAGCCGCTGCAATTTTTTTCTGTTCTAAAGCTTCAATGAGTGCTTGTTCATCAATGATAGGTCCACGTGCTGTATTAATAATACATGCCTCTTTTTTCATGAGGTTAAACTGTTCAAAGCCTACCATTCCCCTTGTATGTTTGTTAAGCGGAGTATGAATCGAAATAAAATCAGAACGTCTGCACAGTTCATCCAATTCCACTAAATCAACATTCATTTCTTCAGCAACTTCAGCTGGAACAAATGGGTCATACGCAATCACTTTTAATCCAAAGGCTTGGGCCTTTTTTGCAACATTTCTCGGGATGTTCCCAAAGCCAACAAGACCTAGGGCTCTATTTTTCAATCTATAAATCGGTTTACTTACTTTATAATCCCATTCGCCACTTTTTACAGAGTTATTTAAAGTTACTATTTTTCTTGCCAATGTTAGTAACATAGCAACGGCATGGTCCGCCACTTCATCAAGACAGTAATCCGTTACATTGGTGACGAATATCCCTTTTTCAGTTGCTGCATCGATATCAACTGTATCAAACCCTATTCCATATCTCGCAATCACTTTACAATTTTCTAATTGATCAATGACACGCTTGGTAAAAGGTGCATATTGGTGGATGATGCCATCTGCATCTTTCGCGATATGTATGACGTCTTCCTCGGTTTTACATTGCGCTGTTATGATTTCTGCATTTAGTTGTTCTAACACTCTCATCTCAGGCTCGAGTGTACCATATTCATAATCCGTGATGACGACTTTAAACTTTTTCATTTTTCGGCACCCCTATGTAATAGATTGAAATGCAGATGCTAAAACAGGAAGGATGAGCAACCCGAGTGGGCCAAGAAAATAACCTCTGACCCACAGGAGCTATGTCACTTAATCAACTACTCTTTCTGGTTTACCCGATTCAATCGACTTATGGGCAGCACTAAGGATTGCGGTGACATGATGAGAGCTTTCAAGGCTAATGTGGGTAGGTTGATTATCGAGTACGCAATCAACAAAATGTTCGATCGCTAAAGGGACAGCGCCTATTCGTTTACCCCCGATTTCAAAGTTTAGTTGGTTTCTTGGAGTCGCAAACCCATCAGGGCCACCATATTCGATATTCTCGATTTTTCGATCGAGGTAAATAACCTCTTCTTCTGTAACCACTTCGACAAAGGAATCAACAATTGTAGGATATGTATTCGGATAGATCCAGCAGGATTCAAAGGTTGCAATCGCCCCGTTTTCATACTTTGCCTGAATCTGGACTGCATCAGGGGTATCTATCCCTTTCCCTTTAAGTACTTTATGAACAGCTGTCGCATAAACCTCGACTACCTTTGAGTCAAATAACCAGTTCATTAAATCAATATCATGTGAGGATAAAAAATAAGCCGGCGATGTTTTATGCGACCATGTAATCATTTCTGTTGGGACAGCGATTCTATCATTCTTTCTGGCATAGCCCATAATTGGAGACAGATTTTTCTTTTGCAGTAGCTGTTTTGCCTGAGCATATGAGGATAACCATCGATTACTGAATAATGTCATCACTGTTAGGTTCTTCTGTTGGGCAAATGCAACGATTTCCCTACTTTCTTCAACACTTATGGTTAAGGGCTTTTCTACAAGCACATGCTTTCCAGCTGCCAATGCATCCATCACAATAGAAAAATGCGCGAAGTCTGGAGTAGCTATACTTACCGCATCAACGTCCTCTGTATCTAGCATTTCCTGATGATTTTCATAATACGTAACACCAAATTGATCACTTATCTCTTTTCCACGAGTGGGGTTCGGGGTTGCCAACGCTTTGATTTGGCTTCGATGGTATTGCTGATAAATCGTCATGTGCTGCTGCCCCATGATTCCTCCACCAATTTGTCCTACCTTCAGCATTTTATTAAAACCTCCCAGTTTATTAGGGACCTTTTGTAAATCGGATCCCGTGTGGGACGAGGGACCTGTCCCTGCGTCCCAGTTATGACCCCATTGATATTGTTTGTAGAATGGTGAAGTCTTTTTCTTTACCCCAATTGAATAGGATGAAGTCTGCTGGTGAGCCTACTTCAAGGGTTCCGACTCCGTCATCTGTTAGGCCAAAGAGTTCTGCGGGATGTAATGAAGCCATATTGATGACTTCTTCAAGCGAAAATAGCTCATTTTTTAACACCTTTTCAATTCCTACATGTAGTGGAGTAGCAGATCCTGCAAGGATATCTGGTGTACTTGCTAAATGTAGGAATCCATCTTCTTCAAGGACCACATCATCATTAATATGCGTGTGATAGCGACCTGGTGGTAAGCCTGCTAAATTTACAGCATCACTTGTTAAAATGGCCTTCTTGCCTTTAGCTCGAACCATGACCTTCAACGTCGAGTATGGCAGATGATGTCCATCTGGAATCAGTCCTGCCCAAAGTTGATCCTCTGCAAGTTGAGCCCAAATATAATTTGGATGACGCTTAATATAAGGATGTGCCCCATTGCCAAGATGAGTACTCATGGTAGCCCCTGCATTTACAGCTTTCTGTATATCTTCTTCCGTACTATTGGAATGTCCGATTGCTGCAACTACCCCTACTTTTGCTAGGTTTTCTATAAATGGTATTGCTCCTGGCTTTTCAGGCGCCAGCGTAACTTTGCGAATACGTCCCCCTGCAGCCTCTTGCCATTCTAAAAATTCATCCCAATCCGGATCTCGAACCCAATCTCGGTTATGTGCTCCTCGAGGACCATCCTCCGTTGAAATAAATGGTCCTTCAACGTGAATGCCAATAACCGCATGATTGACAACAGGGTCTATCTCACACGCCTTCGCTATTGTTTTAACACAGTGAAGGATCCTTTCTTTTGTTCCTGTTACAACCGTTGGACAAAACCTCGTTACGCCACCTTCTTGTAACACCCTTACAACATTTTGAATGGTCTCTACCGTAGAATCATGACTATTGATGTCAAAGCCACCAATGCCATTTACTTGAACATCAATCAACCCTGGCGCAATCCAATTTTCAGCCTCTTCCGTTGCTTTCGTGATCGAAGAAATTCTCCCATCCTTGACTTGAACTTCAATCGTCTCACCGGTAACCCAATGCTTTCCAACCCATTTTTGTACCATGTAACTTCCTCCCAACATCAATTTCCTTTATGGAACCTCTTTCAATAAGCTTCGGTTGGAGCAAAATATCAACTTCATTAAATTCTCCATCCAGTACTTCCAGTAGGATTTTACAAGCGATTTTTCCCATTTCATAGTTTGGTTGATGAATGGTTGTGAGGCCTGGCGAAATCATTGAGGAAACTTCAATATCATCAAGGCCCATGACACTCACATCATCTGGTATTTTTAAGCCCATCTCATTCAACTGTTTGTAAACACCTAGTGCAGTCATGTCATTACAAGCAAAAATGGCAGTTGGTGGATTCTGTAAGTTCATCAGTTTTTCAGTCAAGTTTCTCCCATTTTCGAATTCGTAACTATTCTCAATCGATTCATATTCATTTGTTGAAATAAGGATGTATTCTTCAGGTAAATCAATTTGATATTGAAGCATCGCGCTGCAAAATCCATCAAAAACACTTTTTCGACTAAATCGATCAAGAGGAGCAGAAATAAACCCTATTTTCCGATGACCTTTTTTTAATAAATGCTCTGCAGCCATAAAACCTGCTCTTTCATAGTCAAATAGAATTTGCTGACAATCAAAGTTCTCCATTTTTTGATCCAATGCTACAAGAGAAACACCTCTCTCCTGTATCTCAGAAAACATGGAATAGTCATTAGAAATGGATGAGACAATGATTCCTTTCACTTGATTTTCATACAACGTTTGTAAATAACCCTTTTCAACATCCGCACTTCTCCCTGAATTACATAACAAAACCTGCTTACCTGCTTGCCTCGCTACTTCTTCAATTCCCAACAGAAGTTTCGGATAAAAAGGATTACTTATCGAAGGAAGGATTACCCCGATATTTGTAGTAATTTTCTTCTTAAGCTGACGTCCAATCATATTAGGCATATACCCCAACAAATCAGCCGCTTCCTCCACTCGTTTCCTAAGTAACGGTCTAACTCCATATCCACTATCACTTAAGACCCTCGAAACAGTGGCTGGAGAAACTTTTGCTTCCTTAGCAATGTCGTATATCGTAATATTTTTTTTAGATTCATTCATCATAGTTCTCCTCGTTAGACTACATCATATAAAGAAGGGTACATCCTCAAATGCTGATTAAAGGAATGTACCTCGACTTTTTTAATTACGTTATTTTACATTTTTATCAATATCATCAATCATTGCTTCAACTTCTTCAATGAATGTATCAAGATCCATTTCACCTGTTAAATATTGTTGAAGTAGCTTTGGTACTTCATTGATTAGCACTGGGTATTCTTTATAGAATGGAGCAGTGACAGACTTTTCAATGATTGCAAGTAAGTTGTCTTTCCATTCTGCATCAATTTTATCGAAATGCTCTTTAATTACAGGAAGTTTCCCCCATTCCGTACCAGCTGCAATTTGGGTTTCACCATCCATTAAAGCCTCTTGAATAAATTGAACAGCCGCTTCTTGATTTTTAGAAGCTCTAGGAACAATGATTCCTGCCGTAAATGCATAAGAACCATTTACTTCTGAACCTGGAATTGGGATAACCGTTGTATTTCCTTCACCTACAGTTGGTTCAGCCTCAGGAGCGTGTGAACCACTCTGTAAAAGCATGGCAACTTGATCAGCCTTATAGTTATTACGGCCCGCATCTTTGTTTGTGAATGTATCGATTGAGAAAACGCCTTCGTCAGCACCCTTTTTCCAAATCTCTAGCATTTCTCTCATTTCAGGTGTATCAAATGTTAATACACCATCCTTGTCGTAAAAGGTTCCATTCATGGCTTGTGCAACTGAAATTAATGTGGATTGTGCATTTGGTCCCCACTGAATTGTCATACCTTGTTGGGTAACCTTACCGCCTTCAACCTTTGTCATTTTCTTTGCATATTCATAGAGTTCATTCCAATCTTTCGGTTGAATCACTTTGCCATCGGCATCTAAAAGACCAGCTTCTTCAAACATTTTCTTATTCACATTGATTGCATATGTTTCTAAGCTGATTGGAATTGCAAACTGGAAGCCGTCAATCTCACCAAAGCTAATCGAATTACCAACAAAATTTTCTTTTGCAGTAGGACCTTGGAAAAAGTCCGTTTCATTAAAATCAATTAGTAAATCCTTTGCGAGAAACTGGACAGCCGTTGCAGTTCCATCAACCATTGCGATATCAACATCTGTTTTTCCTTGCGACCATTGTAAGGCAAAAGTAGATAGTACTGTTCTGTCTGCATATGGAGAAATTTGAACTTGGATATCTTCATGATTTGCATTGAACTTTTTAACTGCCTGATCTAATTTTAGTTTTTCAACCATCCACGCATCGGCCCCGAGTTTTAACGTTACTTTTCCGCTATCTTTTTCTTCTCCACCTGATATCTTTTGTGTTGGATCTTTCGATGAACACGCAATAGGGATTAATAACACAATGGAAATAACAATCAAACCTAGTAATCTAGCAAATCTCTTCATACATCTACCCCCTGCAATTTTTTATTATCATTGAGAACCTACTCGCCTAAATAACAACAGCTCCTCCCTTCTACCCTTTAATTGACCCTTGTGAAATACCTTCTACCATCTGCTTTTGGAAAATAATAAATATGATAATTGGCGGTAGCATCGATAAGACGATTACTGCAGCCAAAGTACCAAACGCCCAAACCTCTCCTTTAAAAAGGGTTAGACCAACAGTTAATGGCATGGATGCCTGGTCAGTCGCTAATGTTTTGGCTAATGTGTATTCACCCCAAATGTTATAAAAGCCATGGATGATGATAATAATTAATCCATTTTTGGCCATCGGCAGCATCACTCTCCACCATGTTTGGAAGACGCCACACCCATCGATTGCTGCTGATTCCTCGATTTCTTTTGGAATACTTAAGAAGGTTGCCCTCATAATAAAGATGGCAAATGGAAGCCCCACCGCTACGTTAGGTAGGATCAGTCCTAGATTTGTATTTAAGATTCCTAAGCGATTTTCCATAAGGTACATCGGAATAAGAAAGATCGCCAGTGGAAGAGTGATTGTCATTAGCAAAGCAACAAGTAAGATATCTTGTCCTTTAAACGGCAACCTTGCAAATGCATAACCAGCTAACGCACTTAAGATTGTGATCAAGATAACCCCAACAATGGTGATGATGGCACTGTTTACAAAGTAATTTGAAAAGCCTTCCGTAAATATCTTGATATAGTTATCAAAGATGATATTATTCGGGAAAAAGCTTTGTGGTACCTGAAAGATCTCTTCTTCTGATTTAAATGAATTGAATAATGTATAAATGAACGGAGTAATGAAAAACAATGCTGCTGCGAATAGAATAAAATACTTAATCCCACTACTTAATCTTGAAACTCTCATCATCTTCCCCCCTTCATTACGCCTTTTCTTTCGTACGGTTAATATAGAAATTAATTAACGAGAATACGAGTGCTAATGTTCCAAGGATATAAGCCATCGCTGAAGCATAGCCCATATCAAAATACGTAAAGGCTGTATAGTAAATTTCTTGGTAGAGTACAAGTGTTGAGTTACCTGGCCCACCATCCGTCATGACCATCGGTTCTACAAACACCTTCAGACCATGTAGGATTGCCCAGATTCCGGTTAAAATATAAGTCTCCTTTAAGTTCGGGAGGATGATATAGAAGATTCTTTTAAAACCACTAGCTCCATCAACCTCAGCAGCCTCAAGGATATCCCTTGGAATCGATTGCAATCCTCCTAGGAATAGAATGGTTTCGAATCCGATCGTTGCCCAAAGACTTACTCCGATAATACTCGCCATTGCCGTATCCCCATTGTTCAACCAGGCATACGTCAAAAATGGCATATTTAAGACGTCACCTAATATATGGTTTAACAGACCATAGTTTTCTTGGAGAATCCATAGAAATACAAGTGCTGATAAAGAAACAGGAACAACAATGGGCAAAAAGATAATCGTGCTAAGAAAATTATTGAATCGCTTCGTATGGAATATGAGTAAAGCTAATGTTAATGAGATAACCATTACGAGCACAAAATAGGACGTTCCAAACACAAATGTATTTTTTAACGAAACGATAAAGTTTTTGTCCTTAAGAGCTTCAATATAGTTTTCCAGCCCTATAAATGTTGGCTTTGCATCATATACAAAATTGTAATCGTGTAAACTCATATAAAACGAGTAGACAAGTGGATAAACCATAAAAGAAAAAATAAATAAGAAAGCAGGAAGAATAAAAAGGATGCCATATAGTCTTTTTTTCTGATTCATCGATCTAATCTTTTTAGGTTTAACCACCTTGTTCTCTAGCATCGGCTGGCTTTCCATAAGCTTGCCTCCCTACATATAGAAATCGATTTCTAAAAATTGGTTATTGGTATTGTTTTAGGCTTTCCTTATTCAGTTCGGAAGAAGATTGTTCGTCTAAAAATAGAGTAATGTCTGGGTGGGTTTTAAGAATGGTTGCGGGAATCATGTTGGTGACATCTTTTTCAAAAACATCTTTGATTGCTTTTGCTTTAACTTTGTGAGGTACACAGGAGATAATCGTTTTACAACTCATAATTTGATGAACTGACATTGAAATAGCTTGATTTGGTACTTTGTCTACAGACTCAAACCATCCTTCTCTTACTTGCTGTGCTTTGCAATCGTCATCTAAATTTACAATTATGTAGGGGTCCTTTGTGTCAAAATCAGCTGGAGGATCATTAAAAGCAACATGAGCATTTTCTCCAATACCAATTAATCCTAGGTCAATTGGTTCTTTACTTATTTCTTTGGATAGCTCTTTGACCTTTTCTTGATAATCGCCTTCTCCATCTACAAAATGGGCTTTCTTTAAGGAAACAAAATCTACAAATCGTTCTTTCAGATACTTTCTGAAGCTGGCTTTATGGGATTCAGGCAGGTTCACGTATTCATCGAGATGGAACATTTCAACCTTACTCCAATCAACCTCCATCCTTATCAGATGATTGATGGTTTCAAACTGAGAAGCACCGGTAGAGAGCGCGAGTCTAGCACTACCCTTTTCCTTAATCGCTCGATTTAACACTCCAGCTGCTTGAGCCGCAGCTTCTTTTCCAAGTTTCTCAGGAGTTTCTAGTATTTTTACATTCACATTAATTCCTCCATCCTTTTTAGAAATCGATTTCTTTTTAATATTGTTAATTATCTAAATATTTATTAAATAATAGCACGTTCGAAAGACTACGACAACGCTTTCAACATATTTTTTTTCGGAAACTGTGATACTTTCTTCCTAGATGTTTTAAAATACGTTGAATTTCCGGATGTTATTCCTAGTTTTTAAAATAAAAATTGATAAAAGTTTTATTAGTTACCACGTTCGGTTTCAGGCGAATTTCTAGAAACTTTTCTAGGATAGGGAGAAATATTTCATTTTTTCCTGTTCTTTCCAGATTAAAAATGTTTGAATAACACATTCTAATAAAAAATAGTAGGGTGGTTATGTTGATAGCAAATTTTTTTAGAATTGCAAATGCAATTGTGTTATGGGCTATTGTTATATACTTTCTTCCAAAAAAATCGTTTAAAAGATTTTTGCCAGTTACTTTATTTTGTTCGTGTCTTTTGTTAATACAAACACTCTTAAACCCAATTTTTAACTGGTGGAAGGTTAAAGGAGGTACCAAATACATGGTATTTGATGCCTTAGCCTTTATATTTGGTCCCTTTTTTACAATTAATATGTGGGTGTTTCATTTTACTTATGGGAAATTTTCGCTCTATGCATTAAGCAATTTAATCATGGATCTCATTTTCGCCTTTCCCTTAAACGCTTTTTTTCAAAAGATCGGTCATTATAAACTAAAAAAGTTTAATTCTAAAATCATCTTTTTAATTTTCTACTCATTTTCTCTTTTGAATTACGCTTTTCAGAAATTCTTCGAAAAGAATAACTCGGAATTAACTAACCCTGAATCCAGTAAATAAACTGGATTTTTTTTAGTGTGTCAAAACTCTATAAAAAAAATGACAACCATATAGGTTACCATTTTATCTTTCGCATTTTATTTTGGTGGGACGTGGCCCGTCTAAATGATATTCATACCGACCTGTTCATCTTAGAAATTCTATAAGTTAACAAAAAAGTCCATCACCAAATAGGTGATGAACTGAATTGAACTAGATAAACTTTTTCTTAAATATAATTATGTGAGCTTTAACCTTAAACACTACCATTTTCATCACGGCAAACCAGTCCTGTCACAAATTGTAACCATGCATAGACTCCGGTTTTAACCGTTTCTGATACAGCAGAATCCTTACTTGGATCTAAGCAAACAAAGTCAATATGACGAACAGAAGAATGTCTACCAATCTCTATCAAAGAATCAAACAACTCAGTGGTAGATAAGCCTCCTGGTGTGGAAGCAGGTACCCCTGGGGCAACCGATATATCGAGTACATCCATATCAACTGTTACATACACCCGGTCCACTTTTTCCGATAACTTGTTAAGTGCTTCTTTTACAGTTTGAACAAATCCCGCTTTGCGAGCTTCTTTCAACGTTACCATTTGAATAGAATGTTCTTTGGCGTATGTAACCAGTGGTCTTGTATTAAAATAGCCATGCAAACCTATATTGATGATATCTTCTCCTCGGACGGTTGAACCATCCACCAATTGTCTTATTGGAGTTCCGTTTGCAGGTCCTAATTCAGCCGGATCACGTACATCCAGATGGGTATCAAGTTGCAGGATTCCAATGGACTCATCTGGAAAAGCTTCCTTAACCCCTCTTACTGCACAGGCTGTTATGGAATGGTCACCGCCAATCATTGAGGTGATCGTATTAGGATAGGATGATGCTAAGTAACTTGTAACCTCTTGTATTCGATGGTGGGATAAGGGAATGTCAGTAGTATGCATTACGATATCCCCTGCATCTGCAACCTTGTAATCTACTAAATCAATATCCTCATCGATGTTGTAAGTGGAAAAGCCTTTCCATATCCGACGAAATTCCGTTGGATATAAGGATGCACCTGATACACTAATTGAAGAGCGTGAAATCGGTGCACCATATAGAAGAAGATCTGGTTTTTCCTCCATATGATTAATTTGTTTGACCCACTGGTGAACATAAATTGGGTCATCTGTATTCACATTCCAAGACCATTCAGGTGGTTGTAGCCACTGCTTGCTCATAGTTACCTACCACCTTTACACCCTTTTTCCAGACGGCCTTTACATGGTTAACACCAAACAAATATTGTAATTCCTGATAGTTCTTCACATTCCATAACACCACATCTGCTTGCTTCCCGATTTCTAGCGAACCTATTTGATGTTGACGATTAATCGCACATGCTGCATTATACGTTGCAGCCGTTAATGCTTCTGCAGGTGTCATTCGCATAGTGATACAGGCCAAGTTCATCACAAGCGGCATCGATGTAGTCGGGGAAGATCCTGGATTACAATCAGTAGAAATCGCAACAGCTACACCTTCATCAATCATTTTTCTTCCATCTGCTGCTTCTTCTCGTAAATACAAAGCGGTTGCTGGTAGTAAGCAAGCAATTGTTCCAGCTTTGGCCATTTCTTTTATCCCATTTTCAGAGGCCTTCAACAAATGTTCCGCTGAAATGGCACCAACCTTGGCTGCTAATTCCGCCCCGCCATATGATACAATCTCATCTGCATGTATTTTCGGAATCAATCCGTATTTTTTCCCTGCTTCTAAAATTCGTTCTGATTGCTCAGGCGTGAAAACATCCTTTTCACAAAAGACATCATTAAATTCCGCTAATTGCTCCTCTGCCACAATTGGAAGCATTTCATTAATTACATAATCAACAAACTTTTCCTCTCTCCCTTTGTACTCGGGTGGAACTGCATGTGCTCCCATGAAAGTTGGAACAAGGTCAATCGGATGTGTTTCTTGTAGTTCTTTCATGATTCGAAGTTGCTTTAGCTCGGTTTCAATGTCCATACCGTAACCACTTTTTCCCTCGACTGTTGTGACACCATGCTGTAAAAAGGAATCTAAGCGCTTCTTTGTTTGAGTGATTATCTCCTCTTCTGTGGCCTGTCGGGTCATACGGGTGGTTGCATGAATTCCACCACCCTCATTCATAATCTCCATATAAGAGACACCTTCAAGACGCATTTCAAATTCACGCTCACGGCTTCCACCAAAAGCAACATGTGTATGGGGATCAATTAATCCGGGCGTCACCAAGTAACCAGATGCATCAATTACTTCAGCCGTTTCTATTCTAGTTTTAAAATTCTGTTCCACTTCTTGAGTCGAACCTACCCCTTTAATAATTCCGTCTTCGATCCATAGGCTCCCATCTTCAATTATTCCTAATTGAGACATGGCTTCCTTTGAACGGGGACCTGCCTCTTCGGATACAAGCGTTGCCAGCTGTCCAATATTTTTAATCCAAATCGGTTTTCCCATCTTATTTACTCTCCATTTCTAACATCGGAATGTTTACTCCTCTTTCACGTGCCGTTTTCTTCGCTAACTCGTAGCCAGCGTCTGCATGGCGTACTACACCCATTCCTGGATCTGTAGTTAGAACGCGTTCAATACGTGCTTCTGCTTCTTTCGTTCCATCCGCAACAATTACAATTCCTGAGTGGAGCGAATATCCCATTCCAACTCCACCACCATGGTGAAGGGACACCCATGTTGCTCCACCAACAGCATTGATCATTGCGTTTAAGATCGGCCAATCCGCTACGACATCAGAGCCATCTTTCATCGCTTCTGTTTCCCGGTTTGGTGATGCTACAGAGCCTGAGTCAAGATGATCACGTCCAATTACGATTGGAGCCTTTAATTCGCCATTTGCTACCATTTCATTAATAATTTTACCGAAACGCGCTCTTTCTCCATATCCTAACCAGCATATTCTGGATGGTAATCCTTGAAACTGGATTTTTTCCTGGGCCATACGGATCCAATTACATAAATGGTCATTGTCACTGAACTCACGTAAGATTACTTCATCTAGCTTATAAATATCTTCTGGATCTCCAGAAAGTGCAACCCATCTAAAAGGACCTTTTCCTTCACAAAATTGAGGTCGGATATAGGCTGGGACAAATCCAGGAAAGTCAAAAGCGTTTTCTACACCTTCGTCCTTGGCAACTTGGCGAATATTGTTTCCATAATCAAATGTAACTGCGCCTTTCTCCATCATTACAAGCATCGCCTTTACATGCTTAGCCATTGAAGCCTTAGATTCCTTCACATATTGGGTTGGATTATTTTTTCGTAACAGTGCTGCTTCTTCAAGGGACATGCGTGATGGTACATACCCGTTTAAAGGATCATGCGCAGATGTTTGGTCTGTAACGATATCTGGAATAAATCCTTTTTCAAGCATCTCCGGAAGAATATCTGATGCGTTTCCTATTAGTCCAATTGATAATGCTTTTCCTGTTAATTTCGCCTCAATAGCGATACGAATGGCTTCATCTAATGAATCTGTTTTTATATCTGTATATCGGGTTTCAATCCTTCGGTCAATTCGAGTTTCATCAACATCAATACCGATACATACTCCGCCATTCATTGTCACAGCCAGAGGTTGAGCACCACCCATTCCGCCTAGACCCGCAGTTACTGTAATCGTGTTTTTAAGTGTGCCACCAAAATGTTGCTTCCCTACCTCTGCAAATGTTTCGTATGTTCCTTGTACAATTCCTTGAGAACCAATATAAATCCAACTTCCCGCAGTCATTTGGCCATACATCATAAGCCCTTTTTGGTCGAGTTGATGGAATGTTTCCCAATTTGCATAGGCAGGGACAATATTGGAATTCGCTATAAGTACTCGTGGTGCATCTGGGTGAGATTTAAAAATAGCAACTGGTTTCCCTGATTGAACCACTATTGTTTCATCATTTTCCAATTCTTTTAACGACTTGACGATGGCATCAAAACAATCCCAGTTACGTGCCGCCTTTCCAATTCCACCATAAACAACTAAGTCCTCTGGCTTTTCTGCAACCTCATGATCTAAATTATTCATTAACATACGAAGAGCAGCTTCTTGCAGCCAACCTTTCGTATTTAATTCAGTTCCACGATATCGAATAACTTTTTGAGTTTTTGTTTGTTCCATCTCGATGGCCTCCTTTGATATAAAAACATAGTGATTTAGTTTCGTTCATATTTTTTAAACGTTAGAGCAGCTTACCAACCTTCTCTTCAACCACTGAAATAATCTCTCCCGAGTGTATAAATTCCTTCAAGATTTCTAAATAAGGGTAAAGATATGTATCTTCGTCCATTTTTGGTATGGATTGTTCAATACGTTCTAGCACAGCTGTTGAAGCTGAGCCGGGAGTCAAATTACTTTCAACAAATTGATGTGCATTATATATTGCCAAAAGCTCAATCGCTAAAATATATTCCAGTTTTCTTGCTATTTCTCGTGCCTTTTTCGCCGAGTTATAACCCATGGCTACATAATCCTCTTGATCTGCACATGTAGGAATACTGTCAACTGTTGCAGGTGTGGATAATAATTTCATATCATTTAGTAACCCTGCTTGAGAGTACTGTGGAATCATTAACCCTGAATTAAGACCCGCATTCTGAACAAGGAATGGGGGGAATCCTGAAAGATGTTGATTGATAATCCGATAGTTCCTGCGTTCAGACATTTTCGCTAATGCAGTTACTGCAATACAAGCTGAGTCCAATTCAATGCCTACGTAGGATGAATCGCAATTACTTCCTGAAATGGCACCACCATCTACCTCATCTGGCCATAAAACTGGGTTGTCACTACATGCATTCATTTCTATTTCAAAAGTATTCAAAGCATCAAAAAGTGTTTTTTTGGCAGCTCCATGAAGCTGCGGGATGGCACGTAAAGATAAGGCATCTTGTAAACGGTGATTAATCGACTGTTTTGCAAGTACCGAGTCCTCTAAGATCATTCTTACATTTGTAGCTGTGTTTTTTTGATGTGGGTGTGGTCTGACTTTCATCAAACGATCGTCAAATGCACGTGTGGTTCCCCTTAATACTTCTAATGACATTGCCCCGATGATATCTGCCGCCATAACAGCTTGTAACATGTCATACAAAGCTAAGGCTCCAATAGCAGTTGGACTAGTTGTACCACTAATTAACGCTAATCCTTCTTTTGCGGAAAGTTCAATTGGCTCTAATCCTACTTTTTGAAGGGCTTCTTGTGATGGCAATAACTCACCATCTACATAGGCCTTTCCTTCCCCTAGCAGAACCAAGGCGATATGAGCTTCAACACTTAGATATCCAACGGAACCTTCACGAGGTGCGAAGGGGATGACACCACGGTTTAAAAATTCTCGGTACATTTCCAACGTCTTGAGTCGGACCCCCGAATACCCTTGGCCTAAATTTTGTAACACCATTAGCATAATAGCCCTGACACTTTCCTCTTCTAGTGGTTCACCAACTGATGTAGCGTGAGACAAAAGAATATTCCTTTGCAAAACCTTCGTTTGATCGGCAGAAATAATTTTTGTGGATAGAGCGCCAAAGCCCGTATTGACCCCGTACATAATCCGTTCTTCATCAATCCACTTGTTTACGAGCTGACAGGACTTTTCTACCCGCCTTCTGTATTCGTCCGAAAACTCAACTTGAGTACCAAAACGCGCTATGGAGACGAACTCATCTAATGTAATTTCATGACCTAATACTACTTTTTTCATCTTGTTGCCTCCATTAACTTTTCTATTTCCTTAATCAAGATTATTTTTCAATTTTATCGAAAAAGAACATTTTGATTGCTGAACAAACTTGAAGTACAAAAATGAATAAAACAGCAGAACCACCTAGCGCAGCAAGGTATTTAACACCATCTACCCCTTGTTCCCCACCTGCAAATGCAACCATTACGTAAGCAATAATAGCAATTGAAATCGCCCATACTAGCATTTTCCATTTTGCCGGTTCTTCATCAAAACGAATATTCACAGTACATAACGTTGCAATTGAACGAACCATTGAATCTGCTGCTGTTGCAAATGAAAGGATTAATGCGATCATCACCACAGGAATAATAATTGCTCCCAAAGGTAGATTGGCTAAAAAGGCCCATAAACCGGCAACAGCTCCACTTTCTTTAATGGTAGAAACGAGATCGACTGTATTGTTTTGTTGCCAATGTAGGGCTGTCCCACCGAAAACTCCGAACCAAACAATACTAAATACAGCCGGTAGGATCCAATTGATTAACATGAACTGTCGAATCGTTCTTCCATATGAAATGACTGCAAGAAATATCCCCATTAATGGTGCGTAGGCAATCCAAATCGCCCAATCATATAATGTCCACCACATAACAAGTGCTTCTCCACCAATGATTCCCGGATCAAGACCCCAACCCCAAAAATTTTGTAGCCAGTGTGAAAAACCTGCCGTAGTCGTTTGTAAAATATAAAGGGTTGGACCAATAATGATAAGTGCTACTAAAATGACATAGAATACGGTGGTATTGATGTTCGCCATTCTGCGAATCCCTTTATCTAAACCATTCAAGGCTGAAAGCGTAAACATTGAAGTTATGATAAAAACCAGTATGAGCCAAACGATAGGTCCTTGCTTGATACCATAAAACGTCTCAATACCTGAACCTACTAAAGCTAAACCAGCTCCAAGCGAGGAAGCTAAGCCAAGTGCGATTGCCAAAACAGATAATGTATCAATAATCCCTGGCCAAATTCCCTTTGTGATCTTTTCACCAAACAATGGCGTTAAGGTCCCTGTAACAGACAATGATTGCTTACGATTAAAATACATATATGCAACTACTAATCCACTCAGCGAATACATTGCGTAAGGAATGAATGTCCAGTTGTATAGGGAACGTCCCATTGCATAAATGGCAGCCATAGAGGTACCTGGTTCGATTCCCGTATTTTCCATTTCCCCATATATGTTGCCAAAGTATATGATCGGTTCATTAACTCCATACGTAATGACTCCCGTAGCTATTCCACCAGTCAAAGCCATTGCAAACCATGCCGAGAATGGATATTTAGGTTTCGCCTCTGAACCCCCTAAGCGAATGTTACCTAACTTTGAAAAGGTTACGATTGCCACAAGAATTAGTGCAACAATGGATATAATTTGATAAAGCCAACCGAGTCCGCGTAACGATCCTACAAACCCATTCATTGAAATATCCGTCAACAATTGATTGTTCACAATTCCGAGAATGGCCCCTCCACCTACAACAAGAAAAGCCGGTACAAAAACTGATAATCGCGTCAATTGCTTTTTGTCTACAACGATTTTAGTAGCCCTATCATTTTCTGTTTTCAATGACATCATAGATTCCCCCCTACTTATAATTCTGAAATAGATAAAGAAGCGAAAAACGAAAGGACAACTCTTAGACTTAATACTAGGCGCTCGTTGACCTAACAGATAATTTTTCCTTATCCTAATATACTGAAAATTTTAACGAATATTTTCTCATAGAAATAGGTGATTCATTTTCGAATTATGATATTTTCTTTCGAATTTTTATATAAATAGGACTTTAAATATCCAAAAACTTATAATTTTTTACGATTATTGTAATTATTTACGTTTTTAATATTAATGAATTTTTTACTCCATTCCTTCTCTTATGTGCATACGATATTCTCGTGGAGATATCTTGGTCATTTCTTTAAATATCCGAGTAAAATAACTAGGATTACGAAACCCAACATGATATGCGATTTCTTTAATCGTTAGCTGCCCATCATGTAGGAGGCGCTTTGCTTCATTAATACGTATATTTGTTAAATACTGACGAAACGAAATCCCCTGCTTTTTCATTAATAAGTGGCTGTAATACGATGTACTCCTCCCGACAGCTACTGCAACATCTTCTAATGTTAAATCAGGATTGGTATAATGCTTTTCGATATAAAGGAGGCCTCTTTCAATTACATCTTTCTTTGAAAACACTTCACCCGTTTTAGCACGATCAAGTAAATCGTATAAAAACAAAAGGATTTCCTGCACAATTCGATATAGTACACGATTGAATAAAATCTCTGAAAATATTTTCATATAATATTCTTCCATTTCATCGTGATCGAGTTGATAGGTTTTCATGAATCTTCTGATCTGAGCTAGGATGCTTGTTAGGCGTGTCCTTAATTTTTCCGGATTTGGAAAAGGCGTTTCCATATGTAAAAACTCCTGATGCATCCATCTTTTTATTCGATGTTTATCAAAACTGTTTAACATCTCTACCCATTCCCGCTGTTCAGCAGAGGTTAAAAAGGGGTCTATTTCTCGCCACTGTTCATTAACTTCTTTTGGTAAAATGACTTGACGATACCCAATAAAAAACGTCATTTCTAACAGCCTTCTAGCCACTATATACATTTCATATACAGATTTCATTTCATTATTAGGCGGGATCACGACTGCAGCAAGAGGTTCGATGTTTGAAGCCTCCCACTCCCTTAAGATTTTAGATGCTTCTTCTTTTGTATGCTGTGTTGGATTTTTGAACAAACATACAACCATGTCTGATAAGGGTAAAATTGTTGGATGGTCCCTGAATGGAAAATAAGTCAAAAATTGTAGCAAATCCGAAATTTTTTTGTTATTCTCCACATGTAACAGCATTAATGAAATATCACCATTATTTTGTTCTTGATCTAAAAATATAGATTGATAAGAATAGCCTTCATCCTTGTTAGGTGAAAAAGTATGTATTGGTTCTCGACTTGCAAGTAGTGACAATGCCATTCTTAGACATTGCTTGATTTTTACCGGATCGAGTGGTTTAACAAGTAAATCAACACTACCTAATTCAATTGCCTGCTTTGCCCGTTCAAAGGTCGCTTCTGCTGTAACAGCAATAATTTTGGGTGAAAAGTTTTTCACACTCCTTCTAACTTGTGACCAATGTTCAGCCGGTATCATATCTAATTCCAAATACAGAAGTTCAGGAAGTTCTTTTTCAATCACAGCCATTGTTTCCTTTACTGTGTTCGTTACGAAAACTTTATTAATCGGGATCGAGTAAGTCGATATAAGCCATTCAATTGCAACACCTTCATTGTAATCCCGTTCTGCAATGACTATTTTCATAGTTTCCTTCGCTCCTTAAAATTAGTAATCTCATCTATACTTAACATCAAGGCAATCCTTCCCTTGACTGGAGTTCTCATCCTAACTACTACATTATAGCAAAGTGAAACCTGTTCCTCCTTTCCTATACTAAGATTTTAATACGACAGTATAACAGTCTAACCCAGGAGTCCCTTTTCCTCACAAAACCAATTGAAACAAACAATTGATAGACTTGAAAATTCCCCGATATCATTGAGTTCAACCTTTAAAAATCGTTTGTTTGAAGTCGAAGAATTCAAAAATAGCCCGATTAGTACAGATTACTGTAAAATCAAGCCATTGGTTTTCCACTATAGTTTACACTGACATTCTTTGCATAAAAAAAAGCCCTTCAAGGCTTTCAAAAAATGCGGTGGGACGAGGGGACAGGTCCGTTGTCCCACCATTTTTCTTGGGATGAGGGAACCCCACTATTTTTGTTCCAGGACTTTTATAAATTCTCTCATGTAGTCTGGTAGGTCTGGTGGACGGCGGCTAGAGACGAGATGGCCGTCGGTTACGACAGGTTCGTCAAACCAAGTCGCGCCTGCATTTTCCATGTCATCTTTAATTCCTGGAGTGCTCGTCACTTTTTTCCCTTCCAGTATCTTAGCTGAGATTAGTACCCAACCTGCATGACAAATTTGTCCGATTGGCTTTTTGTCATCGTTCATTTGCTGTAGCATCGATAATACTTCCGGAAACCTACGAATTTTATCTGGAGCCCATCCTCCCGGCACTAAAATCGCATCGTAATCTTCTGCTTTTATATCACCATACGCAAATTCGGAAATGGCAGGGACACCGTACTTACCTATATATTTCTGATTCGCTTCTTCACCAACAAGGTCCACAATAGCCCCTTCTTCTCTAAGCCTCATAACCGGGTACCATAGTTCTAGATCTTCAAAGTCGTGGTGAACAAGACCGATAATCTTTTTTCCCATTAATCGCATTACATAACCATCCTTTCATTTCTAGTTTCATTCATTGTACCATTTCAAAAGGCTATCTTAAACTGAGGAGGTTTTATATAGGGTCAAAGCGAAGAAATGTATAATATAAAGGTTTGGTGAGTCCTTTCTTCCTATTCTTCAATAGTAAAAATTCAAACAAACGTTTGTTTGAAATCGGCATTTACAAAAATAGCTCGATTAGTACAGGTTACTGCACTATCGAGCTATTAGTACTCTAGTATAATTTCTTATAAATCAGATATGAAGTGGGACGAGGGACCTGTCCCTCTGTCCCTAGTTTGCAACTAGGTTGTTTTTGTGCAGGTTTCTTCCAGATGTGAATTCTGGTAATAGATCTGCATGTGCATCAATTAATTCTTTTGTCATATCCCAGATTTCATCAAGTGAAAGGACGGAAGCAGTGTGTGGGTCCATCATGACTGCTTGATAAACATAATCGATATTTTTAGTTAGAACAGCTTCAACTGTTAGTTGTTGTACATTGATATTTGTCATGTTCATCGCAGCTAATTGCGGAGGTAGTTCACCAACATAGCAAGGTTGAATTCCTCCTTTATTAACTAGACATGGAACTTCTACACAAGCATCATTTGGCAGGTTTGTAATCAAACCTGTATTGGCGACATTACCCCAAATAACACGGTCTGTACCTGTTGTGATAGAATGGATGATTGGTGCACCATATTCATGGCTTTTCTCTGCCTCAATGATTTCCCCATTTTCCACTTTAACCTTGGTTTCTTCAAACTTCTTTAAGTTGTTTTCGCTTCGACGAATATATTCGTCGATAGGAATATCAAAGCGTTGAATAAGTTCGTCTCTTTTAATAAAGTATGGAGTGTACTCTGACATATGCTCACTGGATTCTGTAACAAAATAATTCAATCGTTTCATCATTTCAAAACGGACCTTATCTTGGCTATAAATTTCTTCTTTCTCCATGGCTTCAAATAGTTTAGGATATAAATCCTCACCATTCTGCTTTAATTCTAAAAACCATGCCATATGATTAATTCCAGCAACCTTATAATCTAGTTCTTCAACTGGAATATTCAAGTAGGATGCAAGATCATCAGCCGTATTTTGAACACTATGACATAGTCCAACAGATTTAATAGAGGTTGCCTTAGATACGGCATGCATTAACATGGCCATTGGATTTGTATAGTTTAATAGATAGGCATCGGGACAAACTTCCTCCATATCTTTGCATATATCAAGCAACACCGGGATTGTGCGCAATGAACGGAATACTCCACCAACTCCTAGAGTGTCAGCAATTGTCTGTTTAAGCCCGTATTTTTTAGGAATTTCAAAGTCTTTGACTGTCGCTTCATGCATTCCTACCTGAATTAGATTTAATACAAAGTCAGCATCTCTAAGTGCTTGCTTTCTATCCAATGTCGCAAATACTTGGGCTTCTTTTCCTTTGATTAAGTTACTAGCCATTTTTTTTGCGGTATCCAGTCTTTCTTCGTTGATATCTGTTAACCAAAAAGTGGTGTCTGATAGTTCTGGATAAGAAATAATATCTGATATTAATCGTTTGGCGAATACAACACTTCCAGCACCTATAATAGTTACCTTTGTCATAATGAATCTCTCCTCAAATCATATTTATTCTTTCATTCCAGAACCGACAAAGCCCTGAATAAAGTATCGTTGGAAGAACAGAAATACAAGTAAGATAGGGATAATCGATAATAAAGTGAGTGGCATTATTTGAGTCCATTCAATATAATGTTCACCTTTTACCATAGCTAGACCTAATTGGACAGTGTACATGCTTTTTTCAGATACAACAATTAGTGGCCATGCTAATTCATTCCATCTCCACATAAATGTAAAAATAACGAGCACTGCGATTAGGGGTTTAATATTTGGCAAGATGACCTTAGTAAAAATTTTAAATTCACTTGCTCCGTCAATTCTTGCCGCTTCAATTAATGAGTTAGGAATATTTAAAATGTACTGTCTTGCCAAAAACAGTCCAAATGCCTCTGCTGCTCTAGGTACGATTAGACCAGCGTAACTGTTGATCCAATCCAATTCTTTTAATATAAAGAAGTTTGGTACCATTGTGATCTGGACGGGAATCATTAATGTACTAAGTACCATTAGAAATAAAAAGTTTCTTCCTTTGAAGCTGTATTTTGCAAAGGCATAGCCAGCCAAGCAGTTGATAAACACGGTAAGCGCCACAGCTAAAATACTGACAATTAAAGAATTGCCGATATAACCAAGAAAAGGAGCTGCATCTAGTGCATCAATAAAATTACTCCATCTTAACTCTTCAGGAAAAAGAGTAACATTCTTTGAACTTACCTCCTCAGGAGACTTTAGAGATGTAGACAACATCCAAAAGAACGGCATGATAAATAATAGAGCCATAAAGCATAAGGCGATAAATGCAACTGTCTGTTTTACAGTAAATGACCGTTTCCTTCTTCTCTTAGGTTGCATACTTGTAATGTTACGGAAGTTCCTTGTTGGGTTTGTTTCTGGATGTTCTTTATGAGAAATTGGAGTAGCTGTTGATTTCATGAATCATCCCTCCCTATCCGAAGCTGTATAGCAGTTAATACCATAATAATCAGGAAGAAGACGGTACCGATTGCTGATGCATAGCCCATGTCACCTTCAACAAATGCTTTTTGGTAAATATACTGAACGATTACTGTTGTTGAAAAGCCTGGACCACCATTTGTCATCGTGTAGATAAGGTCAAAGACCATGAAACCATGTATAACTTCCATCACGATGATAAAGACGGTTGTGGGTTTAATCATGGGAAGTGTAATTCTCCAGAACTTCTGCCAATCATTTGCTCCATCCATATCTGCTGCCTCATAAAGGCTGTCCGGAACAGCTTGGAGTCCTGCTAAATAAATAACTAAACAATAACCAATTCGTAGCCATAGCGTTGTAATTATGATGGCCGGCATTGCCCAAGTCGTTGAAGTTAACCAGTCAACTGACCCAATTCCAAAGTAAGAGAGAATTTCATTAAACAATCCATAGTGTGGATTGAACATCCATGTCCAAATGAGTCCTGCTGCTGTCATGGAGACAACAACAGGAGCAAAGAAGATCGTACGAAAGATAGGGCGCAGAGGAATCTTGCGGTTAAGCAAGATAGCCCCTAATAAACCGAATGCAGCACTCAAAGGAACAGTGGCAGCTGTATAATAGACGGTATTTCCAAGCGACGTCCAAAATACGTTATCCGAAAACAGTTTCACGAAATTTTGAAATCCAATGAATACTGGTGCCCCAAGAATACCCCAATCATGAAAGCTAATATAGAATGTGAAAATGATTGGAATAATCATAAAGATTAAAAACAATAAGACATTGGGTGCAATGAATATATAGGGGGCAATTGCTATTGAGTTCTTTTTATACCAATTTTTCATGAAATACATAGCTATAACCCCTTTTAGTTTTCTTCAAGTATAGAGTTGATCCTTTCATTGAAACTCTTAGCTGCATCTTCAGGTGTTGTATTGGAAATAAATAACTCTTCTAATGTCTCTGCTAAAGCTTGGTTTATCTTAGAAAAATTAGTGCTTGTCACTGTTTGAGCCAACTCCGATGGCACTGTCTGTGATTGTTCGATAAATAGATTCAGCATTTCAGGATCCTCAACTGCATAATTAAATGGTTCAGTAATATCTGTACGGGAAGGTAAGAATAAACCTTTCTCTACAAATGCCTTCATAACTTCTGCTTCACCCATATAGGCTAAAAATTTCTTAGCAGCCTCACTATGTTCAGAAGCAGCCGGAATTGCTATACCATTACCACCTAAGTCAGATGCTGCAGACTGCTTCACAGGCATGTATGTAACGCCCCATTCAAAATCTTTCATATCAGTTTCGTATTTCGGTATCATCCAGTTTCCTGAGATTAATAGTCCAACATTTCCAGAAGAAAATAACATATTGAAATCATCTGAACCCTTCATGCTATTACCTTGTGACATATGGTTCTTAAACATATCCTGTAAAAATCTAAAAGATTCAATAGCCTCTGGAGTATCTACATTTCCTTTTGTTGCGTCTTCATTTAGTATGGTTGCTCCATTTTGGAAGAAGAATGGTAGAGAACGGTATGAGGAACTCGCTGCCCAGTTAAATGCAATTCCTTTTTCAGCTAGCCCAGCATCCTCAATTTTTGTAGCTACATCAATAAATTCTTCCCATGTCCAAGCATCTTCAGGCGTACTTGGAGCTTCAATTCCTAGTTCATCTAAATATGTCTTATTATAGAAAACGGCTAAAGTATCTGTGTGATGTGGTAAACCAAAGATTTTATCTTCAAACGTGACTGCTGTTAATAAACTAGAATTAAAGTTTTCCTTATCTGCTTCTAAAATATCGGTAACATCTAGTAAAGCACCTTTACTAGCAAATTCTCCAAACTTTTGGTATTGAATTCGGAAGATATCTGGCGAGTCATTCGCAGCGATTCTTGTCTGGATTTTGGTGTAATAGTCCCCTTGTGATGGAGATGGTACTTGGTTCGGTTTTACATCAATATCTGGATTTTTTTCCTCAAAATCCTCGATCATATCTAAAAATGCTTGTTCCTCTCCGCCCGCAGCAGCCCAGTATACAAATTCAATTGTTTCTTTATCACTATTCTCTGCCGGATCTGATTCTCCATTACTACTATCAGATGAGCCTGCACACCCTGTTAATAAAAAGGCAATCATAAGGGATACAAAAAGAATAAAACCAGTTTTATTAAACGCTTTCATTTTACTTCCTCCTTTTTTAAACGCTTTCATTTAAATCCCCCTCCACTTAATGGCTTTACTAGAATAGTTGCGATTGGGCTGATTCCTCCTTTTAATTATTTATTATTGTTACCGCAGCTTTTGCGGACAATTAACTCAGTTGGCAAATATGTAGTTAATGGAAGTGTGATTTCACCTTTTACTCGTTCTGATAGTAATTTAACAGCTATTCTACCTAACTCTTCTTTATGTACGCGAACTGTCGTCAAAGGTGGATTTATATAGGGTGACATTTCTAAATCATCAAAGGAAATAATAGATATGTCATTAGGTATCGTTAAGCCTTTTTCCTGAATCGCCCTATATGCGCCATAGCTCATCCTATCACTGGCAATGAATAATGCTGTAGGAAGATGATCTAAAGCCAAAATTTCCTTCATCGCACGGTACCCACCATTAACTGTAAAACTGCCATTTTTAATCCATTCTTTTTTTATAGGAATATTAGCGTTATTTAGGGCTTGTTCATATCCTTGGTATCTTGCTTCCTCAGTTATTACACTTTCGGAAAGTGCATTTGCCCCAATAAAAGCAATATCTCGATGTCCAAGATTCAATAGATGACTAACCGCATTGAATGCACTCTTTTTAAAATCAAGGGTGACATAATCAATGGGTAAAGAGGGGTTTCCCCCAACAGATATGATGATTGAGACCTGTTGTTTAATCGTTTGAAGATATGAGTTTTCAAGTGGGCCAACAACAATAATAGCAGTGTTATCTCCAGTGAATTTAGTTGGCAACATACCTTCCTGCAATTCCTGTTCATCTATGGTAAATTGTATATTTAAACCCTGGTCCATCAATTCTTGTTCAATACCATAGATAATTTCTGAAAAATATGGATCCTTGTATTTATTTTTTGAATTATTTAGCAATAAACCAATCTGTACTTCAGAAATATTTCTGATTTTTTCTGTGGGTTTCATATGTTTTTTATATCCTAGTTCTCTAGAAATACTAAAAATCTCATTTCGAGTTTCTTCATCTATTGATGTTGGTGTATTATTCAGTACTCTTGATACAGTTGATACTGACACATTTACCCTCTCAGCAATATCTTTTAATGTAACTTTCATAACTTGCCCTCCAATTATTTCAGAAAAAACTCAGAAATTTTCTGTAAATTTATTGTATATTATTCAGAATTTAAAATCAATAAGAATTATTAAAAAATTTAGTCAATATATTTCTGAGATACAGGACCGGTCCCTCTGTCCCAGTTTCACTACTATATTAGCATTTCTTTAAGACGCAAATAATAGTTCCATCAAGCTTTTGTTTGAAAAATATTTCGCAGTTGATACAAGTTAAATTAATAAATAGTACATTATTAATTATTTCCTCTCTATAATTTCTGTAGTGGTACGCCCCTCTCGTCTCTCTCCCTTTTGTACTTGTCCTCATTAAAGTGTTTAGCGTATGATACACTAGACACACAACAAGCATTGCTGGATAAAGTGTTTGTCTTAAGCAATTGGAGGCGTAATCAATATGAAATTAGGTCGAAAAGTTAAATATAATCTTGTGCGTTTACTTAGAGTTAACGATAGCCCTCATCAGGTGGCGTTAGGTTTTACATTGGGTTTTATACCAAATTGGTATCCTACTTTTGGACTTGGCGTGATTCTCTCGGTCGGCCTAGCAAAATTAGTTAGGGCGAATACAGTGGCAGCCTTTGTAGGTGGTTTGATTGGGTCTCCCTTGTGGCCTGCGTTATTTTTGTTAAATTATAAAGTTGGTAGTCTTCTTTTAGATAGGAGTACGAGAGTAGATGAACTCGAGGATGTTGACTACGCAGATGCTCTGGAACATACGTTAGATGGAGTAAATAGCCTTTTTTCAAAAGGATTTACATTTCTAGAAGGGGCCTTTATTAATACCGTTCTTTTCTCCATATTCTTTTATTTCATCGTGAAATTTCTATTTAAAATGTACCGTAAAGGTTTATTACGTATGATCAGAGGGAAGTTTCACTGACCGCTCCTGTGGTTCTAGAAAGCTAGGCTTTCCTCCCCAAACACTTCACATACATCTCCTTTCATCTATTTGATGCACATTGGGGTCTAGCCCAAAGAATTAGAATAGTAATTCACCTCGTTTCACCACTAGAACAGCATTTCTACTCCACCCAAAAAGTCGTCCAATCAAGCGTTGATTGAAATTGAAAGTGCTTGGTACTGTTGTCTTAGACTGCTAATCAAACGTTTGTTTGAAATAAAATTTTGCAATTAGTACAGGTCGAAGTAAATTAATAGTACCGTAATATTCTTTAACACTTGGTTCTGGGACAAGGGACCTATCCCTCTGTCCCTCCCGGGCGTCACTGTGACGCAAAAAAAATGTAACGTTTTAGCCTTGTAGAACGTTTTTATTAGTATGAGAAACCTGGCCAGGGAAAAAGGAGTTACGTCTTATGTCCGACAACAAACATGCAAGGAAAATAGGACACGATGCTGACTTGAATTCCATTGAGGAGATTTGTTCTGCGACATGGGAAAAAGTATATCGATATATATATTATAAAGTTCAAAATCGTGAGGAAGCCGAAGATATTACGCAAGAAACGTATGTAAAGGCCATCCCCTTTTTACAAAAGGGAGGCATTCAACCAGAAAAATACAGTGGTTATTTGAGAAGCGTGGCTTTAAATTTGCTTCGTGATGTATGGCGCAAGAAAAAGCGGAGAGGCACACACGTTAATCTCGAAATGATAAATCCACTGGAAAGTGCCATAGACGATGCTACCGAAATGAGTGCACAGAGGATGGTTATTGAAAAAGCACTAACTCAACTGAAGAAAGAGCAGCGCACCATTATCGAATTAAGAATTCTACAAGGATATTCCGTAGCGGATACAGCTAAATTGATGAACAAAACAGAAGCAAACATACGTGTAATACAGTATCGAGCCATCCAAAAGCTTTCTGAAATCCTTAATGCACATGAAAAGGAGGAATAAATGAATGAACGACAATCATAAAAAACTATCTGATTATATAGATGATTTAAATGCAGAGCAAAAACCAAGTGCACATGGAAATCCAACAAACAATGAAGAACTAAATGAACTTTACGAAACTGTAAGGAAAATTCACAGCTTAAAAGAACCATGTATGCCACAGACAGGTTATGAGAAAACATTAGTAAATTCTATTAAAAAGAACAGACCAAAAAAGAAAACATCATACAAGAAAAAACGTTTCTGGGTTACAAGCGTGGCAAGTATCGCAGCCATACTGTTCTTAGCAATTGCACTGAATTTCTTCTTGCCTCTTACTAACAACGCCAACATCGTTCACGCCATGGAAGAAGCTTTTCAAGAAGTAAAAGCATATCATGGGAATCTTACAATCGTCGAAACCAATGCGAATGGAGATTCGATCACACAGTCAACATTAAAAGTATGGGCAAATCAAAATGGCGACTATTATACGGAGGGGTTGAAAGGCGCGCATAAAGACTTAGTTACAGTAAATAATGGCGAAAAGAAATGGCAAATTGTTCCCGATCAGGAGCAAGTTCATCTGTTCGCACCATTTCCTGATACGTATCGTTTTACATTTGAACTTGGACATGAGATTGAAGAAGTGAAAAATGCGCTATCCACTGAGGTGATCGGGGAAGAATCGATTGATGGCCGTGAAGCCACGATTTTGGAAGTTATTCCACAAGGTGGAGAGCCTTATCGGATTTGGATTGATCGTGCTACAAATCTACCGATTCAAAAAGAAACGACGATGTACAATGCGCTTCAATACAAAATAACATTCACTGATTTGGAAGTTACTGAACAGATTCCAGATGAATTACTGACATACAATGTTCCAGGCAACTATGAAGAAATCGAGTCAGATGGTGAGCAAGTTTTAAATAACTGGATGGAAGTTAAGGAGTATGTCGACTTTTCACCTAAATTACCGAGTGGAAATCCAGCTGGCTTTTCATTAGAGAGGATCGCTATCTTAACAGATCATGAGACTTTGAAGCTTTATTATATGAATCCTACTCAAGACAAAATAATTACTGTCATTCAAGGAAGGGCTACCGATGAATTCACTCCTGATTCTAATGCCATTTTAGGTAAAATCGAGAATCAAACTGCAGAGATTCTGTCTCCTATAGCGGATCATGGAATCCTTGTAGGCTCCATTCCGTATGCTAGTACAACTGACCTTCACTCTATTCGATGGCAGGAAAAAGATCTAGAGTTTACTATAATTGGAAATACGACGTTAGATGGATTGGTTGATTTCACAGAAACTATGACAGATGGTGATGTGAATATCCCATTGGATGAGTCCTCCAAAAAAGGAAAAATCGAAGTACCTGTTAACCTAGAAGTTGAGAAAAATGACCAGAAAAGTGCAGATGCAGGACACTCAGTCTTTAAACTTGACCCATTATTTGCCTCACAAGTTTTTGTAAGTCTGAAGATTTCACCTGAAGGTATTAGTGGTGAATATCCAATAACAGAAAGTGACTTAAAAGTAGTTGAAAACACAGGGAAAGATGCCATAGTTGAAGTAACTGGAAAGAAAACTCCTATATCAAGAGTTTACCTAAAGAGGTTAATCAGACAAGATTCTACTGGAATATGGACGGTTGTAGGATACGACCCCAAAGAATAGATGCTATGGTTGGCAAATAGAAAGCTGAGAGCTATAGATGCTAAAAAGTTACTTATTGTTAATTGGAAAAACTGTCTTAGTTAGACAGTTTTTTTCTTGTATTTCGGATATCTTTATTTGTAAGGAAGAAGGAAGTAGCATAGAATTAAAAGGCGTTCTTTTCCATTTTATAAGGAGTGAATACATTGAGAAAAGCCTCTATTTTGTTTATTTCAGTCTGGTTTTTCATTTTCCTAACAGTTACCAATCGGAAAAAGAACGAACCTCTTCCGAATTAAAATACTGACGACTTTTGTCGATATAATATTTAAATGTATAGTGTAAGGTGGAAAGAAAATGATTCTTAAATATTGGCATTTTCTTATGATGAAATATTACTCCCATTTAATTAGTGATGCCAGGGATCCAATACTTAGAGAAAAATTGATAAATAAGCTTGAATACCACAGTAACGAATATAATAAAAAAGTAAGATAATCGTATAATCGATAAGGAGGCGAGATAATTGCAGCGGATGAAAAAATGGATATTGCCAGCTTTCTTGATTACGATTATTGCTGCTACTCTTGTGATTTCAATTCCGTTCCTTCAACCTGAAGAAACACAAAATGAATCATTAATCGTTTCTAACATGATGAAAAGAGAGCCCCCCGTAAAGAAGATCAAAACCATTGATATTAACGAGAATCAGATTTCCCAAGGAGACTTGCTGTTAGCCAACAATACCTACCCGATTAAACAAACGAGTATAAAAGAAGATATTGTAGCCTTATCATCAATAGAGGAATTAGGTAAACAATTCGGGACGAGCGTTGATTCTATTTCTCTATCAAAAGAGGCGGGACTCGAATTTTCTATGATGATGGATGCAGCCAAAAAGGATGGGCTGGTTCACTTTTCGGTGAATAGTGGATTTCGAGACTTTGAAGAACAAGCAAAACTCTATAAAGAGATGGGATCTAGTTATGCCTTGCCACCAGGTTATAGTGAGCATAATCTAGGATTATCACTCGATGTTGGCTCGACCATGATGAAAATGGAAAATGCCCCTGAAGGAAAATGGATGGCAGAAAATGCATGGAAATACGGATTTATTCTCCGGTATCCAGAGGACAAAACAGATATTACCGGAATTGAATATGAGCCATGGCACTTTCGCTATGTAGGCTTGCCCCATAGTGCGCTTATGAAGGAAAAGGACCTCGTGCTGGAGGAATACATAGATTATCTAAAAAAAGAAAAGAACGTGATGACAACGGTTGGAGAAATAGACTATTACATCTCCTACCACCCTGTTTCAGACACACTTGAAATCGTAGAACCTATTCTTTCTCAATATGAGATTTCTGGGAATAACGTGGATGGGGTGATCGTGACGAGATATCGGTAGTATTTCATGGTTCAACAAAAAATAAGAGATGCCTGTAAATTTACAAGCATCCAAAAAATATCATTATCACTTTAATATAGTAACTTTAACTTATCCCGAAGCGATCTTGCACCGGTATCCCTAGACGTTACTGTGAGAAAGAAGTGGGACAAGGGACCTGTCCCTGTGACCCACACTTTTGACAACTTTCGAATCTTCAACATGAGCTTCGCCTATTGTCTACCTTTGGTCAATGGAATTGACTCGTATTCTTCAGGGTTAATGTCGTACACGGTTCCATCGGCTACGCCGTTGATAATTCCGTATAGACCTCTTTCAACTGCTTTTACTAGTTCCCCCTTTTTCTTTTGGCCCATGCTTTGTGTTTGGCCTCTTACTTCAAACAACACGGCGCCACTTCCGTTTAATGCAAATGTTCCTAACGCTGTTCCTGGTAGGTCAAGGCCTTGTGGATAAAGGGAAATGTTTGCATTCCCTTTTTCTTGTAAGGCGTCAAACACTGCAACATTCAGCTGGCGCGAGAAATCATAGTCGTATGTATCCGCATATTCGGCATATTTTTCAGTTGTGGCTGGGTCTGGGACGAATTGGCCACTGATAGAGAACGTGACTAGATCGTCTGTGCCTTCTACCTCATAGTATGGTGCTTGATGGTGTAAGTCTACAAATACGTCCACCTTGCCAAACTCAGCTTGAAGGTCCTTATACACGTCACGAACGACCTGGGATTCAGGTGTAATGAACCATCCTGGTTGAGAAGAATTCCCTGGGAAGTCCTCAGGCTGTGGGACATAATCAAGGTTTGGATTAAAGTCACGGTTAACATCAAAGCCTGGCTGTGATGCATAATCAAAAGTCTGATTCTGATATGTATAGTAGTTCCATGTTGGTCTTACGCTTGCTAATTGTGGAAAGTCCTCTACTACCTCTGCCCATGTTAAATCATTTCCACGACGACTCAACTCAGACGCGTCTGGGTTCATTTTCGGTAGCGCTACAATCGTAACCTCTTCACGAATCTTTTGTGCTTCAGGAGAATTTGTACCCAAGAATTGTAAAATGTTGAGTATGGCCTCCGTTCCTGTCGGTTCATTTCCGTGAATTTCACTTTCGAGTAAAATGACCTTGTCTCCTTGGCCAACTGTCGCCTTGTAGATTTCTCTACCTCGGTTTGAGTAACCCGCTACCTCAACCTGAACCTTTCCTTGGCTGCTCTTTGCGATTTGCTGCAGTTTTTTCCCTAACTGCTCATGATTCGTGAACCCCTCTACAGATAAAACTTGCTCATCAGGTGTCCCAGGTGATGTTTCCGGTTGTTGTGCAAACACCGGCGTTACCAAACTTGCCGATAATGCAATAACCCCTAACGTAGAAATAACCTTTTTCTTCTTCACTACCACCACTCCACTCTACTATTTTTTCTGTGAATACAACTAGATTGTATGAGTTTAGTAGATTTAGATTTGTCGATTTCCGCTGTCGAAACTGTACTAGTTTTGACTATTTCTATCAAATTACTTCGAAAACCGAAACTTTTATTAAAAATGAATAGTTGGTCCTATCCTATCAAATCAGCGGAAATACCTAGTTTTTATGTAGAATTGTAACTTTTGGAGTATAGGGTTTTAGATTTGATTACGGTCTAAATTTTCGACAAACTTCGAGAAGTTAGCGTGACCTAATCAATTCATTACGAATTTTTCCTTTGCTCACATCATAGGAATAAACGTGGTACTACTTTTGGTGTAGGGCTTTTGCAAAAATGGCTATATTTCAAGGAAAGGTGATGTAAGTATGAATGTGTTAGAAGTTCGGAATTTAAAGAAATCATTTGGTTCCATTCAAGCCGTTAAAGATATTAGCTTTTCTGTAAAAGAAGGAGAGATTTTTACCATCATCGGTCCAAATGGGGCAGGAAAAACAACAACACTAGAAATGATAGAAGGCTTGGTCACGCCAGATCAAGGAGAAATACAGTTTGGTGAACTGAACTGGAAGAAGCATGCACTAACGATCAAAAGGAAAATTGGTGTACAGCCACAATCGAGTGCCATGTTTGATTTATTGACACCAGAAGAAAATTTGAATCTATTTGCTACATTTTATGACAAGGCGCGGTCAACGGAGGAAATTCTCAAATTGGTTAATCTTACGGAGCACCGGAAGAACCAAGTAAAAAAATTATCGGGCGGTCAGCGGCAACGACTTGCCATCGGGCTTGCCATGATTAGTGATCCCGATATTGTATTCCTGGATGAACCGACAACTGGCCTCGATCCTCAGGCACGACGAAATGTGTGGGACATTATTCTTGAGCTTAAAAATTTAGGGAAAACGACGATTCTTACCACTCATTATATGGAAGAAGCTGAAAAACTGAGCGACAGAGTATGTATCGTTGACCAGGGGTTGGTTGTAACCTTGGACTCCCCTTCCGGTTTAATCGAAAAATTAACAAACGAAAGAGAGGTACGATTATCCTTCCTTGATGGAGAGAAAGCCGCCCAGGATGCGGAGCTTTTTGCAAAGTCGATTGAATCTATAACACGAACAGAACGGGAGGACACCACGCTTAATCTATGGACCATTAAACCAGAGGATTCACTGTTTAACCTCTTTAAATTCACAAAGGAAAAGGAATATCAAGTCGAACAAGTTTCCATTCACGAAATGAGTCTTGAAGATGTCTTTATAGCTTATACCGGTAAGGAGTGGAGGGATTAGGATGAATAATCTCAAGCAATTTAAACAAATGTTCCTTGCTCAGCTAAAATTAACCTTCCGTGAAAAACAAGCTTGGTTTTGGGGGATTTTCTTCCCAGTCATTTTAATGGTTATCTTTATGACGATATTCAGCGGTGGTTCAAGTGATGATTTCAACACGAAGGTGGTGATTGTGAATGAATCTCCGAATGAAACATCTACGATGATGGAAAAACAACTGCAACAAGTTCCGATTATCGAAGAAAGCGGAGATGGTTCGGTTAGTGAAGATAAAGCAAAAGATTTAGTAATAGAAAAGGAAGTCGATGCTGCCATCATTTTGCCAGAATCGGCACAGTCAACATCGATCAAGCTGATCGTAAACAAAGAGAATGAACAAAGTGTATCAACCCAAGTCGTTTCGGGAATTCTCGATAATTTCATTCAGCAGGCAAACTTACAAGCCGTTGGTGCCACCCCAACTTTTAACCAGCAATTCGAGACGGTTTCCTCAGGCGATCCGGAATTAGATTATACTGACTTTCTCTTAACGGGAATGATCGCTTTATCCATTGCTCAAGGTGGCTTGTTCGGAATGGTTGACTTAGTGGATATGCGTAGAAAAGGATTAATCAAAAGGTTACGGATGACCCCTGCAAAAATGGGCATCTTTGGACTTAGTGATATGATCATGCGTCTTGTATTTAGCATCATCCAAATCACGCTCTTATCCTTAATTGGCGTATTCGTATTCGGGGCCAATCTGTTTATTAACTTCCCTAGTTTACTATTAGTCTTCTTAATGGGAGCTCTCGCTTTCAATGCGATTGGCTATTTTATTTCTTCTTTTAGCAATACGAATGAAGCCTATATGGGAGTGGCAAACATTGTTAGCTTTCTCATGATGTTTGTTAGCGGCATTTTCTTTCCTATTGAAACAATGCCTGAATGGCTGCAACCTATCTCAAACATCCTTCCGCTCACCTATTTTGCAGACGGCCTAAGAGACAGTATGGTCTATAATACTCCTATTCTTTCATCCCCGCTTTGGCTTGGTTTTGGGAACATGCTCCTTTGGGGTGGGGTCGCCTTTATCTTGGGTTCCTTGTTATATAAAAGACAATCAATTGTATCAACGAGGTAAAATGATGAAAAAGGAGGGCAGATACCTGCCCTCCTTGGTGTTACCTGGACTCGAAAGTGGGACAAGGGACATGTCCCTGTGGCCCAGGTCATGCTACGAAATAAAATACAATTAAAAATATCCAATCAAAGTCCGAAATCCCACGTGCCGCTATAGTCCAGCTATTCTCCAAAAACGGCCCTACCCATTACTGCGTGTGTAGCGCCGGCTTCAACTAAGAGTGGAAGGTGCTCGTATTTAACGCCACCATCAACCCATATTTCTCCGTTAAAGTTGTAGTTCTTAGCAACCTTCTTAACCTTTTCAACCATTGCCACATTAAACAATTGTCCTTGTCCGTCGGGTTCTGAGGTCATAATTAATATGCCATCTACCTGATTCATTAAGTAAGAATAAGAATCTACTGGTGTTTTTGGATTGAAGGCTAAACCGCATTTTTGATTTGCCTTACGTACTTTTGATAAAAAATCACTTGGATATGGAAGTGACTCAACATGGGCAAATATGATGCTTGGTGATAAATCCATAAGTTGTTCCAAGTAATCATATGGATTGGTAACCATTAGATGAAATGAGAATGGAAGATGTGTAACACTTCGAAGAGCTTTTATGGTTTTCTGTCCAAAGGTGATATTCGATATAAAGTTTCCGTCCTCAATGTCGATGTGAAGATCGTCATAATGCACTTGAACTTTCTTTACTTCTTCGCCTAGTTGCAATGGGTTTGCAGATGCAATCGAAGGTGAAATCTTCATTTGTACCTCCATTATTTCTCTATGACCGTATACCTGGTGTAACATGTCATATTTTTTAATGAATTAACCACCAGCAGAAACTACCTCGAAGACCACTGCTATCGTTCGTCCCCCTTCCTCAAACGTCGGTGGGACAAGGAACATTCCCCTTGCCCCACCAGCATCTGTCAGTTCCTGAATCTTTTTACCTCATCCATGAATTCTTTGACTCTCTTTTTATCAACATGATTATGGAAGTTTCCGTCGTATTTAAATGTTGTTCCAACAATGGCTCCATCTGCCACCTCTAACTGCTGTTCAAAATTGGTTAGCCTCACACCCGTATTCGCGAAAAGAACAGTTTCCGGAACAGTTTTCTTCACTCGCTTCATAAGTTGAGCATCTGTCTCCACACCTGCTGTTAACCCAGAAACACAAAGTGCATCAGGCTGATTATTAAAGACTGTTGACTTTGCAATACTTTCAATTGTTCTAGGTGCCAGATAACTAGCTGCCTCAGGAATAATATTGAATAAAACCTTCACATCACCTACACCTAGATGATGCTTATGACGAATGGTGTCCCCTACATTGGTATTCCATATCCCGAAGTCGCTTGCATAAGCACCAGTAAAGATTTCTCTAACAAACAACGCATTCGTTGCGGCTGCTAAATCTAGTGACTTCTTGGCATCCCATAAGACATTTACACCAAATGGAATTTTAATTTCACTTTTCAATTCACCTATGATTCTCGCCATTGCAGCAACTGTCTCGGTTCGTACATCTGTTAGATACGGCAGGCTAAACTCATTGGAAAACATAACCGCATCTACTCCACCATCTTGAAGGGCATGTAGGTCCTTTCGAGCCATCGATATCACGTAGTCCATCCCTTTTTCGTTGTCAAAATTCGGGTCTCCAGGAAGTGGTAATAGATGACACATTGCAATAATACATTTCTCCGTTCCAATTACTTCTTTTAACCAAGTCATACCTGCACCTCTTGTTAGTCATATTTTTAATTCGTATTCCCTGATGTTGATGGTTTTCTGAAGAAGAATAATACCGCTGCTACGAAGGCTACGATTAAGAACACGCCAACTATTTTTAACTTGGCGAATAAGGAAAACACATAGGCTACTAGATTACCAGCTGATAATGCAGTAATGTCGGTTGCACCTTCAGGGAAGTCAAAGCCTGTATTCATAGCTGTTTCAGTAATAACCGGAGCAAAATAGCTTGCAAGCATGAGAATGATAGCCATTACAATGGTTCCACTTATTAACGTTCTAAAGAAATCCCCTCTATGAATAGGAGTGGCCATCGCGATAAAAAATGCAGTTGCAGCTAGATCACCGAAAGGTAAGGTTGTATTTAATGGGATAATCATTGCTAGGAGTAGGGTAATTGGAATGAGTAGGATTCCGATTGTGATTGTGGTTGAATGTCCAAGAGTTACGGCTGAATCAAGTCCGATATAAAACTCCGAGCCTTTAAAACGCTTTTCCAAGAAGGCTTTTGCCGCGTCTGAAATGGGCACTAGACCTTCCATAATCACTTTAACCATTCGTGGTAAAAGGAGCATAAGGGCAGCCATCGCTACACCTAATTCAATCGTTTGCTTCACATCATAGCCAACTACTAAACCGATTAAAATACCTAGGAATAACCCAATCATAAATGGTTCTCCGAATATCCCTAGTTTTTGGTTAATGGCGGCTGAATCAATTTTCCTATTTTTAAAGCCTGGAATCCTGTCATATATCTTATCGAGGAGCATGTAAATAGGGACGGTCGTAATTGCAAACCCCTGGGGAATGGAGATACCTGGTATACCGATCTCTTTTTGAACCCTTTCAGCAGATACATCGGCGATTTTCAGAGCAATGATAGCGTGCCCTGCTGCCCCAAGTAATCCATACCAGAAACTATTTGTGATCGACATAATAATCGCACCTGAAAAAGCAAAGTGCCAATAATTCCATATATCGATATTGACAGTTTTGGTTTGCTTTGTCAGAAGCATGAGGAAATTAACAATAATAATAAAAGGAATGATAACGGCTCCTACTTTTGTAGCGAATGCTACACCAGCTGCAGCAGGCCAGCCCGCATCTACAACAGATAAATTAAGGTCGAATTTTTCTATTAAAATAGTTGTTACTGGACCAACATAGTCCCAAATAAGATTTAACACTAGGTTTAGACCGACAAACCCAATACCTACTAGAACACCGGCACGAATTGCCTTTCCGATACTAAGTCGGAAAACAAGCCCAACAATTGCAATAATGATTGGAATCATAACAGTGGCACCTAAACCACTTATATAATCAAACACGCTAATAATAAAATCCATACACAATCCCCCTTATGTGATAAAACTAAGATAGACTCTCTAAAATTTCTTTTTCTGTTTGCTCTACGCCCACTCCAGTAATAAAGGAAATACCTAATACAATAGGAATTGAATAAGAACGATCGACTTTCATCGACGTAACAATCACATTTGCTTGATCTACATAGCGTGAAATATCACCAAGTGTACATTGGATAATGTTTGCTTGAATATGTTGAGAGCTTAGTAATTTTTGGACTCGATCACAAATTAAGGTTGAAGTTGCAACACCTGCACCACATGCTACGATTATGGTCTTCATTGTGCACCTCCTTTCTCGAGTATGTATTGTTTTCCAAATGATGTATGAGTAGTTAGAGACTGTAGAAAATGGAAGAGGACGTGTATGAGTGCTTTTACATCAGATAGACATACTGTTTCAATTGGAGTATGAGTATACCTTGTAGGAATCGAAAAACCAGCTGTCATTATGCCTTGTTCAGCAAATGATATAAAGGCATTTTCAGTAATAACTCCGAGTGCGACTTCATGTTGCAGGGGTATATTCTGCTGCTCGGCAATCGTAACGATTTGATTAAATAATCCTTCATCAGGGAGTACCCCGGCTAATGTCCCACGGCCATGAAAGTTCATACACGTTATGGCTGGTCCATTGCCAATGATCACATCAGAATATCCGCTCATATCCGGTGTATCACAAGAAGGAGTGACATCAATTCCTATCGAAACATCTGGTGATAGTTTTCGCACTACTGGCATGATGCCCCGAATATTAAACTCTTCTTGCACACATGCGACTAGATGAATATCCCATTGGAGTTTATCTTTTATCTGAAATAGTTCCTGAGCTAACAGTAGCAAGCATGCACAAGCTGCGCGGTTATCCATGGCTTTATTGGAAATCAAGTCACCTGCTAGTTCCGTAAAATCAGAATGGTAGGTGATAAATGAACCCACATTGACTCCTAGTTCCTTCACATGATCCCTCGTTCGTGCCCCAATATCAACATACATTCCATCAGTGGGTACTTTTCCTTTTTGATCTTGCTTTGTAAAATGATGGGACGTGGTTCCAATGAGCCCCGGGATAACTCCTTTCGAGCCGATTACATCCACTTTTAGCCCCGGCAACACATTTACATGTACTCCACCAATTCGTTCAACCCGCAAAAACCCGTTCTCCTCAACCTTTCGGACAATAAACCCGATTTCATCCATGTGAGCAAACAACATAAGCTTTTTCGGATTCGAAACACTAGAGAAAAACGAACATGTAACATTCCCTAAAGGGTCAACCTCGATTTGATCTCCATATGGCTTTAGACTTTTTATCATATAAGATATGACCTTATCCTCACGAGAACTTACTCCAGATATGGATGTGAGCTCTTTAATAATTTGTTTGAGCTGTTCCACCGATTCACCCCCTTTTCTCTAGTAAGATTGATTGAAACAACTCTAGAACGTCTTCTTTTGTCTCTGCCTTTTGAATATTATTCATAAATGCTTCATTTTGAAAAAGGGACGTTACTGCCTGTAACACTTCTAGATGTTGTGAAGAATGCTTTAATGCTAATAGAAACACAACATGCACCAGCACTTCTTCGTCTAACGCCCCCATGTTTCCAAAAGCTACTCCATCTTCTAAAATACCTATAGCAATTCTTTCTTTAATTACATAGGACGGTTCAGCATGTGGAATCGCAACCCCACAGCTGGTTGTCACTAATCCAGTAGGATACAAAGCCTCTCGTTCCAAGAGTGCTTTTTCATACCCCTGCATTACGAAGCCCTTTTCGACTAATTTGTTTCCAAGCCAACCTAGAAGTTGTTCTTTCGAATTGCATTTCAACTTAAGAAAGATTAACTCTTCATCCAATAAACCATTAAGTAGATTCACTCATATACCACCTTCCTCTTTGCCAGCTGTTATAATATCTTTAGAAAAACTGTTCCAAGACTCGAGATCAGATAATTGTAAAAAACCTTCATCTGTAATAATGGTTTGGACCTCAAAGATATCCGCAATTTTAAAAAAAGAAATTGAACTGAATTTGCTACTATCTACTAATAAAAATCGTTCCTTACAAATGTCTATGAAAGCCTTTTTCACACTAGATTCCTCTATATTTGAGTTCGTAATTCCCTTGTGAATATGTATCGCATCTGCAGTAAGGAACACCTTATCTACATGGAATTGACTTGTAAGCATTTCTGTAATGGGGCCAATCAGACTGTATACACCTTTTCTCTTTTGACCGCCAAGAACGACTAACTCTATTCCATCATTCTCGGCCAGAACCATCGCAACCTTAATATCATTTGTAATGACTGTAATATTTTCCATATCCTTAAGCTCGTTAGCTAACATTAATGTAGTAGTCCCGCTATCAAGCAGAATGGTTTCACCAGGAAAAATATATTGTTTTGCAACTTTAGCAATCTGTTTTTTGCTCTCATTTGCAATTTGCTCCTTCAAGCTTTGTTTTGGTTCAAAATTAGTCCCCTTCTTTACACTCTTTGCGCCACCATGTGTTCGAATAATAGCACCTTCTTTTTCAAGTACTTGCAAATCGCGAATGATAGTGGGTTTTGACACCTGGCATAAATCAATTAGTTCAGTCGTTTTAGCAAATCCTTTCTCATTGATGAATTGCAGTATTTTTTCAGCCCTTTCAGCCTGAAGCATAAAAAATAACCACCCTTCTTACCAGCATTCTATGAACCGATATGATTGTTTATGAATTCATTTGAGATGTTTTGATAAAAAATATAAGGGTTTATTATCGTACCGGAAGGAATAGTTAGGAAAAAACGCTTTTGGTTCACTAGGGAGGGAAAGAATGTAGTAAATATTACAACATTTTACAATTTTATTTTTTATGATTGGTAAACAGGCTTTACAGGGTGAAACAATTTGATTATATACATCTCGGATTGGTCTGGGACAAGGGGACAGGTCCCGTGTCCCATCTTGAATAGTCAGTTACATGATTTTTGTAGGATCTAATATATCCATTTTAGACCAGCCCTAAAGGTCTACCCTTTTAGGAACTATATGGGTTTGTCCCCCTACAAAAGTAATGTAAGTTCATCCCTTTTATGCAATAATATTCTGGTAGATATCTAAATCTACAATTCATACATAACGAAAGTAGGAATCAGAATGGCGACGGGAACTCATACAGTAGTAATTCCAGTAGATGTACAAGCAGTTTGGGACTATGTTAGTGATCTTGAAAAGTGGGCAACGACAGTACCAGCGTATAAAGAACATGAAATCATCAATGACAAGCAATCAATTTGGACGTTTGAAGGTAATGTAAAAGGGATTAAAAAGACGGTAAAAGCGCAGGTAGATATTACTGAGTGGAATGAGCCTTCTAATATTAAGTTTGAACTGAAAGGGTTATCAGATAACTTTACAGGTAGCGGTCACTTTACTGCAGAAGAGGTTAATGGGAAAACAACCATGACTTGTACCGTGGAAGTCCATGCAGGCGGATTATCGGGTGCCGTGTTAACACCGATTATTAAATGGGCTGTTCCAAAAGTTGCAACTCGTTTAACAGAATCAATCGCTCGTAAAATTCCAGTGTTTTCATAGTTTTATAGATGAAAATCTCTCAAGCAAAGTAGAAAACAATCTGATATAACCAAAGTAATTTTAAAAATATGCATTAAGAAAGAAGATGAACTACATGATTGTATGGATTCATCTTCTTTTTTATTTTAAAGGTAATTATCAACAGCTATCTGCTAGTACCATTAATAAAAAGCCAATGACACTATTCAGCCCTACATGATTTATGTATAGTTATAGGGGAGGGTGAAGATATGAGGTTATTAAAATTTCTTTTTTTCACCATAGTTGTATTTGTGATTCTAGGCTATGGGGTTTACTATTTTGGAACCAAAATAGTATCTGATTAGTCAGAATTAGAAAATAGCGGAGAAATTGAAGATATTAAAAGGGCAGTTGAAAACGATCCAGAGTTAATGACCTTTTTGAAAGACGCAAAATCAGTTGATAAGAGTAAACTTCCATTTACAACAAAAGAGGAGGCGACTAAAGTTCTGATTAATAAAGTCGGTATTACTCAACTAAACGAGATTAGACACCAAGGACAAGAAGGTACAATTTCTAATGAAGAAGTACTTGATGAAGTACAGAGCAAATTAAGCGAAGATGAAATTCTAGCATTAAAAGTAATTGCCTATAAAGAATTATATAATCAATAATGTAAAAGAGAGCTTCTTAATAGCTCTCTTTTTATGATTCTCCATTCTAGCTCGCAACCTTCGACAAATTTCGGGGTGTCACTGTGACCCAGTAAACCCAGAAGTATTACTCACGACCATTGTCTAGGTAGGTATATAATGTGTATTTAGAAATGTCTAAAAAGCGGCATACATGATCCCCTGCCTTTTTAATTAAGAAGGCACCGCGTTTGTCTAGGTATTTAATCGCTTGTATCTTATCTTCCTTTGTCATATGGACAACTGGTTTACCGATTTCCTTTTGGCACTCCTGAATGAGGTATTCTAGGAGCTCATTTACATCTTCTACAAAGACCTCTTTCACCTCTGAATTTAGACTATGCATAGTGATTGATTGGATTGTTTTTTCTGCCATAATTAAATCAGAGATATCAAGATTGATACAGATTGCACCAATAGGTGTACCTTCACTATTATTAATATATATGGAGGTTGACCTTAGAATCTTACCACTCTTTGTATGTGTAATATAATTATAACGATCTCCATCCTTTACCGTTCCACGAAGAACCTCAAGACCTAAATTTGTGCCACTGTCTCCGATTTTACGACCAGTAATCGTAGGATTTTCAATCGCCACGATAGAATTCTCGTAATCACCCGTTAAATCATGGAGGACCACTTCACATTTATCCCCAAATTGTGCACTTATTCCTTTGATGATTTTTTTGAGTAACTCCAATTCATCTTTTATATTTTCCACTCTCTTTACCTCGATTCACATTCCACTGTTTTTCTTAGATAATGATTTGATTTTACTCCAATTGAAGATTTAGTCAATGATTTCTGCAATCACATCAATCTCCACAAGTATATCCATCAACTGACTGCCAACTGTTGTACGAACTGGATACGGTTCACTGAAAAACTCCCAATAAACTTCATTATATTCGTCAAAATACTTTAAATCGGATAAATGTGCTGTCACTTTGACAACATCGGACATTTTTGCGCCTGCCGCCTCCAATATTTCTTGGATATTATGCAACACCTGTCTTGTTTGTTCTTTTATTGTTGCTGGTGTTTCTCCTGTTTCAGGATTTTTTGGCCCTTGACCTGCTACATAAACTCGATTTCCAACCTTTACTGCTTGTGAATATGCCCCCACTGGAGTGGGTGCTTGACTTGTTACAATTCCTTCTTTCACCATATATCCCTCCAAATTAATTATTATCCATATTAAGTACAACTAGATTGTGAAAAAGACGGCGTATACGTTGAATAGAATGATTCTCACGTGTTGGGTGAACACGATTTGTTAGCAGAACGGCAAATAGATCTTTTTCTGGATCCATCCAGATACTTGTTCCTGTAAAACCAGTATGGCCATAAGAGGATGGAGAAAAGAGATCTCCTGCTGGAGAACCATGTTGATCTTTGGCCTGCCAACCTAATGCTCTAGCTAGATTCAATGAAGATGTAAAATTATTAGTCATAACCCTAACAGTAGGAGCCTTTAGAAAGTCTTCTTGGTCTGTTGCACCCTTTCGTAACATCATTTGACAAATAGTGGACATATCTTCCGCCGTTCCGAATAACCCTGCATGACCTGCAACCCCTCCTAGCACCACACAGTTTTCATCATGTACCTGACCTTTTACCATTTGGTTTCGCCATGGACAGTTTTCGGTTGCAGCAATTCGATTTTTTAACATTACTGGTGGATTAAATAGGGTATTCTTTACTCCAATAGGATGAAAAACGAGCTCATCCATTGCTTCATCAAGCCTCTTATCCACTACTTGTTCAATGATATCTCCTACAATCATAAACCCCTGGGATGTGTATTCTACATAAGTTCCTCGTTCATGTCTAAGGGGCAATTGCCGGACGGCCACTTTCATATCTTCCACTGTCTTTGCATGTTTGTATAAGGGCTGCTGACCTGGTATCCCGCTTGTATGTGCTAGTAATTCAAACAGCGTAATCTCGGCCTTATCTGTCCCCTCATAGCTCGGTAGAAAATAGGAGATAGGATCTTCGAGTGAAAGCACACCTTGTTCAAAAAGCTTCATAAGAGCAAGGGCAACTAGCGGTTTTGTAACGGAAGCCAAATCCCACAAACTATCAATTTCTGTCTTTTGGCCACCCCATGCTAATGTTCCTATTGCACCTTGTGCCACTATTTCATGGGAATTTCCATATGCAAACACAGCTCCTGAAAAAGACTTATCATTTCTTGCTTGTTCAAGTAACTTTACAACATTCATCATTTACTTCACCTTCTTCAAGAAACTTCGCGCTATATTTTCATAGATATCAACGGCTTGTTCCACCTGGGTTATCTCAACGAACTCGTTTGGAGCATGTGCTTGCTTCAAACTCCCCGGTCCGATAATAACAGTCGGAATATTAGCAATGGTAACAAGCTTACTCATATCACATCCTGCCGGAAATCCTTTCAGTTGATGTATTGATTGTGTTACATTGTTGATAGTATTGAGTGCCACTTCAACAATCTTCTCTGAAGAATGTGTCTCTGATGGAATCGTTGCTACTACCGTCTCTATTTTTTCAATATGTAAATCAGATACAGTTTCTTTGATATTTGCTAGAACCCTATCTAACTCTCGATCTGCCTTAGCATGTGTTTCTCCGGGTAGGAGCCGTCGATCAATAATCATTTCGGTGTAACCTGGTATAGTGTTCTGTCTTGTACCACCTTGGATAATCGTTACTTCTGCACTTGCAGGACCGAGTAAAGGGTGTGGAAGTTGAATCAGTTGTTTATTTAACTTCTCATATTCCAAGACAAAATGTGCGGCATGGACAATAGAATTAATGCCTAAATCAGGTCTTCCTGAGTGTGATTCTAGTCCTCGAAAACCTAGCCGTCTCATGTATGTACCTTTGTGAGCAGTACAAACCTCTAACTGTGTCGGTTCACCTACTACAGCCCCATCTGCTTCTATACCCTGATTGACTAGGTGTAAACTACCTAGTCCCCCTGCTTCTTCTCCCATAACAGCCGTCAATATGAGTTTTCCGCTAAGTTCTTTCTGATTTCCGGTAAGCCGTTCCATGGCTGCAATCATGCTTACAAGACTTCCCTTGGCATCACATGCTCCAAGTCCGTATAAACGATTACCTTTAATCTTTGGTTCGAATGGAGGATTATTCCACTTTTGACCCTTTGGATTGTTCACATCCATGTGTGAATTGAACACCAAGGTTGGTCCTGGACCGAACTCTAAAGTCATTATTAGATTATCCTTTCCAGGTTCAACTGTTTGACGTTCGATGATGGCGCCAAAATCCTTTCCCCATGCCTCGATCCAATTTGCAACATCAGCAACATCTCCTGGTGGAGTTGGACTTTTCAATGCCATACATTCCATTAATCTTTTAATAACCTTACTTACATTTGACATAAAATCTCTCCTTTTTATGTCCGGTTTATTTGTGCGATCAATGCTTCAAGTTCACTAATTGAAGCATTTAACTTATGTGTAGAAACTGGGGCAGACTGTTCAATAATGGATGCTTGTTTCAGACCATTACCAGTAATGACACATACCACTGTGTCATTTGGTTGTATTCGACCGTCTTCAACACCTTTTTTAACTGCTGCTAAAGATGCTGCAGATGCTGGTTCGGCGCATATTCCATCATGACCAAGCCAGCGTACTGCTTCTACTATTTCAGCATCGGACACATTTTCCGCAAAGCCACCTGAGTCGTAAATAGTATTTAATACACGTTCACCGTCTTGAATGGGTGCATTTCCAGAAATACTTTGGGCAATTGTTTTTGACGAATCACCATGTTTTACTGCTTTTCTTTTCCCACTTTGATATGCTCTCGTAATTGGCCCAGTTGCTTCGGGTTGTACAGCTACCATCCTTGGTAATGTATTTATCCACCCAAGCACTTTTAATTCTCGAAACCCCTTCCAAGCTCCATAGATTCCCCCACCTGTTCCAACTGGATGAACCATGAAATCTGGTGCCTGCCAGCCAAACTCCTCACTTATCTCATATGCATAACTCTTCATCGCTTCATGTCTGATAGGATTAATAAAATTAACAAATTGGTATAAGCCAAGCTCTTGGACAGCCAGTTCCAGCATTTTAGTAATCTCTTCAAAGTTATTAAAATGAAGTGTTGCGACATTTGCACCAAATAAGGAAATTATCGCCTTTTTCACGGGATTGGCTAAATATTCGACAAGTACAGTTGCATCAATTGCAGCCCGTGAAGAATAAGCTGCAAAAGATGCCCCAGCATTACCAGAACTATACGTTAGGCCCTTCGTTATTCCCAATTCCTTTGCAAAGCTAATAGCAAGACTGAAACCACGGTCTTTAAAACTTCCAGTTGGCATTAAGGTATCATTTTTAAAATAAAGATTTCTCAATCCGAGCTCTTTTGCTGCGTAGACAGACTTTATTAAGGGAGTGCCACCTTCTCCAAGTGAAACTATATTTGTATCTTCCTTTAATGGATAAAACTCGTGCCAGCGCCACATGGAAGTTCCACGTCCCTTGAATATATCGGGGGATATATCCTGCTTCATTTGTTGTAAATCGTATTGTACTTCCAGTAAACCACCACAACGCGGACATGTATTTAAAGGGAGAGATAGTGAAAAATCGGCTGTACATCGATCGCATACATAGTGAGTCGCATATGACCAAGACATGATATATCCTCCTAATTATTTGGCATTGGGATTAAAACCTTCTCGGATATAATCTCCTAATATATTAATAGCTAAAACGACAAACATAATCATTAAGCCTGGGAAGAGCGACATCCACCAGGCAGAGCTAACATATAACTGACCTTCACTAAGCATATTTCCCCAGCTTGGTATACTGATTGGTACTCCTAGCCCTAGGAAACTCAGGGAGGATTCCGCAATAATTGTAGCTGCCACATGGAATGTAGCAATTGTTATTATAGGTGCTAAAATATTCGGGAGGATATGTCGGAATAATAACCTTCCATCACTTGCACCAATTGTACTTGCTGCAACAACAAAGTCGCTTGTTTTCATACTAAGAACCTCAGAACGAATGACCCTTGCATATTCAACCCAGCCGGTTATACCTAACACGATAATAAGATTCCCTAATCCACCACCAAGTACAGCAACAATCGCAAGTGCTAATAGAATAGTAGGAAACGCTAATTGGATATCTGCAATTCTCATCATAAAACCATCGAAAATGCGATAATATCCTGATAATAATCCAATAAATACGCCAATTGTTCCCGATATTACAACAGCTAGAAGACCAACTAAAATAGAGATACGTGTTCCGTAAATAACTCGACTTAATATATCACGACCGAGATTATCTGTACCCAATAAATAACCAGGTTCCGCACCTTCTGCCCAAATTGGTGGTTTCAAACGTGCTAATAAGTTTTGTGCATTCGGATCATGGGGAGCAATTAGTGGTGCGAACACTGCAATTATGATAAATAGTACAAGAGTAATGATAGAAAACCAGTTAAAGAGATTACCTATGTTTCCTTTACGTTTTTTCTTACCCATAAGTATCCCCCTTTCTACTTGTACTGAATGCGTGGATCAATAACAACATATAGTAAGTCCACAATCAGATTAATTAACACAAATATTCCTGCTAATAAAATGATGGCTGTTTGAACTAATGGAAAATCACGAAAATTAATTGCCTGAATAATCATTTGACCAACACCTGGCCATGCAAACACCATTTCAGTTACAACAGATCCTCCTAATAGAGCACCAACCTGTAATCCGACTATTGTAACAACAGGTAATAGACTATTTCGTAATGCATGTTTAGCTATAACTTTAAAGGATAGTAATCCCTTTGCCCTAGCTGTCCGAATATAATCCGAGCTAAGTACTTCAATTAATGAGGAACGAAGTAATCTTGTAATTAATGCCATCATGTGCAGGCCTAGTGCAAATGCTGGTAAAATTAAATGCTCCCAACCGCCAATACCTCCGGTTGGCAGAAGCCCCAATGAAACAGAGAAAAAGAGGATGAGCAATATACCCACCCAAAATACTGGAAAGGATTGCCCAATTAGCACAAATGACATGATTAAGCGATCAAACAAAGAACCTTGCTTAAGTGCTGAGAGAATTCCAGCTGGAATGGAAACAAGCAATGCAATAATTAGTGATGTAGAGGCTAGTTGAAGGGTTGCTGGTAACCGTTCCAAAATTAGTTTGAGAGTAGAATCATCGTAGCGTAAGGATTCTCCTAGATCAAAGTGAAGTAAATCCCAAATGAAAATACCGTATTGAGTTAGTAAAGGCTTATCCATGCCAAGCTCTATTCGTAATTCTTCCATTTGCTCAACAGTTGCATCGGGAGGCAACATAATCGCTACCGGATCACCTGTCATTCTAGTAATGAAAAACACTACTGTTGCTACTCCAAATAAGACAAAAATTGCATATAAGCAGCGACGAAGTATATATGATAACAAAGATTTCACCTCCCATTGTTTGATTATTTTAGTGATGCATTATACATATTTAATACGCCTATTACGTTTGGTTCCCACTCAACATCATTACTCATCGCATATAGACCATCAAGTTGCCACAAATATACATATGGTGCTTCTTCAATAAGAAGCTCTTGAATTCCAGTTAAGGCTTCTTGTCGAATTTCAGGATCTATATTTTGCTCTTGAACATCCATTAGCTGGTCTGCTTCATCATTTTTCCAGACATTATATCGTCGGTCACTCTTGATATAAGATTGGAAGTTACTAATCGCATCCATTGTCCATCCAGTATTACCTAAATAGTAAAGGGGTGCTGAGGTTTTAGCCGTAATATTACTCATAAGTGTGGTACGATCCATTAAGTTTACTTTTACTTTAATGCCGACTTTTTCTAGTTCCGCTGCAATCGCTTGAACAATCGCTGAATCTGTATTAGCAGCATCTAAATCTACTTCGAAACCATCTGGATATCCTGCTTGTGCCAATAGCTCTTTAGCTTTTTCAAGGTCATATTCAAAAGGCTTAATATCTGAGTCCACTCCAAAGTTCTGTGATGGAATTAATGTAGCTACACGTTTGGCATATCCGCCAAGTACTGTATCAATAATTTGCTGTATATTTACTGCATGATTCATCGCCTGACGTACTTCCTTCTTCGCTAATGGACCATCCTTAGTAGTATCAATTACAAGATAGAAAGTACGAATCCAGTCTGCAGCAACAACGCTAATATTTTGATCACCTTCAAGCTGTATCGCAACGTCAGATGTTAGACCTGTTGCAATATCAATTTCACCTGTCTTCGCAGCAGCTACCATATCAGCGATATTTGGAATTGTTCTAAACACTAATTTGTCGATTTCCGGTGCGCCTTTAAAATAGTCTGCATTTGCTTCCAAGACAACCTCATTATCCTTTTTCCACGAAACAAATTTGAACGGGCCAGTTCCTACCGGATTCTTTGCGAAGTTATCCTCGCCTTCCTCTTCAATATATTGTTTCGGTACCATTACCCCACCGAAAAGAACTGTTTTGTTAGGGAGAATTGGATCTGGAGCTTCCGTTACAATATTAACGGTATACTCATCAACCACATTGACCTCCTTCACATTACGGAGTTCAACAATTTCATTCAAACTATTTAATCTTTCAATACTATATTTTACTGTCTCGGCATTGAACTTCTCCCCGTTGTGGAACGTCACATCATCTCGAAGCTTGAATTGCCAAGTTGTATCATCAATTGCTTCCCATTCCGTTGCTAAACTTGGTGCAAGATTATTATTTTCATCACGTGTCACCAGCGTGTCAAAGATATTAATTAAAATATTCATATCTGGCATGCTACCTTGGTTTTGTGGGTCCATTGTACTTGCATCAGATACTTGGGCCACAACTAGCTCTTTTTCACTACTGTCCTTCTCCTTCTCCTTCTCATCACCTGAACTAGTGTTATTAGAGGTACACCCAGTCAAGATGACTAGTAATATCAAAATTATCGATAATGCCTTTTTCATGTAAAAAACCCCTCCCTTAATTATGAAAATACTAAACTATACTTTTTTCTCCTACTATGGATTTAAAGCCTTTTTCAGTAATCACTCCTGTTGGAACAATATGTCGATCTAATTGTATAGTTGTTCCATTTGAATCCTTAATTTCTCTATTTCTTACTGGATCATGCGAAATTCGGAATAGCGTCGCATTCGTTATTATTCCATCTAGTCTGCACCAATTCTTTATACCAAGGACTTCTGAAGGTGCGAGTGTGACAGATGCAATAATATCCATTAGCGACAATCCACAATGCAAAGTTTTCGTCATAGTTGTAGCCAGATCATAAACTGGTCCTTGAATATTACGGATATGCACATCAGTACTAATTGAAAACGGGAAATATCCATTATGAATTGCTTTGCGGCATACATCAAAATTAAAACTTGCCGCTCCGTGCCCTATGTCCATTTTCACCCCCCTTGCCAAAGCCTTTTCTAATGCCATCACGGGGAGTCCATTAGATTTCCAAGGAGTACCAATTTTCCCATGATAACAATGTGTTATAACATCCCCCTCGTCAAGAAGCTCTAGAACATCTTCAATAACGGGAGGAGCTTCACCGATATGAACCATCAATGGTAAACCTGTTTCACGCGCTACTAGCTTAGCTAGCTTTAATGGCTGGGTACCCATTTCACCAACAATAGCACCACTTGAACGTACTTTAATACCACAAATAAATGGGCGATATTCAAGCACTGCCTGCACAGTGCGTTCAATATTTATTAAATTTAGATTTGAGACTTCTTGTAAATGAACTAACCCAATGGAACTAATATTTAACCAAGCTCTAATTTGTGTCTCATAGTTGGGAACAATGTATTTTTTAAAGCCTGCAATTGTGGCTTCTCCAGCACTTCCCGCATCCACAACTAGATGAACCCCCGTATCCAAACCTACATCATCTGGAGGCACACTTAGCGAAGTAAATCCATCGAAAACATGGGTATGTAAGTCAATCCAACCTGGGCTCAAATATAAGTCAGATTGTGGAACTGCATCTTGATATGTAGAATAATCGATCCTGTATCCTCTAGATGTTTTTTCTATGTGGCCAGGCTTACAAGTTCTTGATATGGGGTCGATTACATTGACGGTCAAACCCTCATTCATAATAATATTTGCCCCCTTTTAATGATGAAGATGACATGCAACTGAATACTCAGAGGATACCTCTTTTAGAATTGGTCGGACCTCCTTGCATATGCCCATCACATATGGACAACGTGTATGGAAAGGACAACCTGAAGGTGGATTTGCTGGACTAGGTACCTCACCTTTTAAGACGATTTTTTCTCTTTTTACATTTCGCTTCGGTTCTGGAGCCGATGATAGCAGGGCCTGTGTATATGGGTGTAATGGTTTTTTATATAGTTCACGCTTACTGCCTATCTCTACTAAATTACCTAAATACATAACGCCAACTCGGTCACTTATATGTTTCACAACGCTTAAGTTATGTGAGATAAAAATATAAGAAAGATTTAATTCCTCTTTTAAGTCTCTCATTAAGTTAAGGATTTGAGATTGAATGGACACATCCAACGCTGAGACGGCCTCATCTGCAACAACTAGGCTAGGATTTAATGCAAGTGCACGTGCAATGCCAATACGCTGTCGTTGTCCACCCGAAAATTCACTAGGGCTTTTACTACGGTCAGTTTCCTTTAGACCAACTCTTGTAAGAAGTGGCCCCACACGTTCTTTTGCTTCCTTCCAATCTGCAATTTTATTTACGTAGTAAGGTTCTGCCAGTATTTGTTCAACAGTCATTTTGGGATTGAGTGATGAATAGGGATCTTGGAAAACCATCTGAAATTGACTTCTGATTTTTCGCAGTTCCTGTCCCTTAAGATGAGTAATATCTTGATTATTAAAGAGGATTTTCCCATCAGTGGGTTCAAGAACACGCATAATCATCCTTCCTAAAGTTGACTTCCCACATCCAGATTCACCAACTATACCTAGCGTTTCCCCCGATTTCAGGGTGAAAGAAACATCATCAACTGCCTTTACATGACCAACAGTTCTTAACAATACTCCCTGCTTTATCGGGAAATATTTTTTTACATGCTGGACATCTAATAAAATTTCACTCATATCTGACTCCCTTTCTGTATCATTCCTGCTATAGTAAATCACACCGTACGAAGTGACCTGGTTTTAATTCTCTAAGTTCAGGCATTTTTTCAAGACATGATGGTTGAACCATTTCACAGCGACTCGCGAAACGACAACCAACAGGAAAGTCTGAAGCATCAGGAACTGTTCCCGGTATCGAATAGAGGATATCTTTTTCTTCCTCCAAAGAAGGAATTGACTCCATTAACGCATTTGTATAGGGATGCAAAGTGTCTTCAAATATCGAATCTGCATCTGCAGATTCAACAACTTGACCGGCATACATAACTGCAACATGATCAGCTATTTCCGCGACAACTCCTAAGTCATGAGTAATCATAACAATGGAACTATGGAATTCATCACGCATTTTTTTCATTAGTTCGAGAACCTGGGCCTGGATGGTAACATCGAGTGCAGTGGTTGGTTCATCCGCGATTAATAGCTTGGGCTCACAAATCATTGCCATTGCAATCATCACACGTTGACGTAAACCACCTGACAACTGGTGTGGGTATTCTCTTACAATCTCTTTCGCGCGTGGTACTCCAACAAATTGAAGCATTTCAATCGCCTTCTGTAGTGCTTCTTTTTTTGAAATCGAACGATGACGCAAAAGAACTTCAGAGATTTGATCACCTATCGTTAGAACAGGGTTTAGAGAAGTCATAGGTTCTTGGAAAATCATCGAAATGTCATTCCCTCTGATTGCTGCAATTTGTTTTTCGCTTAGTTTCGTTAAGTCCTTTCCATCGAACATAATTTCTCCTGAAACAATTTGTCCCGTAGGTTTAGGAATTAACTGCATAATAGAGAGCGAGGTAATGCTTTTACCAGAACCTGATTCCCCTACAACACAAACGATTTGCCCTGGATAAACTTCTAAGTCAATTCCATCAACTGCTCGTATTTCTTTCTCTTTACTAAAAAAATAGGTTCTTAAATTTTTCACTGAAAGAAGAGGCTCTTTCAAAAAATAACCCCCTTTTTATGTAATAGGTTTCCACCTCAAATTGGAAGCGTATTCAATTATCTATAAATTCTTTATACATTAAAAATTTAAAATTATCAACAAAAACTTTTTTGTTGCATAAATTTTTTTTTGGTGACAATTAATCTAGTAATAAAAAAGACTACTAGAGATCCAGTAGTCGGTTCATTATATGAAGATATTAAAACATAACCTTTTTGGGTATCCAATTCGGGTTAAATTGGTCTCCCGTCCCTGGTAGTACCCCTTGCTCCTTATAGCGTTCAGCGAAAAGTCCAAACTTATCTTCATCGAGCTCTACACCAAGTCCTGGTTTGTTGGGTACATCTAGCATACCATCTTTAAATCTAAGTAATCCGCCCTTTAAGATGTCATCTGTTAAATGCATGTAATGACTATCTGCGGCAAAGGAAAGAACAGGCGTAGATGCAGCCACATGTGCATAAGCGAGAGTAGATATTCCAAGCTCACACCCGCTATGTAGGGAAAATCCAAACTGAAGTGTTTCACAAACTGCTGCTAACTTTTTTGTTGCAAGAATGCCTCCCCATTTATGGGTATCTCCTAAGATAACATCAACCGATCCCAGACGAAAAGCAGGTGCAATTTGGTCAAAATCAACCACACACATATTTGTAGCCAAAGGAATTGGAACATCCCTTCTTATCCGTGCCATCCCTTCTAAATTTGGAGTAGGATCCTCTAAGTATTCCAAATTATATTCTAATAGTTTCCTAGATACTTCTAATGCTGTTGATGGCGACCACACAGCATTAGGATCAATTCGAAGACCCATGTCATCTCCAAATTCCTGTCTAATGGCAGCAATCGTATCAATATCATGATTAGGTGCAAAAACCCCCCCTTTTAATTTTATATCTGAAAAACCATAATCACTTACTAACCTTTTACAAAATCCCACAATTTCGTCAGGTGTTGTTTCTCCACCTTCTTCAACTCCGGGATAGCGATAGAACACATATGCAGAGAAAGGAACTCTACTTCGATATAATCCTCCCAAAAGTTCATAAAGTGGCTTGTCAACCGACCTTGCCATTACATCCCATAGGGCTGTTTCGATACCGGCAATTGCTGCTAATCCTGCATATCCTGAAAAATAAGAAGTTAATTGAAACTTTGAAAGAATGAGTTCTAAATCAAATGGGTTACTACCAATAATAGACTCAGCCATTCCCTTCATTAAACTTTCAATTTGTGTCCCACCCATCGTTTCACCATAGCCCACTAGGCCATTATCCGTATGCACCTTCACGATATTTCTAGTAATACCCGTACGAATCCCCCATGGCCAACGTATCGGTGCTTTTAATGGTATATTCACCGGAGTAATCTCAACCGAACTAACTCTCATTACAATTCCTCCTTTTATCTTAATTTCTCAAAATCAATTACCTCCTGTTTCACTCGACGAATATGGTTAGACAACAGTGATATAGCCTCATTTACTTGATCCTTCTTCAGTGCATTAATTATGGAAAGGTGTTCGCTTTGACTTTGATCACTCCTTTTCGTCTTAGTTAACGGAACTCTAATCCAAAACAAATAATCATTAATTGACTTCATTGTTTTGGTGATCCAGCTATTCATTGACTTCTCTATAAAAAATTGATGAAACTCGTCATTCCACTTATTATAAGATATTACAAATTCATCTACTTTCCCTGTAATCTTTTCAACAGTTTGCATTGCATTTTGTTCTAAAAGTATTAAGTCTTCTTTTGTTATATATGGAAAAGCCTGTTGTAGTGCTAGGATTTCAAGAGAACTTCTAACATCATAAATATCACATATCTCCTTGAGTGAAATTTTCTTAAGGACATGGCCCCCATATGGTTGATACTCCAAAAAGCCATCACTTCTAAGTCTTTTTAACGCCTCTCTTATTGGAGTCGCACTTACTTGATACATTTCAGAAAGCATACTTTCACCTAACTTAGACCCAGGAGCAATCTTATGTACTAAAATATCCTTCTTTATTTCCTCATAAACCTTATCAGCCAATGTTAAGTGGTTTACCCTTTGATTGATCATTCAATCCACTACCTTCACGTTTTCTATATTATATATTCTATAGAATATTCTTTTATGAGTACGAAACGCAGAAGAAGCGGTTTATTTCTAGAATTACTGTGGATTTTGAGTGATGAGAAGAAAGTGAAGGAATGGGTTAATGAGGAAAACCTTGTTGATAACAAATAACTGCATCTATTTTATTCTAGAGTTTTACTTAGCCATATAAAAACCGCACCTCCAATTGCTTACTGTGTGTCTAACAATCAGTGTGCAGTTCACGTTGGAGGGAGGTTCAAGTTGTCTACTGACAAATTCAAGAATTGTTACCACGATCATCACCTCCCTTCCTACTGGAAACAAGTGCAACAACCCCCCCCCCTCCGAAATCCAGTTGCAATAAAAGCCTATTGTATTATACATACTCATTATCAACCTTCGACAAATTCCGGGGGCGTCACTGTGACATCAAGCTCGCTCCCAACGCAATTGCCCCAGCCAATCCAGCATTGTCCCCAAGCTATACGTGGTGTGCTCGTATGATCTCACACTATACCTTTTCATGGCAAAAGTTTGACTTCCCTTGTTAGTGCTGAGAAACCCGTTTGCTTCAACGCCAGCTACTGCACTTTGACACTAATTGTTTAAGAGCATCAACATTCACAGCGAGACTTTCGAAAGGATCTCCTTCAAATTCCTCCTGTTCAACGGTAAACCATTCAACGCCAAACTTTTTTCCTTCCTTAATGAGGGAGTCGAAGTCCAGTTGACCTTTTCCAATTTCAGTCCCCATCTTTTTTCCATTTACAATTTTCATATCTTTCATATGCAATGATACAACACGTTCTTTATACGTGGTGATGATTTCTAATGGATCGTGACCAGCGAAGCTAGCCCAATAACAATCCAGCTCCATTTTTACTAGATCTGGAGCTGTTTCGTTAAATAGGAGATCAAAACCTGTTTGATCACCAAATGTTGCAAATTCAAAGTCATGATTATGATAGCCAAAAACAAATCCAGCTTTTTTGCATGCTTCACCAATTTGATTCAACGTTTCCGCCGTTTTTTTATAATCATCAGCGGTCTCCCTCATCTCTTTTGGAAGTGACGGGCAAATAATCAGGTTATTGCCTATCGCCTGATGGTATTCAAATGTCTTCTCTAATTCATCATGTAAAAGTTCCTGGAGACCCACATGAGCACCTGCAACGACCATTCCCTTTTCTGCTAACAATTGTTTCACTGCATCTGAAGGTGTATGGTAGAAACCCGCAAATTGAATACCTTCATACCCAAGACTAGCGACTTTTTGAATCGTTCCTAAAAAGTCCTTCTCTGCTTCTTTCCATACAGAATATAGTTGGATCCCAATTTTACTCATCAATACCTTCTCCTTCCATTACGGTGAGAGTGTGTGTAAACCTTTTTTTATCGTTAGCTGTCACCAGCAACTTCACTTATTTTCACTGCTTCTCCCTTTGCAGCAGACAAATATAATCCATTAATAATTTGTTGGAGATAGACACCTTGTTCAGGTGTACTTAATGGCAGTGTGCCATTTAAACAGGCATCTACAAATCTTTTAATCTCTTGTTCATGAAAGTTTTGTTTTGGTAAATGTGCTGGTGTAATGTCGATAAGGGACTCGTACTTTTCTTGATAAATCTTTAACGGAAAGACATCAGCTCCACCTTGGTCACCCATTAAGGATACGCTCATTTCTTCTCCTTTCTCGACATTTGCAGCAAAGGCTGTTTCCAAAAGGATAGACGCACCATTTTTGAAAGTGATCATCCCACGGGCCATATCTTCAACCGAAAAATTCTCCCAATCCCATGAACCCATTAGACCTACGCCTTTTCTGTTCCCTAACTTTTGGTAAGTTACACCCAAAACAGTATCAGGCTCCGGGTAGCCCATCAGATATAAAGCTGTGTCTAGCATATGTACCCCAATATCAATTAATGGACCTCCTCCTTGGAGTTCCTTATTTGTAAAAACTCCCCATCCAGGTATCCCCCGACGGCGCATCGCTGTGACACGGGCAGCATAAATTTCTCCAAGTTCTCCGCCATCGATAAATCGCTTTAGCATTTCAACTTGAGGGGCATAGCGAAAATGAAAGCCATATGTTAGTATTTTCCCAGCCTTCGAGGCAGCAGCAGCCATCTCCTCTGCTTCCTCTGCTGTTATAGCCGGCGGCTTCTCACATATAACATGACAGCCTGCATGTAGGGCAGCGATTGCAGCAGGATGATGGAACTTATTTGGGGTACAGATACTCACTGCATCTAATGGGACCTCTTGTAGCATTTCCTCATAACTTGAAAAAACGTGCGGAATGTGGAAATCCGCTGCTAGTTTATCAGCTTTTTCTTTTACAACATCACTTACGGCCACAACCTCAACCAGCTCGCCACATTTTAAATAGTTGGGAACATGTACGTCCCTTGCGATACCACCTGCTCCGATAATTCCTACCCTTACTGTTTTTCCCATGTTTTTCACCACTTTCTAAATGATTATCCTAATTTATATGCTAGGAATAGCTTAAATAGCCAGCACGATAAATCTAAACCTATAATGTTGGCTTATTTAAAAATGAAAACCAGATCTTATATGTCTTAATCATAAGGTGTGACTGAGAAATAGCGAGTTTACCCACTATGGACTGCCTCGGTCAGCCCCTCTTTCATCATGCATTGTTGATTGGCTGGCCCAAAAAATAAAGTGCAGAGTCATGTACTGTTACGTTTCATCACTCTGCACTTCTATTTTATGATACACTATTCTTTTTTTTATTTACTACTAAAAGCTAAACTTAATTCCAATTTTAATCCAACACTGGTAGTTTAACAAGTACATTCAATTGTTCACCAGGCTTGATGTCTTTTAGGATACTGTCTTCAATATGCTGACCATTTACATATACTTCTACCATTCTTACATTTTCGTCTCGCTTCATTTCAATATGGAGTTCTGCCCCTCTAAAAGTACGTGTAACAGAAGCTTCATTCCAGCTTGAAGGGAGCTGAGGATTGATACGAAGTCCTTCTTTTGTTCCTTTTATTCCAAACAATCCATCAATGATAGAACGATATACCCAAGATACTGTTCCCGTATTAAATAAATGGCTAGAGCGTCCTGCCGTACGTGGGAATTGTCTATAAGCACCACGATAATAGTTCGGAATGAACACAGGTAATTGTCCACGTTGAATCACGTCATTCATGTCAGGGCCAGGAATCATTTTTCGAAGTAAACGGAATGCATTCTCTGACTCCCCAGCGTGGTATAGTGCATAGATATAGAAAATTGCCGCATGATTATAGACAGATCCATTTTCTGCTGAACCTGGATGTTTTTGAGTTACACGACCTACATCCTCACGCATCGCAGTGTAAGCTGGACCGAGCATTTCAACTCCATATGGAGACTCCAACTGGTCAATGACAGCTTGTAGTAGTTTCTGTTTTTTTGCTTCATCAGCTGCTCCACTTAATAGTGCCCAACCTTGTGAATTTAAAAAGATCCTACCTTCCTTATCTTTGCTAATCCCAAAGATCACGTTATCATCAGTGATACCGCGTGCGTACCATTCTCCATCCCAGAGATACTTATTAATCACTTCGTTTGTGTTTTCTGCTTCCAGGCGATATTCCTTGCTTAGCTCACTTTGCCCTGCAGTTTCACAAATTTCAGCCCAAATGGCAAATGCGTATGCAGAAGCTGTTGTTAGCCAACCAGAAACACCTTTCCCTTTATACCCCACCATATTCATAGGGTCACACCAGTCGCCTTGATTAATATAGTTAAGCCCCCGCTCATCACGATCACGGATCAGCCATTGCATAGCTAGATGAATATGTTCAAAGACAGTTGCCGTTTTGTTTCCGCCTTCAAAAGGAACAACTTCTTCTAAAATGCTATAATCATTTGTTTCATCTAAATAGGCACTCAAGCAAATTGGTAACCAAACACAATGGTCTGTATGTGGTACTTGGTTGATATATTTTAATTCGGCGTCGGGATGCAAAATAATTCCATCAGGCATTGCACCAGTTTCCTTTTGCTGACTTAATGCTACTAGAAACGCATTTCTTGTCATCTGTGGCTTAATATAACTCATCCCCATATTATCCTGAAGATAATTACGTGTTTGAGGATCTGTCGAAAGGCGATTTGTTATACCATGGTAGTACATTTGACGTGGAAGCCAGTGATTTACGAAATTATCTAAGTGTGCATCCGGTGTCTTGATTTGAAGAATGCCTTTACCGTCCGCAATATACTCTGCATATTCTTCCTCAGCCATTGTAAATCCATCTAAACCGTTTTCCGATTTTGTTTCAAAATATTTTTGACGGATTGTTAATATGTCCTCATCTGTTCTGGCTGCTCCAAATAGGAAACGATATTCTCTTTCCTCTCCAGGATCTAGTTCCTGCTTGTACTGAAGCACTGCAGTTGGCATTTCATAACGTGCATCTCCTTTTGAGAGTTCGTCTTGTTGGATGGCTGTTGGAGATGTGATACCACCTTCACCTTCAAATGCCTCCTGATTGACTTCCCAAGAGAAAGGCTTTTGGTCGGCTACTAAAAACGTTTTATCCTTCAAATATTTAATCTTATCATAATCTTGGTATTTCTGATAAGGCGTAATGGAGGAACAAATAATCCCTTGTAATGCTTCGTTATATTCGCCAGACTGGTTCATCCATGACATATACCCAACGGAGAAATAAGGATAGATGCTTAGTTTTCGTTTCTCGGATGAAAGATTTGTCACTTTCACACGCCAAAGCTCCATCGCTTCATCTTTTGGTAAACTCAAGGTCATTTCAATCAAAATATCATTTCGTTGAACCTTCCAAACAATATTCTTCTTTCCTACCTTAAATGAATACTGATCAGGAAGGATACGCATAGGTTCATAAGGGGCAGAAAACGTATCGCCATTTTCTTCATCCTTTATAAAAACAAAACGACCAGGATGATGAGCATAATAAGGTTGTTCTGGCTGCATAAATGTCTTTGCTTCCAAATTGGGTGCATGAGAGTATTTAGCAGGTTCTGGTTGCATAAATTGCGAAACGGCATAGCCTCGACAATTGACATGAATCATCATCTTATTGTTCCATAAAAAGCCTGAAGCCTTTGGCATACTTGTTGGACTCGTTAATTCATACGATTCATTGTTATCTGTTGCTCTAATCATGTTATTCCCTCTCTTCTGTTGCCTTGGTAACTGATATTTATCTATTACTTTTAAGCTAATGGTTTGTAATTGGTATTTATATGTGATTTTGTTGCTTCAATAATCCATAGACTGCCCCTAATAAATTGGCATGTTGACGAAGTTCACAGGTCGCAATTGTAGGTTTAATCTTTGCAAGGTCAATGGCTGAAATAATAGCATCTAGTTTTTTATTGACATTTGTGATCAAGTCTTCTCTAGCACTAATGCCGCCACCAATTAAGATGATTTCAGGGTCATAGATATAGTGGAGATTATAGATACCAACAGCAAGCAAGTGATAAAATTCATCAATGGCTTTCATACAATCTTTGTCTCCAGCATCGGCCATCGCAAAAATCTCTTCGCCTGATAATTCTTCAGGGTCTAATTGTTTGGCTTTTGCCACCTTCCGCACCAGTGCTTTAGTCGATGCGGTTCGAGCCCATACATCATTACTATCGGAAAAATTGGTGTTAAGTAACATGTATCCAAACTCGCCACCATGAAGGTTTGCGCCTTTATGGAGGTGACCATCTTTAAAAATAGATCCGCCAATTCCAGTTCCGATAACCATGACCATCACGTCTTTTTTTCCCTTCGCTCCACCCTTCCAGACCTCTGCATAACCGGCACAGTTGGCATCATTTTCGTGAAATACAGGAAGGTTTGTACGTTCTGATACGAGTTTCTTGATATTGGGACCATGGATATAAGGGAGCGCGCTCGAGCCATATACCACCCCTTCATACGAAACCGCACCACAGCTGCTTATCGCAATTCCTTCTGCATCTGAACATGTTTTGCTATAGGTTTCGAGTAAATCCAGTAAGCCATCGAGAGTTTTAGGTGTTCTCTCCTTCGATGAGTGAAGGATTTGCGCATCCTCATCGACAATTCCGCATTTCACATAGGTTCCACCAATATCAAAGGCAATGTATTTTCTCATGTTGTTTCCCTCGTTTGTTAGGATAGGACTAGACCCTTGGAATCTCATCGATTTCAAGGGTCTGACAGTGCTTTTTAGCTTATTTATAGAGTTCGTCATTCTCCACTTCGAACTCTTTGGTTTCGATGAGTTGCTTGTACCAGTACGCAGACTTCTTAAGTGAACGATTTCGGTTATTTTCTAGATCAATGGACACAAGTCCATAGCGATTCTTGAATGCGTTCATTGGTGATACATTGTCAGTGAATGCCCAAAGCATGTATCCTTTACAATTTGAGCCTTGTTCAACAGCTTTTAATAGCCATTTCAAGTGCTCGCTAATGAACTCAATTCGGTAATCGTCTTGAATGATGTTCTCTTCATTCTTGAATCTTCCTTCGTTTTCAACACCCATACCATTTTCAGCAATGAACCATTCGATATTTCCGTACTCTTCTTTCATTCTCATGGCCATGTCAAACATGATATGCGGGTAGATTTCCCAGCCGCGGTAAGGATTCATTTTCTTACCAGCAAGCTCATGTTTTTCGTAGTAATATTCCGGATGGAATGGTGTGTCTTCATTCCACGCAGATGTACGAGCTTTTACACGGTGTGGGAAATATAAGTTAATACCCACATAATCAACCGTATTTTCCTTGATCAACTGAAGCTCTTCTGCTGTATGTTCGAACGTAATATCGTGTTTTTCCATTAATTCGAATAATTCTTGAGGGTATTCCCCTTTAATCGCAGGATCTAAGAAGACGCGATTGAAAAATAAATCATAAATTCTTTCCGCTTTTTTGTCATGTTCTGAGGATGAACGAGCATAGGTAACCTCTGGATTTAGGATGGATCCAATTTTGGCACCTGTTTTTTCTTTTAAGCCCATTTCTTTGAACAACTTAACAACCTTCGCAGTAGCAAGACCTTTGTTATAGTTCCATTGCATCCATTTTTTTGTATTTTGTTCAAATGGCCAACGAATAGAATCTAAATAGACACGCGTTTGAACAACAACTGGCTCATTGAAAACAAACCAATGCTTCACACGGTCGCCATAGCGTTCAAACACTTTTTCCGCATATTTAACAAATAATTCTACAACATGCTTGGAGCCCCAACCGCCGTATTTTTCAAATAAGTATGCTGGTTGCTCATAGTGTTCAAGACAAATCATCGGTTCAACACCATTCGCAATCAGTTCATCTATTACATTTCCAATATAGCTTGCATATTCCTCATCAACGATCGCATTCTCATAATCAGTTAAGAAGCGTGACCAGTTGATGGAGGTACGGTAATGAGTAAGTCCGATCTCCTTCATAAAGCCAACATCTTCTTTATATCGATTGTAAAAATCAGTTGCAACCGCTGGGCCATAGCCGTTATGCCATACATTTTTATTGTTTTTATACCATAGGTCTAGGTAAGAATCTTGGAAATCCTTTTTCCCCGTCCAGCCTTCTGTTTGCCAAGCTGAAGCTGCAGCTCCAATGATAAAATCCTCCGGTAGCCTCATTGTTTGTTTTTCCATTTCTCATCTCTCCCCATGTTATGTTATTTATCAAATGCGCCTTGGCGTATTTGCGCACGATTTTAGGCCCACAGGAAGTGGGTCATAAAGACGTTGCCACAGGATGTGGCGTTTTTAGTCTTTGAACTTACTGCTCGAAAAGTTCCTTTGAAAAATCGTGGCATCCGCCGGAGGCTTTAACTTTATTCAGTCGGAGTTTGATCCCCGACTGAATAAAGTTATAATTTCACAAATTTCCGGTAATCTGTCGGAGTCATTCCTGTCACCTTTTTGAACACGGCAACAAAATACTTATATTCGTGAAATCCTACTTGTTCCGATATCTCATTCACTTTAAACGGTGTTTCCGCAAGTAACACCTTCGCTTCTTCTACCCGTAACTGGTTCACATATTCATTAAAGTTAACGCCCGTTTTTTGCTTAAATAAGGAGCTAAAGTAATTCGGAGTAATATTAATGACATCCGCTACTTCGTGAACCTTAATATTCGTCCGGTAGTAATCCCTAATATAGTTCTTCGCCTGATCGATTAGCATATCTTGCTTGTCCAAACCTTTTAGAAGTAAATTCTTTGTCTGTTCTACAAGTCTTGCATAAGTTCCCTTCAATTCCCCAATGGAAATGGATCGATCACTCCAAACAAACAATAGCTCAAAAGATTCGCTGTGAATTTCTTTTGAAAAGGGTTCCTCTCCAAGAATGCAGGTTAGTAAGATATTCTCCTCTGTAAAAAATGAGATAGAGTTGAGTCCATACTCTTGTAACCCATGCTCTATTGTTTTCTTCCACTCATTTTTAAAAGACCGAATCTCTTCAGAAGAGAGGTTTGCTACTTTTTCCGTATATTGCCGTTGCATACTGACAAATGGAAAAATAGGTATGTGCACATACCTTTCTAGTTGAGTAGGATTGTCCCCTTGCAGATCAGATAGCTGCTGAATCATAGCATTCTGCAATTCAGCTTCGTATTGTTCCTTTTGCCTCTGTTGTTCTAATTTGATTTTATTTTTGATTTGGTTTACCACTTCGACAAGCTCATCAATATCAACCGGTTTTAACAAATAATCTTTCACACCGACCTGAATTGCTTTTTGTGCATACGCAAACTCATCGTATCCGCTAATGATAATGGTGCGAATATGCGGGAAATGTTCATGTAGATAGGTTGCAAGTTGCAAGCCGTCCATCCTCGGCATCCTAACATCGGTAATCACAATATCAATGTTTCCATGTTGGATTACTTTCTGAATGGCATCTTCACCATCGTGTGCTGTATCAACCACTTCCACACGGATGGTTTCCCAAGGAATCGTTTGCTGCAACCCGCGAGAAATAATAGGCTCATCATCCACTATTAACATCTTACATGTCATGACTCATCACCTGCATTCTCTACCTGTTTTGTGTCCCATAAAAGGGGAAGTACAAGCCTAACCAATGCGCCTTCTTCAGGTTTTTCGATACGTAATCCGTAAGGTTCTCCAAACACAATGGATAGTCGCTCATTTATATTACGAAGTGCGTAGCCTGTATCCGTTCGTTCACTCTTGAAACCCCATCCGTTATCAATCACGTCAATCCAAATCTGATCATCCACTTTGTAGCAACGAATCGTGATGACTCCTTGATTAGGCAGTTCGTGAAACCCGTGCTGAATGCTATTTTCAACGAGGGGCTGAATCAATTGTTTCATGATAAAAGTCCGCTTGATGTCATCATCCATATCCACATAGAATGCAAGGCGTTCTCCAAGGCGGCTTTTTTGTAGTTCTAAATAAGACTTAATATAATTCATCTCTTCTTCGAGCGTTACCCATGTTTTTCCCTGATTAAGATTCATCCGGAACACTTTCGATAATTGCTCGATTTGTTGCCCTGTTTCCATTGCGTTTTCAAGTCGTGCTGTCCACCGAATCATGTCTAACGTATTGTAAAGAAAATGTGGATCAATTTGGTTTTGTAGGGCCTTTAACTCTGATTCTTTTTGCTTAATCTTCAGCTTGTATTCTGTATCAATGAGCCTTTGGATGGTCTTCACCATTTTGTTAAAGCGCATCCCCAAGCTCCCAATTTCATCATTTGACGTTACCTCTACACTTGCAGTAAAATCTCCTTTTTCAACCTGTCGTGTTTGGTAAGTTAAGTCGATGATACGTTTGATATGGGTGCGATAAAAACCAACTAATGCAATAGCGCCAAAGATCAGAAGAAGGAAAATCATATACCCTACTGAGCTCCGAACCTTATAAAGCCCTTTAACCAGATCCTTTTCCTTGACCATCACAACCGAAGTCCAATTTGTCCCACTGAGCTTTTTCTTAACGACTTTGTACTCCTCATCCTCTAACGTAATGTCATACGTAGGCTGTTCCCCTTGACTTAGCCAGTCAATAAACTCCCGATCCGGAAATGTTTGTCCGATAAGAGATGGATTAGAATGGAGAATGACTTCACCCTTACTTGACATCAACAGATAATTTCCTTGTTTCACATCAAAGGCTTTGAGAATCTTTTCTTGGTCAAGACGTATTCGTACCATCCCAATCGGTCGATCGATATCGTTTATATCGTTAATCACCCGAGATAGGCTTATGACATATTTCTCTCCACCCCAACCGCTCTCAACCCTGTAAGAATCACTCCATATGGGTAATCCCTTGCCTTCCTCTGCAGCCAGGTCTAAGCCATTTTCGTCTGCAGAAACCGGTTCACCAAATGTTAATTCACCACTAACCCCTTTTAAAAGAATGGATGAAATATACTCATTTGACATGAGCTGAAAGGTAAAATAGCCTTTCATTCCTTCCACATTTTGATTAAAGGAGGTGGACGTTTCTACTGATGAATTAAAAAATGTACGGAAGTCCTTATTGTAAATCATGTAAGCGGACATACTCTCGACATCGCGGATGATGGACATAAGTTTTTGTTCATCCTTACTAAGTCGGTCTAAGATGTCTTCCTCGACTTGTTTTTTTAGCACTTCCGTTGTTTGGTTGTAGATAAGTATTCCAAATAATGCTGTTGGAATAGTGATAAAAACAAGGAAAATGAGTAAGAACTTTCGTCTTAAGCCCCAGTTTTGGATCATTTTGCATTCAACCTTTATGTTATACCCCAAGTTGTGGGGGGATGAAGACAGGAACGGTAACCCATAAGCTGGATTTCAAAACCCAGCCTTATCCTTTTACCGCACCAGCCGTCATACCTTTTACAATATTCTTTTCAAAAATGATATAGAAAATTACAATTGGAATTAATGACATCGTTAATCCAGCCATTTGTGCGCCATAATCTGTTGTAAACTGACCAGCAAATTTCGCAAGTCCTAATGGCAGTGTTTGTAGTTCTGGATCATTAATTAACACTAACGCGAACGAAAATTCGTTCCAATTGTAGATAAAGTTCAAAATCATAACCGTCGCTAATGCCGGACGTGACATCGGCAAGATAATCGACCAGAAAATACGGAAAATCCCACAACCATCCATAACCGCTGATTCCTCAATATCCTTAGGAAATGCCTTCATGAAACTTGTTAAAATAAAAATCGTAATTGGCAAATGGAAGGCGATATAAGGGAACAGTAGTGTAATTGGTGTATTTAACAGACCTAAATTTTTCATTAAAATAAACATAGGTACTAATGTTGCATGAATTGGAATCAATAATCCAAACACGAAAAATCCATATAACCATTTACTCAACTTGAAGTCAAATCGAGATAAGAAATAGGAAGCTAATGCCCCGATAAAAACAGTTAAAGCTGTTGCTGTTACCGTAACAAAAATACTATTTTTAAACAGCACTCCCAGGTTCGCAATTTCCCAAGCATTCGCAAAGTTATCGAATACAAATTCCTTAGGGAATCCTAGCTGGTTAACCGCAAACTCCTTATCCGATTTAAAGGCGTTAATTGCCATCCATAGAATTGGATATGCATTTATTATAGCGAAAAAGATTAACGCAAGATAAATAAGTGGTTTCTTACTACTTTTTTGCTTCGATATTTTATTCGTTTTCTCCACTATGTCCACCTCCTATATCATTTTCTTTCCTAATACTTTGTTGACGACAGCAATTAAGATAAGACTAAAGAAGAAAATGAATACAGACACAGCACTACCATATCCATATTGTAATTTCGAGAATGTTTCATTAAACATATAGAGTGCCATAACATCAGTTGAGTGGGCTGGTCCACCATTTGTCATGACATAGATTAAGTCAAATGTCTTCAAGCTACCTGAGATACATAGGATAACCGCAACTAATATGGTATCCCAAATCATCGGAACCGTGATTTTCCAAGTGGTGGCCCATTCAGATGCTCCATCCATCTTGGCTGCTTCTAATACTTCACCAGGTACATTTTGCAAGGCTGCTAAGAAGATGATCATGTATAGACCAACGAACTGCCATATGACAACAACTAAGACAGCGATCATGGTCCATTTCGTATCCCCTAACCAGTTTTGCGCTAGTGAATCAAGTCCAACTGTTCGTAACACTTCATTGATTAACCCGTTTCGGGAATTATAAATTAAGCTCCATGTTAATGAAATGACAACTGTTGATAAAACAACAGGTAAAAAGCCAATCGTTCTAAATAGCTTTGCACCTCTTATTTTACGGTTAAGTAAGAGCGCAATGAATAATGCGATCGGGACCTGCCCCAATACAGAAGCTAATACGACATAAATATTATTTTTTACTGAATTCCAAAAAAGAGGATCCGAGAATAACTTTTTAAAATTGTCTAATCCAATAAAAGTCATTTCATTGAATCCGTTCCATTCCATTACTGAATAATAAAAGGACTGGAGAATTGGATAGATGGCAAACACAACGTAGAGGATGAAGGCCGGTAAAATTCCTAATACGATTGCGACCTTGCTAGTCTTTGTTAATTTCATGTTCTCCCCCCTAAATGCTCACAGGTTACTTAGAAATCAAGTAACCTGTGATGGACATTATTTGCTTTCTGCTTCTTTTTGCATTTCTTTTGCAAGTTGTTCAGGTGTTTTGTCACCTAATGTAATGGATTGAAGACCATTGTTGATAATATCAGTTAATTCAGGTGTTAATGTCGCATCGTATACTGGTGCTAATCCACCTTTTACATAACTATTTGCATCCTGGAAGATTTGTGGAATGCTATCATCCATCTCAACATCTGCAGGTACAATAATATTTGCTTTAATTAAGCCTTGGTATAATTCTTCATCATAGTAGTATTTTAGGAATGTGAATGCTGCTTCTTGTTCTTCTTCACTTAACTGGCTGCTAACTGCGATACCGCCACCAGCAACACCCGCGATTTTTGCTTGATCTCCATTTCCACCTTCAAAGCTTGGGAATGGTGCTACACCGATGTTATCAGCATTTTCAACACTGTCTAAAATTGGACCAATTGCCCATGAACCTGCAAAGTGCATTGCAGAAGTACCTTTAATAAATTCATTTCTTGATTGAGCTTCATCAAGAGTATTCATATCTTCATTAAATGCATTCATTTTTGTTAATTCATCAATTACTGATAATGCACTAACAAACTGTGGATCTTCAAAAGAAGCTTCTCCGTTCAATGCTTTGTTTAAGAAATCACTTCCTGTAAAACGATCTCCGATTGTAGAAATGTATACAGACTGTAATGGCCAGATTGCTTTGTTACCTAAAGCAATTGGAGTAATACCTTTTTCATCAAGTGCTTTTACAAGTTCTTTAAACTCTGCATATGTTGCTGGAAACTCATCGTATCCAACCTCTTTTAGCATTTCTTTATTGTAATAAATTAAGCTTGTAATACTTACGTTACCTGGGATTGCGTAATAGTTTCCATCAACCGCATAGTCTTGAAGGATTGAATCTGGAATAACCCCTTCCCAATTATCAATGATTGGGTTAAGTGGAAGAATTGCTCCACCTTCAGCTAAAGGCGCTGTTCTTGCACCAGGCCATACACGCATTAAGTCAGGTAATTGATTTCCTGCAGCCTGTGTTCTTAGTTTTGTTTCATATTGATCATGAGGAATCTCTTCGATTTTCACTTGAATATCTTCATGCTCTTCATTAAATTTCGCAATAATGTCTTTGGAAAGCGTATTTTCCGGACGATCTTCTGTCCAGTCGGTCCAAAGATTTAACTCAATTGCGCCATCCTTTGAAGACCCTTTACTTTCTTCGTCCTTGCCACCACATGCGGCTAGTGCCAACAGCATTACAGCTGCCATTAGGATAAATCCTAATTTCTTCATATATATTCCTCCCTTTTTATCTTCCATTGAAGCGTTTTCATCATCTTACAATGATTATTATACCGCTTTCATTTTTTTCAACTATCCTACAAATCTATAAAAACATCCAAAATTCTCGGCGAGGTGATTTCGGTTAAATATCTGGACTAAACGCCTGAAAATCAACATTTTCATATAATAGAATACTAATTTCACAATATAACAGCTACGCTTACATACTTCTTTTCTACACAAAATCAATTCAAACAAACGATTGATTGAATTTATAGTTTCACGACATTACTGGCTTAGACCATTAAACAAACGTTTGTTTGAAATCGACTTTCATAAGAAAAGCCCGATTAGTACAGATTTTGTACTATCGAGCCGTATTTTTTCTACTATAATATAAGATTGTGTTGGATTAGTACATTAGGTAAAACAAGGGGACAGCGGAACCGTCCCCCTTGTTTCTATTTGTCAACTACAAAATGAGGATTGTGTAGGATTTCATCAACTATCTCTTCCGTATTTCTAAGATTCGTGTCTAATAAGTATGGATGATTTTGAGGACTGGATTCCAATTGTTCTAATAAAAATAAGGCGCGGTCAATTAATTCAATATCTCCCCGCTTGTTAATCCGTTCAATGAGTGTCTCCTTTTCTGCTCTCAATACAATATAGTTCAGTGTAACTTGCAAATCAGAAATTTGTTTGTTAAACCACTCAAGTTCATCTTCTACCACAAAGTCAATGACGACTTTATAGCCATTTTGAATAAAACGTTTGGTTACATGGAGGATATTCTCCCACGCTAATCTCAAGGATGTCTCCCATGATGCTTCTGCTCCATATTCAAACATGTGTAAGAACGTATCACCTTCAATAAGAATACAGTTTTCAACCTTTTGAGCTAGACTTTTTGATGTTGTTGATTTCCCGACACCAACTGGACCTGAAACGAGAAAGATTTTTTGATTTGACACTGGTACGATTCCTTCCTAAGCTAAATTTCGTATGACAAAAATCATCCTCATCTTCCATCTACACCGAGTGCAATTGCCCCAGCCAATCCAGCATTGTCTCCCAATCCCGGTAGAACAATGTAATTGTCTATATTCTCTGGTGTTATTTCTGGAAGTGCGACATAACCATTGAGCAATTCCAACACTTGTTTACGTACTAACGGCAGTAAGTGCTCTTGTTTCATCACGCCTCCGCCAACGACAATCTTTTTCGGAGATAAGACCAAAATGTAATTCATTAATGCTTGTGCTAAATAATAAGCTTCCATTTCCCATACTTGCGGATGGTCTGTTAATTCTTGGCCTTTTTTGTTCCATCTTTTTTCAAGGGCTGGTCCCGCTGCAAGACCTTCTAAGCAATCCCCATGATACGGACAGAAACCATCAAACGTATCATTCGGATGACGCTTCACCAAGATATGGCCCATTTCAGGGTGAGTTAATCCTTGGTATGGCTTACCATCAATGACAGCTCCGACACCAATTCCCGTTCCTACTGTCATATATAAGCAACTGTCAAAGCCTTTCGCAGCACCCCAAGTTGATTCAGCTAATGCTGCTGCGGTTACATCCGTATGAAAACCAATGGGGACATCAAACTGTTTTTTAAGTTCACCGACGATATTATAATTTCTCCATTTTACCTTGGGTGTTTCTGTGATATATCCATACGTTTCGCTTGCCCGATCTACATCAATCGGACCAAAAGAGCCAATCCCGATCGCCTCTACCTCTTTTTCATGGAAAAATGAAAAAACCTTTTCCATTGTTTCTTCTGGTGTGGTGGTTGGGAATGTCACTCTTTCGATAACTTCCCCGTGTTCATTTCCGATTCCACAAACAAATTTTGTTCCGCCGGCTTCGATTCCGCCAATTAACATATCATCCAACCTTCTTTCCAGTTTAGATTGCTACTAACGGGACAGGGTGAGCATCCCATATCCCGCTTTTTTATACTGCTGGACAAAATCCATTGTAAAGTGATGGTTTGATTACCCGTTCGACACTCTACCTTACTGTATCGAATTGATTGCTGATACACGTAACTTACCAAGATCGACTTTTTCATTCTCCAGATGGCCGATTTCGATAGTCTTCGATTCGTTTGGCAATAAATCAAAGAAATTATCACTAAAATGAATTTTCTTTGCTGGTATTTCTAGTTTTACCATCCTTGCAAGATTATCTGTTTTTACGGTAACTGTTTGTTTCTCTTGGTCAACAACTATATCAAGTCGAGCTTGTGGAAGGGCCAAGTCTTTATGGTCTCTTAAATAATACATATTTTGTTGTGCTTTACCTTCTGTAGAAGAAAGGCGAACAACCACTTCATTGGCCGGGTAACCTTTTAGCAACTCAGCTTCTGTGTAGCTTGTGATTTCCACCGAAGAATTCCCCTTAACCTCAACAGGGATAGTTGTCTTAAACAATTCTTCCCCACTAAAGCTTTCAATCTTTAACTCTAGTTCATCCGTATATGCCTCTACATAATCATTAACAACCCAAATCTTCAGGTCACTTCCTGTATCATGATCAATCGTTAGTAATAACGGGTGGAAAAATTTCTTCGCATAGAAGTATGATGCCTTAGGTAGTTGATAATAATCTATCATTGACCAACTTGTACCTGGCCAGCAGTCATTTAGCTGCCATACAAGCGCACCGCTCGTAAACGGTTTGTTACGACGATAATGCTCAATTCCACATTTTAATCCTTCCGCTTGGGTCAGCATGGAGAAATTCATGTATTCCTCAATATCCGTTGGGATGCCTGTGTAACCTTCCATTAACATGATGCCTTTTTGGTGATGATAATCCTTGTTGCGATATGACATTTCATCACTACCCCAGTAGAAGGTTCCTTCAGGAAGATTATCTTCTAAAGTAAAACGGTTCGCGGAAGCATGCATACCAAATTCACTACTAAAACGGGTAAAATCCTTTTTATAGTTTTTGAAAGATACACCTTCGACACTATAATCCTGACCTAGATTCTCTCCAAATTTACGAGGTTCCACATTACCATGCCACACCTGCCAATTGTGACGGTCTCCTACTTCTTGGGAATCATGGTCATTCCCACCAAATGGAGAGCTTGGCCAATAAAGGCGACTCGTATCTAACTCGTCTAGTAATTCAGGAATCAGCTCATGATAGATTTTTTCACCGTAAAATGGGGTGTTGATGTTTCCAGCCGTATACTCTACTTCATAAAGCCAGTCATTTTCATTGTTTCCACACCATAACGCAATACATGAGTGATTACGTAGCATTTTGATGACTGCCTCTATTTCGGTTCGTACATTTTGCATATAGTTATAGTTGTAATCCGGGTATAGCGCACATGCAAACATGAAGTCCTGCCAAACGAGCATACCTAGTCGGTCACATTCCTGATAAAAAATATCTCGTTCATAGATTCCACCGCCCCACACACGAATCATGTTCATATGTGCCTCTTTTGCCTGCGTTAAGAGCTGGCTGTATCTTGAATCCGGTGTAGCTCCGATAAAACTATCAATTGGAATCCAGTTCGCACCTTTCGCGAAAATTTCTACCCCATTTAATACAAAGGTAAAACGGTTATTTCCTGCCGCATCCTTTTGCATCACCTCAATGGTACGAACTCCAACCTGTGTTGTTTCCGAATCAATCGTCTCATCGTCACACAGAAGTTCAACATCAAGCGTGTACAGGTGTGGTGTACCTAAATCATGCGTCCACCAAAGCTTTGGATTTTCAAGTTCGATTGTAAAATTCACATGGTTTCTCGTTACCTGAGCCGTTTTGATCATCCCATTCGATCCATCATGAAACTTCACGTTCACTGCCAAAGGATGATTGCGAACAAACGTCTTCGTGTCGACATCAATTTCGACGATAGCTCTATCATTCTTGATTTCTACTGTTCTTGCAAATACACTATCAATCTTGGCAATTTTTCTTTTTTCGAGTCGAACATCTTTCCAAATACCTGCCGTTACGATTTGCGGACCCCAATCCCAACCAAAGTGAGACTGCGCTTTACGAGCCCAAATGCGATCCTTCCCATAACCAGCCCAATAGTTCTTTTCCTTTTCCTTTAATACATCAGCTACCACATCAAATTTAACCGCAATGATGTTTTTTCCATCAAGGACCTCTCGTGTTACATCGAATACATGTGGAATATACATATTTTCAGTAGAGGCAATTTCGCATCCATTTAAATAAACCGTTGCATACGTATCGAGTCCTTCAAAGATTAATTCTAAGCGCTCATCGGATTGGAGATTTTTCTTATCATAGTGAAACTCCGTACGGTACCACCAAATTTTTTCCGAAACCCATTTAGATTTCAAATCATTATGTCCATAGAATGGGTTATCGATTAATCCCTTTTGAATTAACGTCGAATGAACATCACCAGGTACATTTGCCGTCATCCAAAAATGATCAATATAGTCTGGAGCAGCGATTACTAAATCACGTTCTTGGCCTTCCTCGAAATACTGGATTTTCCAGTTATGTGTTAGTTTCATTTGTTGTCATCCTTTTCGCTTCCATTATTCAATACCTTCAAACATTCAATGCTCGGTAGATTTCCTCAATATGAACCTCAGCTAGTGCCATTACTTGATCTGCACCGCCATAATAGATTTTCACGATATCATCTTCGAATAATGCACCACATGTGAAGACAACATTTCCAAAGAATCCTTCTACTTCGTATGGTGCTTCAGGAACAAGAATTGGGGATTCTGTTTTTGCTAAAATCTTATTTGGATCTTCTAAATCAAGTAATACAGCACCTAATGTGTAACGATTGTCACGGTCTGCACCATGATAGATTTCAATCCAGCCTTTTTCCGTTTAGAACGGAACAGCTCCACCACCAATTTTTTGTGATTGCCAGCCTTCTTCCACACCCATTAGGAATTTATGCTCTCCCCAATGTGTTAGGTTTGGGGAAGTGGCCGTCCACATTTCACCACGTCCAATTTGCTTTGGAACTGGACGATGAAGCGCAAAATAATTTCCATTAATCTTTTCAGGGAAAATCGTCACATCTCGATTTTCGGTTGTAAAAATAATCCCAAGTCGTTCTACTGATTTAAAATCCTCTGTTCTCGCCAACGCAGTTGTAATCCCTTTATCTGAAACAGCTGTATAGTTAATATAGTAAAATCCATCAATAAAGCTAATTCGAGGATCTTCAGCACCAAATGCTTCATAACGATTGTTCGGAAAGATAAATGGCTTTTCGTCTACGATAAAGTCGACACCATTTTTGCTTCGCGCAATACGTAAATGGGACATCGAAGTTAAATACACATATGTATCAATATCTATTTGCTTCACTTTTCGAGGGTCGGAATAATCATACGCTGGATTGTTACGGTCAAGATCCAACACATCTACATAAAACTCTTCCCCATCACTCTTTAAAACAGGTACAGTTAGTACATCCGGATTGGTTTGTACAGGCCGCTCTGCTACACGCATCAGTAAAATAATCTCATCTTCATATCGTGCAACACCCGCGTTGAAAACGCACTCAATTGTAAAATCAGGACGTGACGGTATGACATCTTGCGGTCTAATGAGAGGGTTCTTCATACTTCTCTTTATGTCCATTTTTGTTTTCACTTCGTAACTCCTCCTTATAAAACCCTATCGAATCATATTGTTCCAATAATAATGGGGCATGAGAAAAATCCCCTACCCCATCGTCCCTTTTATGGATGAGAAACAATTAATTCCAGGTTCCCTTTCACTTCAAATTCACCTAGTCCCGCTGGTAAGATAAAGTGACTGCCTTTCTTAATTGAAAAACTACCTTCTTCTGTTACAATTTCAGCAGTACCGCTCAATACACTGCAGATTAGAAAAGGCTTGTCCTGATGGAAGGCTGCAGAATCCTCAATATCCCATTTGTACACAGAGAAGTAATGTTCCTTTACAAAAGTAGTAATCGTAGCACCTGAAATTTGTTCAATGCTAGGCTTTACTGTCACCTCTTCATGTGGAATGGTGCTTACCTCGATTGATTTCTGAATATGCAATTCACGCTTGTTCCCATTTTGATCGACTCGGTCATAGTCATAGACGCGGTAGGTTGTATCGGAGCTTTGCTGGGTTTCCAAAATAAGAACACCCGAACATAGGGCATGAATGGTTCCACTTGGTACATAAAAGAAGTCGCCCGGCTTTACCTTCACACGACTCATTAATTGGTCCCACTTGCCTTCTTCAATCATCGAAACAAACTGCTCTTTCGTTTGAGCTGTATGCCCATAGATAATTTCTGCATCATCTTCACAGTCGATTACATACCAGCATTCGGTTTTACCAAGTTCGCCATTTTCATGCTCGTTCGCGTACTCATCATTTGGATGGACTTGAATCGATAAATCATTATTGGCATCTAGAATTTTGGTTAGAAGTGGAAATACGTCCCCTTCCATATCACCGAAGAGCTCGCGATGTCCTTCCCACAGTTCCCCAAGGGTTTTCCCTTCATAGGGACCTTGATTTACAACACTCTGCCCATTTGGATGTGCAGAAACAGCCCAGCACTCGCCTGTTAAGTCTGATTCGATTTGATAGCCAAATTCCGTTCGTAATTTAGTACCGCCCCAAATACGTTCCTGAAATTGTGGTGTTAGAAAAATTGGTTGTTTCACAATAGCACTTCCCTTTCCATTACTTCTGTTAATTAATCGGATAAAAATAAATGTAGTATTTCTTCAAATCCACTTTCTACAATAAATGAATCACTAATACAAAGGAACTGTATCCCGAACCTACTGTTTACATTCACTTGTGGAATGTCTTTGAATTAAATTAGCCGGGAGTAATATTTCTTGCATCGGTTCATTTGGATGATCAATTCTCCAGAGTAACTGTTTAAACGCATAAGATCCAAATAACTTTAAATCCATTGCCATTGTTGTGATTGGAGGATCAGATAGTTGAGATAATTGACCGTTATCAAAACTGCATACTGACACATCATCCGGTATTTTACGTCCTATACTCTTTAGTGATGAACTAACCATAAAACCATATCCATCATTGACACATAACCAAGCACTTGGCACGTTAGTTAACGATTTAATCGTTTGGTCAATTGCAGCACTATTTTCTTCTATATGAAGAAACATGACTTCCTCATTTCGCGTGATATTTCCATCCTTCAATGCTAATAAATACCCTTCCATCCGTTCGTAGTAGCTTGGTGAGAAATTAATATTCCCCACAAAAGCAATGTCGCGATGCCCCAAATCAATAAGGTGTTTCGTTGCTGTATAAGCTCCAAACCTATTATTCGTTAAGATTGCATCAGCTTGTATCAATGGATGATGATGGTCAATTAATACGGTAGGAATACCAGTGGAAATCACTTTGTTGATATATTCCAAACTGATATGAGATACGATGATGATCCCATCGACTCTTTTTTCTTCTATGAAACTTGGTAAAATTAAATGTTCCTTTGAAGATTCCGAAATCGATTGTATCAGAAGGTCTACTTTGTTATTAATGGCATTTTGTTCGATCGATAAAAAGATTTCCCCGAAAAAACTCTTAAGGGAAAAGGCAAATTCCGTAGCAATCAAGCCAATCGTTAGATTCCTTTTTTCTTTTGAGACTGTCTTTTTTCCTTTATATACATATCCTAGATCCGCTGCAGTTTTTTCAACTAATCGTTTGGTATCTGCACTCACTCCACTTTTTCCAGTTAAAGCTTGTGATACGGAGTTTTTTGAAATCCCCAATTTATCTGCAATATCTTGCATCGTTACTTTCTTTTTCATATTTCCTCCTAGATTCATTACGAAATCTTTTTGTAACGTTACAACAATAATACCACTAAAAATATCAATATGGAAGATAACAATCTAAATTTGACAAGATGTTGAAGAACTCCTTCTTCCTTGACACTAACGTTACATTAACATTATAATCAAAATGTAATTAATTCTAGTAACATTACAAATCTACATTTAACAACCTTGTAATTACCTTTGTAATTATAAAATACTATTTACGTATTTTATTAAGTTACTAGGAAAAAATAATTAAACCAACAACGAAACCTACCTTATGAACGCATTTTGTAAGCGATTAAACAAGGTAAGAGTAATTGTAAAACAAGGGGGAAATAAAAGATGAAGTTCAAAAAAACAGCTACACTTTTGGCCACAATTGGATTAACTGCAACTGCTTTATTCGGTTGTAGCACAGGTAATGATTCTTCTTCGGGCAATAAGGAAGAAGGAGTGACTACAATTGAGTTTTGGGCAGCTCCTAACCCAACTCAACAAGCTTTCTGGTCTGAAATGGCGAAGGAGTTTGAAAAGGAAAATGCTGATATTAAAGTCAATGTATCGGCTATTAAAGAAAGCCCTACTTCCGAGGCAAGTATTCAGTCTGCTATTGCAGCCAAACAAGCACCAACAATGTCAGAAAATATCAACCGCGGATTTGGTGCGCTTTTAGCTGAAAGTAAAGCCATTGTACCTCTAAATGAAATTGAAGGATTTGATGAGTTAGTTAGCACACGTCAAATGACAGAAACAATTGAAAGCTGGAAATCAGGCGATGGTAGTCAATACATCTTCCCGATTTACTCCAATTCCATGTTATTTGGCTGGAGATTGGATATTCTAAATGAACTTGGATTTGAAGAAGCACCAAAAACATATAGTGAAGTTCTTGATGTCGCTCAAAAATTAAAAGAAAAATATCCTGACAAATATGTGTGGGCAAAACCAGATTTAGCAGACCCAACAGCATGGAAGAGATGGTTCGACTTCTTTATGCTCTATAATGCTGCTTCTGATGGTAATGCATTTGTACAGGGCACTGAGTTTGTTGGAGAAAAAGAAGCTGGAACTGAAGTATTTGAATTTGTTCAAAATCTAGTAAACGAAGATGCGGTATTAACTGCACAAGTAACAGATCCGTTTGAAGAAGGCACAGGAATCTTTACAGATGTTGGACCTTGGACTCCAGGTTCTACTTGGAAGGAAAAATATCCTGAATTGGTATATGGCGAAACTTATACACTAAGTCTACCACCGGTTCCAGATGATATGGACCCAGAAAATGCAAAAACATTTGCTGACGCAAAAGGTGTCGTAGTCTATGCTTCCGCAACTGAAGAAGAACAAAAAGCAGCAATGGAGTTTTTAACTTGGGTGTACTCTAATCCAGATGCTGACTTAAAATGGCTTCAAACGACAGACCTTCCTCCAGCAAGAGATGATTTAGGTTCAAATGAAGCATTTGCAGCTTATTTTGAAGAAAAACCATTTATGAAAGCTTATGCAGAAGCTGTAGCATTAGGGGTTCCATCAATGGAAAATTCTAAATACAACGAAATTCAAACAGTTATCGGACAATATGCATTCAATAAAATCGTGAAAGGCGAAATCGACCCTGAACAAGCCTGGAACGATATGGTGGATGCTATTGAGGGGGAACTTAAGTAATGCAAAAAACATCAAACGGTATGGGCTGGCTATTCACTAGCCCATACGTTCTTTTTGGGATTATATTTTTCTTTATACCTCTTATCTGGTCATTATTTTTAGCGTTTACGGACTGGAATTTGATTTCACCAGAGTTTAACTTTGTTGGCTTTAGTAATTTTATTGACGCAATCAAAAGTCCTGGTGTACAAGCAGCGTTTTTTAATACCTATAAATTCCTTATTATTTACGTACCAATCGTAGTGGCATTGTCATTGACGGTTGCCATTGTTGTCAATGGGCTACCAAAATTTAAAGGGTTTTATTTAATAGGTTTCTTTCTTCCCTATTTATCTTCTGGCGTTGTATCTTCATTAATTGTCAATGGAATTCTTTCATATAATGGTCCACTGAATACGTTTCTTCGAGAAAAGATGGGTATTAATATTGACTGGCTTGGAACGCCTACGGCCGCATTAATTGTTGTGTCTTTCATGCTTGCATGGAAATTCACAGGTTATTATGGGTTGATTTTATTCTCTGGATTAGCAGGGATTAATAAAGAAATCTATGAAGCTGCAGCAATTGATGGTGCATCCAGATGGCAAACCCTTTGGAAAATTACCATCCCTCAATTATACCCAGCATTGTATACAGTTCTCATTTTGGCAATTGGTGTTAGCTTCGGTATCTTCACAGAAGTGTATCAATTAACGGGTGGAGGCCCTAACAATGCAACCAATACATGGCAAATGGAAATCTTCACAAGAGCATTTACGAACTTGCAAGCTGGTTATGCATCCGCAATCGCTTTAATAGCAGCCGTTGTTACATTTGTCTCTATTTATATTATTAGAAAACTTATTGAATTGTGGGGTAAACGAAATGGTTGGAGCTAAGAAAAATTATATCGTTCGCTACCTTATTGCATCTATCTTGTTACTGATTATGGTTTATCCGTTTATCTACCTGATTTTAAATTCATTTGCGGATTGGTCTCAAGTTGATAAGAAATTAATCCCGTCAGAATTCACATTACGTTCCTATGAATGGTTATTTTCAGGTGGAGATGTTGGTATAGCTCGTCCATGGCTTAACGCCTTCTTTAATAGTGTGGTCGTATCCCTTGCATCAACCTTTTTAATGATGCTAGTCGGAGTGTTAGTTTCTTTCGCTCTATCAAAGTTAATTTTCAAAGGAAGAGATTTCGTCAATAACTTTGTATTGTTCCATATGTTCTTCCCTGCCTTAATTTTATTAATTCCTACCTTCTTATTAATCGAACGAGTAGGTTTATACGATACGTATCTTGGTTTAATTATTCCAAAGGCGGTTAGCTTATGGGCGATATTCATGTATACCAATTTCTTTAAAGCAATACCCAACACCTTTATCGAAGCTGCAAAACTAGACGGTGCTAGTAATTTGCAAATCTTATTTAAAATCATTTTACCGATGTCGAAATCAATCACAACTGTTATTTTCCTATTCTTATTCACAGAACGCTGGACGGAATTATTATGGGATATGATCGCTGTTCGTAGTGATGAAATGTTGACATTAAACGTATTAATTTCTCAAATGTTCGGCCCTTACGGTGGTTACCCAGGACCAATGTATGCAGCTTCTGTTCTCTTAACCATCCCAGTTATTATTTTATTCTTGTTCTTCGCGAAAAAGTTCCAAGAAGGGATGCAATTTACACTTAAATAATCTGGAGGTTTATTGTGGGTAATTGGTGGAAAAAAGCAGTCTTTTATGAAATTTATATGCCTAGCTTCTGTGATGGCAATGGCGATGGGATTGGAGACTTTATTGGAATCACATCGAAGTTGGATTATCTATCTAATTTAGGGATAGACGGAATCTGGTTAACTCCTTTCTATCAATCACCAAAAGTAGATAATGGATATGACATTTCCGATTATTATTCTGTTGATCCAGACTATGGCACAATGCGTGACTTTGAGAACTTTCTCGAAGAGGCTCATGCAAGAAACATAAAGGTCATTGTTGATATCGTATTGAATCATACTTCATCTGATCACCAATGGTTTCAGGAATCCAAGTCATCAATAGATCACCCAAAACGAGACTGGTATATATGGAAAGATCCTGTGGATGGCAAGGAGCCAAATAACTGGGAATCTTTCATGGGTGGATCAGCTTGGAAATGGGATGAAGTGACTGATCAATATTACTATCATGGGTTTGCTGAGCAACAAGTAGATTTAAACTGGACAAACCCAGAAGTCAAAAAGGCCATGTTTGATGTGATGAAATTTTGGCTTGATAAAGGTGTTGATGGTTTTCGCCTCGATGTGATTAATCATTTAAAAGTGAAAGATCATTACCCTAATAATCCAATTGATCCAAATACGAATAAGCAGTTACATGTGAATGATAAAGATCAGGACGGCATTCTTGACGTCATCAGAGAAATATCAACGTTTGTACATTCGTACCCTGATACATTTTTGGTGGGCGAAGTTGGCTCGGAAGATTTAACCGTATTAAAAGAATACTGCGGTACAAATAAAATGGATGTCGTCTTTCAATTTAATCTAGGTAGTATATCAACGCTTGATGTTAATCATATCTATCAACAATTGGTCGATATGGAAAGAGAATATCGTGATGATCAAACCCCTACCCTGTTTTTTGGTAGCCATGATATGTCACGATTCATATCAAGGTTTGCGATTCCTGGCTATGAAGAAGAAGTTGCGAAACTCATGGCGACTCTTATGTTAACTGCTAAAGGGGTTCCATTTATCTATTATGGAGATGAAATCGGAATGCGCGACCTGATCATTGAGGATATTTCCAAGATGAAGGATGTTCAGGGAGTTATTGCTTATCAGCTAGCGCTTCAAGCTGGTAAAAAGGAAAATGAAGCGTTAGCAGAAGCGAATCAACATGGAAGAGACAGCTCAAGGTCTCCTATGCAATGGGCGTCCACAAGCTATTTTGGTTTTTCCGAAGTAGAACCTTGGATTTCATTACCCGATAACGATATAACGGTGGAGAATCAGCTAGACAATGCTGAATCGATGCTTACTTTCTACCAAAAGGTAATCAAGTTAAGGAAGGCTATTCCTGCATTAGCTATTGGAAGGTATGAAACTCTTCAACTAGATAACAAGGTAATGATGTATAAAAGAACAGATGAGCATTCAACGATCATTGTGTATTTGAACTTTAATCGTGATTGTACAACGATTTCGTTGGATGCTGCTTGCAATGTCTTATTATCTTCGCGAAGAGCCTCCGTGGTGAATAATCAGGTGTTAGAGATAGAACTTCTACCATACGAAGCGATCATATTCGAGGAAAAGAGAGGAAGAGAGTAGTGCTCAAACAGAATGAAAAAAAAGTAATTTCTAGTATTCAATTACTTGAAGAATACCGTGCAAATAGAAAACAACCTTATGAAAAAAAGAGAATTGCTTTTTCAGGAGTAACGGACAGAGATATCTATAACATTACAGCCCCATTTCAAGATGAAGGAAAATGGGTAATTGCAGGACGAGTGGAAAAAAGGGATAGCGAGGCTTCTGAAGTCATGATTTTTGAAAACCATGACGATCAGTGGGTCTTGCGTGAGAATAGTCCGGTCTTTCAATTGCAGGATCCTTTCTTCACAAAGATTGGGGAAGAGTTGATTTTAGGAGGAGTAGAAACTTTCCCACACCCTACCCTCCAAGATGCATTGAGCTGGAGAACTGTTTTTTATCGCGGGAAAAACATTGCCACTTTAGAAAAGTTCTTTGAAGGCCCTGATGGCATGAAAGATTTACGTTTGGTGGAGTTAAAGGATGGCTCTATCGGTATCTTTACACGCCCTCAAGGAGAAAAAGGCGGCCGAGGAAAAATTGGCTTTACCAAAGTACGTACACTGGATGAGTTATCCATACAAGGTATCGACGGTGCACCATTATTTCAACAATTTTTAGATGAAGAATGGGGTGGCGCAAATGAGATCCACCTTCTTTCAAATGGCCTGCTCGGTGTCTTAGGACATATCGCACGGTTTGATGAGGCTGGAGATCGTCACTATTACTCCATGATTTTTGTCGTAAATCCAGAAACTGGCGATTACAGTAACATGCAGATCATTGCAGAGAGAGCCGATTTCTTGGAAGGACCCACAAAGCGCCCGGATTTAGTAGATGTCGTGTTTAGTGGAGGATTGGTTCGTAAAGCAAACGGAACAGCAGAATTGTATGCTGGCATAAGTGATGCAGACGCACAGGTGCTACTCATACCAGATCCTTTTCAATTATTTGAACAATAAAAGCATAGACAAGGATTAGGAAAAAAAGGAGGTTATTCACACTTGAACTTAGCGGAAAAAAGGGCACAGTTTGAACAAACCAAAACAATATATGAAACTGCAACACTCACCTTTATTGGTGTAGATGGTTATGACGTCTACAACACCTCCATCCCCTTTTTGTATCAGAATAAAACCTATCTCTTTGGAAGAGTAGAGAAACGTGAAGAATGGGCACGATCTTGGGTTCGTTTATTCGAGAATACCGGAAAGGATGAATGGACATTAGTGCAGGATTCCATGATCTATCAATTGGAAGATCCTTATATTTCATTTATTGATCATGAACTCGTGATGGGTGGCACCCACGTTCGTTATAAACAAGGTGAAGTGGATACCTTTTACGGTTATTTTTATAAGGGTACCGAATTAGACAATTTATATTACTTTACAACCGGTCCTGATTATATGAAGGATATTCGCCTTGTTCAGTTACATGATAACAAGATTGGCGTCTTTTCAAGACCAAGAAGCGAAGAAATCCGGAAAAAGTATGGCAGCGAGTCTATTGTAGGATTTACAACCATCAATCATGTTAATGAATTAAATGCAGAAGTGATTGAGAATGCCTCTATTATCGAAGGGTTATTCGATCAGGATGAATGGGGTGGTTGTAACCAATGTTATCTATTATCCAGTGGGTACATCGGAGTCATTGGACATAAATGCTACAATCAATCCACTGATAACGGAGAAGAACGTAAGGTGTATATGAATGTTTCGTTTGTTTTTGACCCTCATACGCATACATTACTAGATGAAAAAATCATCGGAACACGTTCTTGTTATCCAGAAGGACCTGCGAAACGACCAAATCTAATGGACTGTGCCTTTACTTCAGGAATCGTAGCGAGACCTGACGGGAAAGTAGATTTATATAGTGGGATTGGTGATACAGAAGAAGGAAGAATCACCATCGATAATCCTTTTGAAGGATATGGAGATATCGTCGAAGGGAAAATCAGATAGTTTGAATACGAATAAAATAATGTCTTTGAATTAGCTTTCTAATTCAAATTCAACAATAGGAGTTAAATTGATGAATATCTATCGTTATGAAGAAAATCCATTACTAACACCAATGGATGTCACACCGTATCATAAAAACTTTGAAGTAATTGGGGCATTTAATGCCGGAGTCACAGAATATAATGGTGAAACCATTCTTGTATTACGGGTTGCAGAGAGACCTCTGAGTGAAGATCCAAAAATTGTAAAAGCACCTGTATATAATCCAACAACGAACGAGCTGGAAGTAATTGAGTTAAGAACAGACGATCCAAGGTATGACTTTTCAGATCCTCGTGTGATTATCGATGTAGAAACAAACAAGTTTGCCTATTTAACATCGCTCTCCTATTTACGTTTAGCAAGAAGTAAAGATGGGCGTCATTTTACAATGGATGAGAAACCATTTGTGTATCCATCGAACCAACACGAAACATTCGGAATTGAGGACCCGCGTGTTACCAAAATAGATGACACCTATTATGTGTACTTCAGTGCCATTTCTCCAATGGGTGTGGGAGAATCCTTAGTATCTACGAAGGATTTAGAAACGATTGTCCACCATGGCATGATCTTTAGTCCAGAAAATAAGGACGTTACAATTTTCCCTGAAAAAATAAACGGAAAATATTATGCCTTACATCGCCCTGTACCGAGTGCAACCGGCGCTCCTCAAGTGTGGATTGCTGAATCAGATAATCTACTCTACTGGGGGAATCATCAATTTATATTTGGTCTACGTGATAATATGTGGGATGATGCACGGATAGGAGCTGGAGCGGTTCCAATCAAAACAGATAAAGGCTGGCTAGAACTTTATCATGGCGCAAGTAAAGATAATCGATATTGTATGGGTGCCGTCTTACTAAACTTAGAAGATCCTACAAAAATAATTGCTCGTTCCGAAAAGCCGATTCTTGAACCAGAAGCAAGCTATGAAGTCGAAGGATTCTTCGGAAACGTCGTATTTTCATGTGGAGCATTGGTTGAAGGTGACATTGTAAAAATGTATTACGGTGTTGCAGATACCTCAATGGCTTGTGCGGAATTAAGTCTATCTGAAATACTCGATTCATTAAAATATGAATGAACTAGAAACTACTAGACATTGAAATATTAATAGAGGACCGTACATTCACTATATATGTAAATGTACGGTCTTTCTTTTTTGTGTGTTCAACGATACTCTATTTATTAAAATCATTCCTTAACCTATTATTCGGGTCTATCCCGGTCGTGGCGTTTCGAGGCGTCACTATGACCTAAAAAAGAAATTTTCCAAAAATCAAACTGATAGTTTGATTTCCAACACACTCCAACTAACAGCGTGTTTCCATTTTGTTTTTTCTAGGATTTACTAGTCCTAGAGGTGATCTTTATGATAGATGTTGCAGTTATTGGTCAAAGTATTAAAAGATCTCGTAGAAAGAAAAAACTAAGCCAAGTAGAACTAGCAAAAACCCTAGAAATATCCAATAAATACTTAAGTGAAATTGAGCGTGGGATTGGAACACCTTCAGTAGATCTGTTATTGAGAATTGCAGTTGAACTTGATATTCATCCTGGAGAACTATTTGGGGATTTTGAGTTCACGAGCCAAATCAAACACCCTGAGTTAATGCTTAAATTAGATGAGATCTATCAAGATATCCCAAAGAAATACCACGAAGATATAGTAACCATGAACAGAACAATGGCGAAGTTCATTATTTCTGATCCAAAGATGAAATAATAATTGGTAATCTTATTACCTTTACTCCAATATTGTTGATAATTCACCTCTCCACCGACCAATAACGTTTCTCTTGAATAATATCCCCCGCACCACCACCACAAAAAAAGGAGCAAACCACATGAAAAACATTCAACTCACTTACGAAGTGAACCCCCACACAATGGCTATCCGTCCCGCAAAGGAAATCGAGTACTCAGCGATTGTCAAAGAGGAAAATCAAACCCTCTACATAAGACAAACTCCACTCCAAATCATTAAAGCAGCTTGCCTCGAGGGCGGCTCTACATACGAAGGCCGACGCAAAGCCGTCACCCATCTGACTGGAGCAATTCAAAAGGTACCTATTCCAATCAATCCCCGAAGAAATATGTTTGCGTTTCCCACTCACTCTCCTACCGCGTTTGAGTGCAATTGGATCTTCTACCACCATATAAAATCAATCGTACCTTCTCACCAAAGCAACACAATCCAATCCATTATTCATTTCAAAAATCAACAACAACTGCTTATGAACGAATCTTATTATCTATTAGAAAAGCAATACACCCGGACAACTATGTGCGTCTTACAATATTCAACACAAGAAAAAATGCAAGCGTATCCAATGCTAGGAATGTAACTATAGGTTATGAGGACTGGTCCCATGAATCAACATCATCTCCCTGAGACGCTGGACCTGTCCCTCAGACTTACTATTGACGCAGCAAACTGAACATAAAAACCCCCTGGATGCGAAACTACTGTCCCGCTCCCTCAAATTAAAACAAAAAGGATGAACGAACATGTCTGGAAATATACTACTGAATGAACGACCAATAATTGTTGTACCGACTCTTGCCAAATTGCTCGGTACGAATGAAAGTATTATCCTTCAACAGATCCACTACTGGCTCCAACGTAGCAAACATATCAAACTTAATCGAAAATGGGTATATCTCACCTATGATCAGTTGGTCGAACAAATTCCTTTCCTCTCAAAAAGCACGATTCGAAGAACAATTCTTAAACTAGAAAACAAAGGCTACCTAACCTCACAAAACTTCAATCGATTGAAACTAGACAAAACGAAATGGTACTCGATAAATTATGAGAATCTGAATGAATTAAAGGATGAGGGTTTTGGCGAGGACCTTACTTCCTTGGAGGAAAAACTTATTCCATCAGACCAACCTGAACAAGTGGAATGTTTAGATAGAGCAGACGATGTGCTCAACCTGGACAGCCCATGTGTTCAAATTGAACAGTCGAGCAGTCCAACTTGGCACGTCGAGGAGTTCAGTTTGATCACACCTATACCAAAGATTACTACAGAGATTACTACAAAGATTACATCAGAGACTTCTTCTTCTTCAAAAGAATTACAGCAAACCAATGAAAAAGAAGACCCGTTCCGATTCTTCGAGCAAAATGGATTTGGTACAATCGGAAGTTTTCTAGCTGATAAAATTAAGGCCTGGTGTAATGACTTATCAGACGAACTCGTGATTGAAGCTATGAAACTTGCTGTAGAAAATTCATCGAAGCGCTGGAATTATGTAGAAGCTGTCCTAAGAGATTGGGTGGATAAAGGCTATCAATCCCTGGATGATGTACATGCTGCACGGCTTGCCTATAAACATCAAGCGAAGCATCCAACTATGAAAAAGACTACCAGACAAGAATTCCTTCCTGACTGGTTTCATACTCGTGATCAGAGCAAAGGACCTGTACATACTCCTAGCTTCGAAGAGAAAAAAAGATTGTTTGAGGAACGCCTTAAAAAGCCTAGGGAAGATGGTGATATAAATACGTTAGGATACTGAAAAATGACCTGTTCCCCTGTCTGCAAACGTCAGAGTGATAATGCAACCTAAAATTCTTGTTCTTGGCGACCGTTGTAACCTCAATTCTCTACATTTCATACTAGTTTATTTGTCGATATCTACTCATAATTTGTAGATATTTCCCGGGAATTTGTTGAAATTTGAAAAATAGTAATATTTATTGGGGACGAGGGGAAATTTTCTAATGTTTCTGGTACCACATTCTCATATATCGCCCAGGAAACGAATCAAAAAAAAAATGTGGCCAACCCCTTTCCTGTTGAACACTATTAAAGAGTTGCTTATACTGTTAAACCTTTATTCTAAACTCAAACATCTCACTAATAGGATGGCTCTCTCTTCGCACATGAGCGTTTTAATCGTAGCGTATATCGCCCATCGATACAAAAAAACACAAAAAATTACTAGTTCCACGTCACCATTTAATTTACTTTAACACTATAAAACTTTACCTCTTTGGAGGCCTAGCCCCAACTTTAGATTTCTTGATCTTTGATTTATGTAACTGATCTTTGTCAGCATAATTTTTAGCTTTCCTCCAATTAATCTCTAAAGTTTCCTTAATTTTCGTTATTGGTAATCCTTTTTGTTAAGTAAGTGTTTGATTCAATTAATATCAGAAATTGCTAGTATCCTTTCTACCTCCACTACCAAATTTCTTGACACAATTAATGTAGTGGGACTTGGGGTGACTGGCAAGTCTTTTTATAGGCACTTATAAAATAAAGTGCAGGACTCTTCATTTTCTGTTGCAAAGGTCTTTACTTTTATTTTGCAATAAACAGGTAGATTTGGGTTGAATGGAATTTATAAGAACTTAAATCCTAATATTTGCTCCTAGAGCTGAAATGAAGTAAAACTTCAAACAGTAGAACCCTCTAAAAATAATACACAAATCACGTATTATATTGTTCAAATTTAACCATAGGTATATTAAAGATGGACCGATTTCTCTGGAGATTGTTCCTTGTGTATCGGTTACAAGTGATTATTATTTACATATTATTTTTTTTACTTTGTATGGGTCACTTCTCGCTATTTTTATTCGCAACAAAAGAACCATAACCTTTTGGTTATGGCACTCTTCATTCTCTCCACTTGTACACCATTGTTCCTCGTTCTTATTTTTACATAATAAAACTTACTTCTTATTATTCTCCTACTTGGTTACCCAATTACCAAAAAGCATTGCTCCGATTACTAAACGATATGAACCTTTTGTTGCAAGTAGACTATTAAATTTCTAACAAATATCGACTTTATGTTTTGTTTGCAGTACTCTCCATGTATACAATTATCATTTTTTGTAAAAAAATGTAATAAGAGGAGCGGGTATTTTTCTTTATTCACTGTTTTATCACTTCCAAAAGCATTGCTCCGAAAACAATCTTTTGGAGGATGATTATGATGAATAGAAAACAAAAAGAAGAGTACGTAGTCTTAATGGTGAAAAAAACGAAAGACTTCTCTAACTTACTGGAATCGCTTAGATTAAAGAACATTCTTGTTGATTATGCTGCTGACATTCCTATTGGTTTGGGCTCACCCTTAGAGGCTATGAAAAATATGTGGTGTCTAAAAAAAATGGGTAAAGGGCTTCCGATTCCTTTAGGGGACATGGATGCTCAGGGACTTTATTTAGGTCAAGCACTAGGGCAAGAACACAAAAAGCACTTCGGTTGTTTGAACCGTTTTCAACTTGCCAACCACATGTATTTAGCGCATTATTTCAACTTCACGTTTTTCTACTATTTTGGTGACAAGAATAATCCTAAATGGCAATTCAAACTTGAACCAGGCTTTAGTTCACTGCCGTTTGTATCACCAGCTGATACTACTTCAGTAATACTGAACAATGAGCTTTGGACAAAATACTGTAATGATGAAAACGTGAAGACGAAAGGGCGAAGCAAATTCAAAGAAATGTTGGATTTAGCTGATGAATTGATCGCTAAAATAGGCCAACAAGACTGTTCATAACTTTATTAAGCGTACCCTCTCCTTTAATAAAAGGAAGAGAACTTTCTCTTCCTTTTGATATTTAAATTAGTTTAGTACAATTTACTTCAGACGGATATTGAAGATATCAGCTATCACTATAATTCTAACTTCGTTTATGAAGGTAATTATTACTATTCTAAAGGTTTAGTACAGATATTTAATTAGTCTGTCTAAGATTCATAGAAGGTAAAAAGTGTTTTAAAAAACAACTTTGTTTTTGATGTTTAAATGATTTTAGATGGTGATGTTTTTCCCTAATAAAAATTTAACATCTCCCCTTCTATTAATAGAACTATATATTAAATTTGCTCTCCAAAATTTAATGTTTTTTCAAAAAAAGTGGTACCCTGCAATCCTTTATGCAAAGTTCCACATCCATTAGTTTTAACTGACTTAAATACAGCAATATCTAAATTGTAAAGAATACTTTTTATTCCTTATAATTATTCTCAAACCGCCAAGCAACCCTGCACATTGCAATAAGGTCACGATTAGCTTCCCAGCCTAGTTCTCGCTTTGCTTTCGAAGCATCTGCATAACACTTATCTATATCTCCAGGTCTCCGTTCCACAATTTCATAGAGAAACTCAATACCATTAGCTTCTTCAAAAGCTTTCACTAATTCTAGTACACTAGTACCTTTTCCGGTTCCCAAGTTATATACATGAACACCTTCTGTTAGATTTTCCAGAGCAGTAACATGGCCCTCAGCAAGATCTAGTACATGTATATAATCTCTTACCCCTGTGCCATCTACTGTTGAATAATCATTCCCAAATAATCTTTGGTCCCCGTGAAGTTTTACATGATATGGAATGTTCCGTTTGCGGACATGATGAAGTCTACTACATAAACCCTACTACGAAGCAACAGATTTGAAGAGCGTGCAGTGGATGTGGATATTTTCAGAAGTTTGAATGAGTTGACCCCTCACTTTTTGAGGGGCTTTATTTTAAATTCCGATATTCATGTAGAAATTACATTCTTTCTGCGTAGATGATATATCGATAAGGCGCATCACCAATATAGCCAAATGGATAACAAGTCGTCACGATTAGTTCTTCCTCATCGTTTTGAAGTGTAATGATTGTCATATCATTTGCATCGACAATTTCGGTATGCTTGATTTTATAGGAATAATCACCATATGGGACTTCGACTTTCATTTCATCGCCAATTTCTAGTTCTCCAATATGCTTAAATACTGTGTCACGATGGCCTGATAATACAATTTGTCCATTTTCATCAGGGTAATAGGCCCCTTTGTAATGTCCTACCCCTTTCCCTAATTCATCTGGGTCTGTGCCTTCTATGATCGCTAAATCCGCATCTATTTTTGGTATGGTTAAGAGACCAACAACTTCCCCCTGTTCAGGAACAAACCTTTCTCTCTTTTTTTCTATTACAGGTTCCTCTATGACCTTTTTTGCCTCCTCATATGTTTCATTCGCTTCTGCCTTGGAGTGCATGATTTCCCATGATGCATATCCAATTACACCGATGCCAATCGCTAATATGAGGTAAATGAGGTATTTTCCCATCCCACTCCTCCATGTACCTTTTATTTAGGAAAAAGGATCCACTTGAATACCAAGTAGATCCCCTTGTTCTTTCTATTATAGATATGTCATTAAGCCATTCTACGGTTTCTTACGAAAAGTAGAACTCCACCAATTGCAACAATCAGTAAACCAAATGCTAATAGGTTATAGCTATTAGTTGCAGTTACTGGAAGCTTGTGACCTTCAGTCGTTTTGTTTGTGTTACTATCAGAAGTATTATCTACTGACCCTTTATTTGAATCGTTAGTTGTAGTAGATGTATTGTCTTTTGTTCCAGCTGTAGATTTGTCATCTGAAGACTCGTCTGTATCAGCTGGAGCAGAAGCAACCTCAAATACTCCATATTCACTGAAGTGAACAACTTGAGCAGTAACTTCTTTAGTCGCTTTATTAATCTTTACATTATAAGCTTCTTCTACTAATTTACCTTCTTTAACAAAGTAAACACTTAAGTCATTCCAGTTATTCACTTTTCCAGTAATAGGGAACGTTAAGGTAATAGGATTATTTTTGAAATCAATATTTTTCCCAGTTTCTAGATTCACTAACGTAAAATCATAAACAACTGACACAGCACCTTTTACATTTCTAGGTTCTGCATTTAATTCTAAACCTTGCATAGCAAGTGCAACAGGTAATTGAACCTCTACTGCTCCACCAATGTTAAGTGTAATCGATTTTGTGTTAGGACTTTCTTGTAATAATTGCTCAATGCTTTCTTTTGTTACAGTTACGTTAACAGCAGTGTGTGCGGAATAATCAAGTACAAGCTCACCTTTGTCATTTGTCTGTAAGACAGCTTCTGCATTATAAACGTCTGTTGTTACTTCTTCACCGTATACATCGTCAGTAACATTGTCGCCATAGACATCATCTGTTACTTCTTCATATACGTTATCTGTTACATCTTCTCCATACACATCGTCTGTTACTTCTTCGTATACATCTTCTGTTACTCCATCTCCATATACGTTGTCAGTAACGTCTTCCCCGTACACATTGTCTGTTACTTCTTCGCCGTATACGTTGTCAGTTACATCACCATAGTATACTTCATCTGTTACGTCACCACCATATACAACGTCTCTCACGCCGTACACATCAGCTGGTACTTCGTATACATTATTTACAACTGTTGAATTATCTTCATGTTCAGCTGCAAATGTACTAGTTGCAAAAGGTGCAACTATTAAACTAAATGCTGTTAAACCACTAATAAATGATAGCTTTTTCTTCATTTCCATTTCCCCCTATAAACAATACATGTTATAGTACGAGACTTTCCACACCTCCTTCTATTAAACTATTTGGAAATACCAATTATCCCAACATTTACTAATATATACTACTTTTTTACTATTTGTCCATATTTTACATCAATTTCCTGTAAATTTCTGAATCAAAAGTTGGATTTCTTTGTCGATTTTTGCTGAATCTCGGGTTCTCTCTAGTTCTTTAGCCTTATCTATTTCACCGATTCGATAATAGGCTAGGGCAGTTATTGCCGCTAGATTAAGAGAGTTTTCTTCGATTTCATTATAGATATCTATTATTTCCTTATAATTTTCATTTTTGAAGTGTGCTAGGCTCGCTTGATAATGCACCGCAGGTGTTAAACCAAACTTGCGGCTATTAAAGGCTGCAGGCAAGGAACTTTCAACGATTAGCTGATGCTCGTGTTTCATCACTTCATAATCATGAAGTGCAGATTCTACTAAGCTTGGATTATTCGTTTTGATTGCCTGATTTATCTTCGCGGACATGCTTAATTCATATAGCTTCGTATTATATCGATCAACTGCTAATGCTGCATCATAATAGGCAATCGCTTTATCAAAGTCCCCAAGCCTGTTATATGTAGTCGCGGCTTTGACTAGCACACTTGAGTTATTTGGTTCTAAGATTACCATCCTCTCAAGAAGGGCCTTTAGCTTTTCCACTATCTCTACTTCCGACCCCTTCGACTTAAGTGATTGAATATAGACATCACTAAGATCGAATAGATATTTCGTATTTTGTGGATGCTTACGTACCGCGTTCTCCAACAGCACTTGTTTTGCATCGAGAGTCTTTGTCAGTTTCGACTGCTCAAAGTCTTGTGAAGCCTGCATAAATTGGAACGTGAACACTAAGCATACCGCTACAACAAAGGTAAACAGAGAGACACATATTATAGAAAGTCTTTTTGGTACCTTTATTTCCTCCGTTACTTGTGTGGAAGTTGCCATAATGAGTAACCAAAAGACAAGTAACCAAACTGTCCCGTAGGAAAAGTTAAAATCTATAAAACTATGAACAAAAATAGTAAGAATAGAAAGCAAAACAGCGATATAGATTGGATTATCTTTTTCTCTCAATATGGACCGGAATATATTTACTAGAAAATAACCAAAAACAGCAATAAAAAGTAGTAAGCCGAGCCAGCCCGTATCTATTAGCCATTCTGCAAACCCATTATGTGCCTTATTCGACAAATAGGGGGTTTGTTGATATTGTCTATAAACAGCACCCCAAGCCTCCCCACCTAGCCCAATAACGGGGGAACTTTTACTCATCGTCACCGCATCCTCTAAAAAGTTTAATCTTTCTGCGGCAGACGCTGTCGTTAAGTTAATATTGTCCACTCTATCCTGAAGTTCTCCAGGCAAAGCCTGATAAACAAGACCATCATTTTTTATATCCAGAACCCCAGCAATTCCGATGACTAGAATGAGTGCTGGAACGATAAAGCGAAAGACTGGTTTTACTTCTTTCCTTTCTAAAGCCTTATCTAGTAGATATACCACAAGGAAAGTAATTGCTGGTGATAGTAGTAGAATCGCCCAAACACTAAGGGGGACTGACTCTTTACCTGTCATGATTCTATATGCTAAAATTGCCGAAAGTGAAGAAATGATTGAAATTGCTAGATAAATTACTTGTTGTTTTATTGATAGTAGCCATAAACCTAAAAATATAACAAATGGAAGAACTAGTAGCATCCCTCTTGATTCTGACAAAAGAACATTCAAAAGATGCGGAACCAATGGTATGGAATAGAAGACAATGTATTTGTAAGGAAGTTTCCGCTTTGTCAGCATTACAAGTGAAAAGAGGAAAAAGACCCCCAATACCATTGAAAATGTATTTGGATATTGAAAAACTCCCGAAGAACGACCCGCTATAAAACTATTCTTGAATGACATCCACCCAGAGTCGATAAAAAGCATATGGAATGAAATCCACAATCCCGTGAAACTAAAGATGATTGGCATCCACTTTTTGATTTCATGGCTCAATGTTGCCCAATAGAGACCAAGGAAAAAGGCTGTATAGGTTGTCCATCTGATCATGGAATCCCAAGCACCTCTTGGACTCTCTGCAAAAAATAGAGGGAGTAAGTAACATAAAGGTAATAATAGAATTATGATTACGTAATTTAATTGCGCTACTTCCTTATAAAGAATCCATCTAAGGAAAAGCACAAGAAATAGAGTTAACACGAATATACTGATTGGATAAAAGTCTTTGGCAAAATACAAACCCTTCTGATAGGGAGTAAGAATGAATAATAATGCCAATATGACAAAGGTAAACCATCTCATAAATAAATCCTCCGTTACAACTTACATAGAAGTTCAGTTTCATTTTTCTCCTAAATCTTGAAAAATACGTTTAAACAAACTTGATGGAGACGATCCAAACCACATTCTATTTTCTGGCACGACTTCATCTGGACCCATCCAGACTGCTCCCACATATTTTTCGTTATATCCAACAAACCAGCCATCAAAAGAAGTCGTTCCTGTTTTTCCAGCAATCTGTTGGCCTGAAATTTGGGCATTATCAGCTGTACCCTCCTGCACGACATCCTGTAACAAAGAGGTCATTGTATCAGCTGTTTCTTTCTCGAAAATTTTCGTTTTCTTGACATTTGTTTTGTATTTCACTTTTCCACTTTGTGTTTCAATACGTTGTATGGTTTGGGCGTGCACCATTTTACCTTCATTAGCAAATGATGTATATGCTTGTGCAATCGCTAGTGGAGAGGTTCCTACCCTTGTAAATCCTAGGGCTAGTTTATATTCGTCAGTCGGGTCAATTTCAAACAAATCAAACTTATTGATGTATGCTAGGCCATTTTCTAACCCTATTTTATACAGTAACCACGCCGTTGGAACGTTATAGGACATAACTAGACTTTCGTGGAGTGAAACTTCACCGTGAAATGTACCATCATGATTTTTTGGCTCATATCCATTAAACGATAGCGGCTTATCCTCTAGCGTGTCTTCAGGTTTCCAACCTAGCTCAATCGCGGGTCCATAAGCGATGAGTGGTTTAAAGGTTGATGCAGGCTGTCGAGTTGTATCAGTTGAATGATTGTACGTAGACAACTGATATTCACGACCACCCATAAGACCCGCTACTTCCCCTGTTTCACTTTCAAGGACGACCATCCCGCCTTCTACAAATGTGTTTTCATTTTCGGGGAATGTTTTCTGATCCATAAAAGAATCATATAGGTGAAGCTGAAGATCGCGATTAAGATTTGTTGTAATGATGTACCCTTTTCGGAAAATCTCACTTTCCTCCTGGCCAAATATGTCTCTTAACTCATCGGATGCAAGATCCACATAGGTTTGAGCAAATGTGTTCTTATGGTGTAAACCTTTTAACAGTTCTGGAATATCAGATTGATAGGTGTCTGTTTCGATATAGTTATCGTTGACTAGAGTCGTAATCATGTTTTCTAAATCAACCTGGATATTCTGTGATTCAATATTTTTAGATTTGTATAAGAGATAGATCTGTTCCATAACGGATGTATCCTTTAACCTTTTATCGAAATAATAATTTGCTGCATTTTCAAAACCTACTATTCCATTGTCGAGGTAGGCCTTGTTTATGTAGACTTCGAATGTTTCGTCTTTCGAATATGTAATCATGATTACGCTTGTTAGTAGTCTCTTTATCGTTTGGGTAGGATATAATAGTTGCTCCAGGTTATCCTTTTCTTTTTTCATATATGTAGTAATAAGTTCCGGTACATCCTCAGAACGTATCCATGTATTGTTCTGCTCTACTATTTCTTCACCATTGTTATCTAGAAGGATGGTACTTGTTGGACTTTTTAGATTTTCATTGACCTCCAAGACTTGATTGAATATAAATATGATGAATACGAATACACTACCTGTAACAGCAATTAGTAATAATCGCTTATGTTTTTTCATTTTTGCCCCCCAAAAAACAAAATCTAACAATATACTACAATAAAATGACAAAGAAATGTTAAAAAAGTACCAGTTCTTACAAAAAGTTCTGGTACTTTTTTCTCACTAACAACATACATGTTTTATTCTTTTGTTAAATGTGACAAGCCTTTTACTATCATATACTTCACTACCATAATCCTCATAACAGACCTTTGTGAGATAGGGACAGAGGGACAGGTCCCGTGTCCCAAAAGCGCGCAAAAAACCCAGGAAGTATGTTCTTCCTGGGTCCTTTTTGGTTAGGAGTTTTATAGCTTTACCATATAATTGAATGCTGCTCGCTTATGATAGTACATTTTCATTTCAATAGTAGATTTGAGATTCTCACAGAGGCAATCCTCCAATAACGCTCGATTCTTGCTAAATTGAAAGGTATGCCAATAATACTTTGTTTTGTATATCATTTTTTTCATGCATATCTCCCCTTACGATTTGTGTACACATAAATCAACGGAGTCGTGTTCGGAAGGGAAGCTGGCTGGCATAGTCCAAAAAAACGTTAGCCCCTGTAGTTTTGCGTCATCACTTTTCAATGATTTTGCCGTTTCGTACGATTTATGTATGCCCTATCACCACTATAAAATAGAGTGTACATCTGCCAAAGGGGCTTAAGTTCTATTTTCAATGCAAATACAGCTTTTGTAGTATGGGACAGAGGCCAACCAGCGTGGAGAGGGAAAGGTCCCGTGTCCCAGAGGTTTGGTGAGGTAGGAAGGAGCGGTAATGCGGGTTGAGGCCTGCTTGAAACTCTATAGAACGTAAAAAAACCAAGATCATCGGGACCTTGGTTTGTTGTTTACATTTATAGGGGTTTTATAGTTTGGCTATGTAGTTAATAGCCGCACGCTCATGGTAGTGCATTTTTGATTCGATATTAGATTTCAATTCTTGACAAAGGCAATCCTCTAATAGTGCTCGATTCTTGTTAAATTGTATGCTGTGCCAAAAGTATCTCGCTTTATAAATGACTCTTTTCATGCATATCTTTCCTTCCGATTTGTTGTAATCATAAATCGACGGAGCTTCGTGTTCGGGAACTGGCTGGCGTAGTCCAAAAGACCTTAGCCCCTTTAGTTTTGCGTCACCATCTTTCAATGATTTTGCCGTTATCGTACGATTTATGTATGCTTCATTATTACTATAGACTAGATTGCGAATCTATTAAAAGGGACTTTAGGACTATTTTAGATCCAAAAGATGATTTTATTGTAGGTTTTTGTCGTTTTCGCTCGAAATTTAGCAGCTATTAAACCTTGCCACTAGTCGTGAATTTGATCGTAATGGAGGGAACTGGTGGTTTATAATAAAACTACATAAATATAAGAACGGAGAGGCAATTGACATGGGCAAAAGAATATTTGTTATCGCCATATCCTGTTTAGGTATCTTTTTCATTCTTTATTTTTTTACATTCCGCTCAAGTGAACCTACCCACCTTGCAATTCCAACAACATCATTAGAAGAGAGCATTTGTAAAAAGGTAACCGAACAATTCGGTGACTGCCAAAGAATTCTTATGTTTGATGCTCGGTCAAACCTAGTTTTTATTGAAAGTAGCTCTGGTATCATTCCCGTATTAACTAACCAAGAGTTTACTGATTTTAAGAAGTTTATTTACCCCATAATGGACTTTCAGGAGTTCAATGAAGAGAAAGTTGAAAGAGGTCCGATTAATTGGCGGGCTGACAATCATGTCCAAGAGGATTTTTCCATCATTTATGGATTTGCTGAGGATGGTGCAAAGACGATCGTTATTAATAGTGAAGGCAACATCCAACCAAACCGTTTTTTAGTACGTGATAACTTGTGGGTTTGGTATGCGATTTTTAAGAATGACGTTCAATTGCCAGTTGACGTTACTGTCTATGACGGAGATGGTCAGATTATTTATGGTGAAAAGGCGGGGGAATAATGTTGGATTCAAAACTCACACTTGATGGTTAGCGGACAGGTTCGATGTCCCACCGTTTGATTAAAAAGCCCCTTGCGAGGTCGCAAAGGGCTTTTATGGTTTTTTTATCGCTTGTTTTCTGCGTGTTGCAGTAAAGGCGATGATTCCGGCTCCAAGTAAAAGGAGACCAACTAGTAGTATGTTGTAGCTATTTGTTGCTGTTGTTGGAAGCTTCTTGTCATCGTTTTTCTTGTTGTCGTTCTTTTTGTCTTGATTTTTATCGTTTGTTTCTTTTGGTGTGTTGCCATTCTCTTTATTTTTACCTGGGGTTGTTACTTCATCTTGGTCATCACCTGGTTGTTCTTCAGGTGTTTCTCCAACTTCAGGATCTGTTTCTTCATCTGGCTTATCCACCGCAGCTTCTGTTGTGACTAGAGTTGTTCCAAGAATGAAGCGCTCCTCGTTGTTTTCGTCATATCCCATGATTTCGATGGTATATTCTGTATCAGGCGTAAGGTCCCTTAATAGGTAACTTGTATCCATTGTTTCTTCTACCACCATTTCCCCATTCACAAAAACTATATAGGTAAAGTCTTCAAAATCATCGGTTGTGACAGGCTTCCAGCTTAATTCGATTTCTGAATCTGAAACTCGGTCAATGGAAATATCGACGTATTCATAGAATACAAGTACCTCTTTTTCCTTAAGTTCTTTAATGATTGATAGTGTCTCAGAACCCGGCGTGAGATCAAGTGCATTATTCAGGATTAGTACAAACACTAAATTCGGTAATGTTAGTAGACTAGAAATATCCGTAATTTCATTGTATCCCAGGTTAAGGTACTCGATATTTACGTTTTCTAATGCGGAAATATCCTTTATTTTATTGTTCTGTAATGATACAAATAATAGGTTTGTAAGTCCTGATATAGCCCCAACATCCTCAATATTATTCCAATCAAGGGTCAGCATCTGTATGTTTGTTAAATTTTTCAAAGGAGTAATATCCGAGATGTTATTGTTGATTACTGATAAATAGGCTAGATTCGTTAGACTCTTTAGTGGCTCAAGGTTTGTGATCTCATTTGAATCTAATGTCAATTCCTCAAGATGTACCGCTTGTTCCAACCCAGTTAAGTCAGTGATGCCTCTGTCTGATGCATCAAGACTTGTTAAAATGGTTAAATCACTTTCAACGATAACACGTGAATGAATGCGTAACGCATCTTTCACCGCTTCTTCTAAAGCTGGGTCAGCAAATTGAACTGGGTCGCCTGATGGAGTCGGTGGCGTTGATACATACGTATAAGCATTTCCCCATATAAAGCTGTCCTCGTCCACTCCTTCAACACTGATATCAAGATCCGTTAAAGGTGCAAGACCTGTTAGCTTGTAAAATGGCTTAGATACAGGTGTTTCTCCAACTTGATCACCATTTACATAGATAATGAATTTTGTAATGTTATCCACTACTTCTGAAAAGTTGAACTCCACTTCAACTGTAGATTCCGTTACATCGGTTACTTGAATCTCGTGCTCAAAGTCGCTCCACTCTATATAGACGCCATTTATGTACAATTTTTTAATGACTTCCATGTCCTTAGATCCTTTTGTAAAATCAAGATCTGGGTTACCAAACACAGTTGCGTAAGTTAAATTCGGTAATTCAAGCAACACTTTGATATCTTCTAGTTCGTTATATGCTACGTAAACTGAATCGAGATTTTCCAAGTTTGCTAGGATTTCAATACTAGAAATCTGGTTTACATCTAAATCAAGGTACACAAGTTGTTCCAGATTTTTAATTGGTGCTATATCCTTGATTTCATTACCGCTTAACATAAGGTCTACAAGATTTGTTGCCCACTCAAGTCCAGTTAAGTCATTGATTTCTAAATAGCTCGCATCAAGCGATATTAATCTTTCCATATCATCCACATGGATGTCACGGTGATAGATTTTTAACGCATCCGCGACGGCCGTTTTTAGATTTTCATCTTTAAATGTGACCTTTTCTCCTGCAGGTGGTGCAGTCGTAGTCGCTTCGGCTTCGATTGTCTCAATGGTGCCATCCTTGTAGAAAAATTCAACTTTTAATTGATAGGCAGTTTCTTGTAAAAGGTCTGTGTACGTGTAAGTTGTAGAATATGGATCTGTAATCGTTTCTACTGCTTCGTTATCGAGGTACACTCGGTATTTATCAAAATCCGTCTCGTCCCATGGTTCTTCCCAAGAGATTGAAATGGACTTTTCTGTAACGCCATCAACGTACAATTCCTTTTTAATGATTAGTTTTTCATCGTCTAAAAGAATCTCAATTGGATTTGTCAGGTAGTCGCGCTCACTTTCCACCTTGAATTCAGCTGTGATCTCTTCGTCCGTTGAACCATTGTATGTGTTAAGTTCATAGGTTCCGATTGGTAGTTCTAGATTCTTAGTCTCTTTGTCAAAATCAACAAAATAACCCTCATCGTCTAAGTAACCGTAGTATTCGACGTCTGTTACATTTTCACTAACTCCTATGATAGAGAAATCAAATCCCCATGGGATGTTTCCATTATTAGTGGAAACTTTGATGTTTGTTACCACATGTTCCTCTGTAGCTTCCTCTGCAGGCGAGTCTGTTGGCTCAACAAGTTCCTGTGTTTCTGGAGTAGTTGAAGCTTTTACTGAATCTTGAGTTTCTGGCGTTTCTGCTGCCTCAGTCGGTGCTCCTACTTCTTCCTGTTCCGTTTTTTCGCCATTTTCTTGCTGAGGTTCTCCAGAATTGAACACTACTTTTTCACTTGTTAGTAGATTTTCAGAAGAAGTCACTGCTGCGATTTCATATGTATATGTGGAGTTTGGCTCAATTTCTGTATCTTCATATGAATACTGTATGATGTCTCCATTTACACTTTGGACAGTTGGCTCTATTTTGTTTGCTTGTCCATTTTTACTAAGTTGATAGCTTGTGATTTCTTCATTTTGCGGGAGTGATGCTTCCCACGATAACGTAATGCCATTCTCTGTTTCTGTCAAACTTACTTGGCTTAGCTTGTTTTGCGCATGAGTCTTACTGATGGTCAATGGACTCACGAGCGAAAGCAGTAATACTAGGACCATGCTTACATGCAGCCATTTTCGATTACGCATTCTTTCTTCCTCCTACCGGAATTACCATAATAATAGAAAACCATCCAGACTATTATATATTAGCAATTATGAAAATAATATATAAATTTTCCTATATTTAACATATTTCGGCGGGTGAAATATTTGGGACAAGGGACCTGTCCCCGTGACCCAAAGTTGGTGTTGCGCTTAAACTGGAAGGATTGCGTTATAGCAATTTTTGGAACTAGGCCATTGCTAGTTTTATAGCAGATTAAGAGACAAAAAAACTAGCAATCAATGATATGATTGCTAGTTTTTCTGGAATTTATTGGTGGGACGAGGGACCTGTCCCTGTGTCCCTATTTGTTGCCTTTTGGTGGCTTGTTGTGTGCTTGGACGTTGCTGGTTGTTTTGTTTCCAGCGTAGTCGACTGCAACAACTGATACTTTTTGATTTTTACCTCTTAACCATTTTGTCAGTTCAAATGATGTTTCACCATTTTCAAACTCACCCGCTACTTTTCCGTCAACTGTAACATACCAGTAAGCCACGCCACTATTGCTATCATCAACATCTACAGTGATTGTTTTGCTATCATCTTCTAATGTTGTTTCTAATTCAGGGCCTGTTAGATCGAGTTTAATTGGTAATGTCATAGATTGAGATTCGGCACCTTCATAGTCAAGCGTTGCTTCTGCTTTTAAATAATATTGACCTTCTGGCGCTTTATTGCCATTTGTCATTGTTCCATCCCACGTCCACTCTGGGATGAGGTAGTACATGGCTCCACGCCCGCCATCATAGTAGTTTTTACGAACAAACTCTTCCGTGATAATTTCTTTTACAACTTGACCTGCCTCATTTACGACACTTAACTTCAAGTCCTTTGCGTTACGGATAAGGGATAAAAGATAAGTTGCACTTTCATTTGTCCCGTCACCATTTGGAGAAATCGCGATAAGGTCTGGGTTAAGCTCACCTGATACACGGTCAACACCTAAATAACTATAAGTGGTCCCTTCAGTATGCGTCATAACAGCCGTTGTACCGTAGAATGACATTGGATCCCAAGTTGGTGTGTCAAAGATTGGTGCTGCTGTCCAATCGCCTTTGAAGCCAACATATGGTACAACTAATTCTGGATTTGTGTCAGTTGGGTCCGTTAATTTTACAAAACCTTCTAACCAATAGCCATTTGTAAAAATTGATTTTAAATCTGCATCTACGTCACTCACATCAATCGTTACATCAAATGTTTTTGTACCGTTTGCTGGTACTTCTATTGTGCTTGTAGCTTGACCGTTAACTGTTGCAACATTTCCTAAATCCGTAGATCCGAATAAGTTAGGTGCTGATACTAACACACCGCCTCCATTAACAGGCGTGTCTGTTTGTGCATTTGCACTTACTTCATATGAAACTGCTTCATCAGAGTGATTTTCTGCTGTTAGTGTGAATGTAACTGTATTTCCTTTTACTTCTTTAAGTGCTACCTTTGCTTCTCCTGTTGTAGAATCCGTCACCGTTACAGGAGTTGATAATGCTGCATGAAGTTGCATTAAACCTGCACCTTGACGACGTGGAGAAACAAGTGCCCCATCAAACTCAACTGGTTTCGCTGTGTTTAATAATAATTTTTTCGCAAACTTAGATCTGTCTGCATTTTGAAGACCAAATTCCTGGTCGACACGTTCTAATACTAGTGCGGATCCGCCAGATACATGCGGTGCTGCCATTGATGTACCACTCATCGTTTGGTATTCATTATGGTCAGCCGTTGAGTAAATTTGTCCACCTGGTGCTGTGATTTCTGGTTTGAAATCAAGGTTTGGTGTAATACCCCAAGAAGTGAACGCACTCATTTTTCCAGAATCCACATTTGGTAGAGACGTTTTTTCACCATTGAATGCGATTTCTACAGTTTGTCCATCTTGAAGAGCTGCTGCAAAGCGGTCTCCATCTGCTTTTAACATAAATAATTGTGGAATCGTAATCGCCTGGTCTGATGCCATATTTACAGTTCCATCCGTGTTGTTGTAGATGATAACCCCTGCTGCTCCAGCCTGTTGAGCGTTTAGAGCTTTTGTAACGAAATCTAAAGTGCCGCGTTGGATTAACGCAAATTTTCCGTTTACATCTTTACCTTCGAAATCCTCAGGAGCTCCAATACCTGCATGAACTAATTCAAAGCTTGTCCCAACTTCAGGAGGTGTTTGGCCTGCAGATAAAAACGCAACCGGTTCTGCGTCACCTTCACCAATTTTAGCTGTCGCTTGGTCTGTGGTTAGGAATGTATTTTCAAAAGATGCGACTGAAATCGAATCAAAGGAAACACTTGGTGAACCTACAACCCCATAATCAGGATTTGAAGCATATGGATAAAAATATCCGTCTGCAAAGAGCGCAGAGTTACCAGCTGAAATGGACACAACCACTCCATTGTCAACCGCACGCTTAACTGCTTGTTGCTCAGGAGAATCTGAATCTACGAATCCAGCTGTCGATCCAAGACTCATGTTCAGAACGTCTGCACCTAGTTTAAGTGCATCATCAATTGCCTTGATGTAGATATCGCCATATGTTGATGGCACTCCTTCACCAAATACACGCAGAGCAAGTAATTGTGCTTCTGGAGCTACACCTTTAATGCCGCCGTTTTCTTCATCACCGTTAGCAGCTACTGTTCCAGCAACGTGCATTCCGTGCATGCCAGTGTCGACATCATCGTCGAGGATATCATCATTGCCATCCATGTAGTTCCAACCATAAGGAACTTTTTCATTCCAATACTTACCTGGAAGATCGAATTCAGAGATGTCGCTGCCGACTTCAGCTTGGGTAAGTTTTGCTGTTGAATTATCAGATAGGATCATGTCTTTGTGAGAAGGGTCGATACCAGAGTCAATGATTCCGACTACCATACCTTCTCCCTTGAAACCGTAGTCTCTCCACGCTTGTTGAGCCTGAACAAGCTCTTTACTGTATTTCATATCTGGTTCTTCATTTGGAATTTTGTATTCCGTTGCGATGTAAACTTCTTTTACTTCAGGAACTTCTTCGATTTTAGCGATATCCGCATATTTTACCTTACCGCTGAATCCGTTCACAATCGCATCGAATTCTTGCTCATATTTAATGTTGATTTTCTTCCCTTTGATTTTATCTTTAGCTGTCTTTTTTTTGTTTTTTGCAGCCTTCTCTAATTGTTTTCTTTGACCTTTTGAAAGCTTATCGTACTTTTTCCCCTGTTTTGTTGCTACCTCAACCGGGGCATCGCCTTCCATTTCTACCACGACACGAACCTCTTGATCAGGATCGATGTTTTGTAGATTTGTCGCTTTTAAATCGGTGTTTTCTTGTTTTGGTTTCTGTGCATCTAGCTGAGCTGGCGTAATGCCACCCGTAACCGCAAACGCGCTACCGCTAAATGCTAATAGTAAAACTAGTAATAATGCCGTGATTCTCTTCCCCATTTTCATCCTCCCTTTTAAATCGGGACACTAGACCTGCCATCTTGTCCCATGAAATTCCAAGACTAGTAAATCTTCTAAATAGTCCCCCCTCACGGAAATTTCGACCCCAAAACATTACAAAATTTTCGGGATATTCAAACTATACTAAATTACTATTTATGGAACTAGCGCTAAAAGTCATAGGAAAATTCAGCCAAAAACTAGCGTGAGTTTTGTTGTAATTTGTCATATTAGTTCAATAGAAGGATAAACAAATGGGTCAAAGGGACAGGTCCCTTGACCCTGCAATAGTGTAAAGGGATGAAGTGCTGTGGGTACAGGTAGTAGATTAATGGGGCTGGAGGGTCAAGACCTTACTTTCCCTTTCCTTTAAAACATGCCATACTCCGCTCGAATTTCATTCTCGCTATGTCTGGGATGGAGGGACAGGTCCCTTGTCCCACTGAATTTCGTCGATTTTCAACAAAGAAAATACAATTTTTTGTAATATTTTGTATGAATTTAGCGAACGGTTTACATTGATGGTTCTGAAAATTACAAATAAACTATAAAAGACTATAACTCTATTACTAAAGAAGGAGGACGTTAGATGCATTTTTTTAAAAAGAAAAAACTTAGTATCTTATTTTTACTCGTTTTATTGTTTCAAACTGTAGTAGCACCTATGGCGTTTGCTGACGAAGTACCGGTGGACAAGCCATCTCTAGTAGCACTCGGTGATTCAATCACCTTTGGATGGAATCTCTATGAGGGGGAGAATGCAGATAAATCAAAGCCATCCTCACATGCATTCCCGAATTATATACTAGATGGTGGGTTTGATGTCACAAACTTGAGTTTTCCTGGTTGGACTTCGGGTCAATTGCTAGATGCGATCAAAAACAACCCTTCGTATCTACCAGCAATTGCCCAAGCTGATGTCATTACGCTAAATATCGGAAACAATGACTTACTTCAGGCTGCCGACGTTTCGACGCTCATTAAAGAAGGACAATCGTTAACTCCAGAAAAAATAGCGGAAATTACAAAAAAGATTGAAGCTGCTTCTCTTCAATTAGCTAGTAATCTCGCACAAATAATGGGTGCCATTCGTGGGGTGAATCAAGAAGCACCAATTCTCTTCTATAACGCCTATAACCCATTTGGTGCACATATCGAACAAATCGTGCCTAATTTACATACGATGGGTGAAATGATTATCACAAATGTGAATCAAAAGGTAATCGCACCAGTTGCAGCTAGTGTACCTGGAACGTTTTTAGTAGATGCTTATTCGGCTTATAATGGAAAACAAGCTGCTTACATTCTACCTTTTCCTGATGTACACCCTACCGTTGATGGCCAAAAGGCATTGGCTGCATTAGCGGACCAAGTATTACTTTCATTGTTGCCGCCAGAACTTCCTGAACTGGAAATCCTATTAACTGCTACACCGACGGATTCTACTGAGGGCCCTGTCACAATAAATGTTGCTACAAACCACGAAGAAGTCTTGGAGTTAAAATGGCTTCCGGGTGAATTGCCTGTAGAGGATTTTGAAACAGAAGGTAATGAAATTGCGTTAGACAATCCAGTGTTTGAAGTAACTGAAAATGGATTCTACACAGTTTATGTGTTGAGCGGAAATGGTGAGGAGAAGGTCGCTTCCATTGAGGTGAAAAATATTGTTCCACCGGTTGAAGAACCGCCTGTGGAAGAACCTCCAGTAGAGGAGCCGCCGGTCGAGGAACCTCCTGTTGAAGAGCCTCCAGTGAATGAGGAGCCACCAGCAGAAGACCCTAAGGAAGATCCTAAAAAAGAAGAGCCTGTTAAGGATGAGCAAAAAGTAACACCTGAAAAAACAGAAACAAAATCAGGTCCAAAGCTACCTAACACTGCAAGTCCACTCTATAATATGCTTGCGATTGGAATCGCAACTCTTCTATTCGGCTCAGCCTTATTGTTTGTGTACGTGAGAAGAAATAGAACAGCTTAATAAAAAGCCTATCTTTCTATCGAAAGATAGGCTTTTTTGTGGGACAGAGGACAGGTCCCGCCCCGCTTATTCCCAAATTGCATTTACGTTGTTGTTGAGCATTTCTTTAATATCATTCGCAGCATTACTATTATTTAGGTGCTTCGTGAAGTCTTGCAAGTGCTTTTTTGCTTGCTGCACATCGCCTTTATCATAATGATGCTGGGCTTGTTCTAATCGGTTTGTTAGTTGTTTCATTAGTGAGTGTTCGATTTGTTTTGATTCCGCAAGCTCTCCAATTTGCTTGGCTAATGTAGCTGTTGTTACATTAACTGTCACGGTAATTGTGTTAGACGTATATTCTTCATCTTGATAAGTCACGATTGCCTGTATTTCCGTAGTTCCTGCATTTTTACCGGTAATTTTACCGTTCTCTACTGTAGCAACCTGAAGTGAGCTACTTACCCATTCCACATCAACTTCACCTAAATCGACTTGTTCTCCATTTGTTAGGAGGACAGAAAGGTCAGTTTCCATTTCCTTACCTTGAAGAAGGGTATCCTCTGCCGAAATAACAACTTTATCTAGTACTACTTCTCTCTCAAACGTTAGTTTGAAGTCATCGTAATAGGCGCCTGACGTTGTAAAGAAGTTAGAAGCTCCTCCAAACAATCTAACAGAAACAGCATTTTCAGGTGCAGTGACTGTTGCACGAACGGTTTGCCACTGTTTGTGTCCGCCCCTAACATGAATGATATTGACACCATCCACATCCTTCCCAACTTGCTTACCCGTTGCATCGAAATAACGGAGGAAGAAGCTTGCACTGCCATCCTCTAAATACATTTCAACTGAACCTGTATATTCCACACCAGCTGTCACCGGAATCGGATCTGATACAACAAATACGGTTTCATTTTGAGATCTATCCGTGATTTTTAAAGAATTGTTTCCTGTCTTGGCCTTTTCATTCGTTACCCCGTATGAAACATTACTGGTTACGGTAAATAAAGACGACCAACCCGGAATCGAATTGTTTTCCCCTATTGTTCCTTCAAATCCTTCGTTTTCAAATGAAACGGGAACGGTTTCGTAAATAGGTACAACAGGTAGTTTCCCACCATCAATGACAGGAATCATTTTTAAATAATAGCTGTCACCGTCGATAAAATAAATATTTTGATTGCCTTCGTTATCATAGGCAAGTTCGATAAACGATACTTCAGGTCCTGATTCGATTAAGCTTACATGCTTGAGGTCGTCTGATTTCGGATCCACAACGGCTAGTTTTCCGCCAATATCCGTATACAGCAAGCCATCATCGCCGAATAAAATATGAACTGGTCGCCACATTCCTCTATTTTTGATATTTGGATAGAGATTCTTCGATTTTACAATTTCGTACGTATCTGGGTTCATCGCAAATAAAATTCCATCGACGGCTCCCCATAACAATCCATCTTCATCAAACGTTAACCCGCTTATCATTGGAGGTGCATCCAATTCTGGGAAGTCTAATTCAAATTCAGTTATTTTCTTCTTACCTGCGACATCCCACACAAACATTTTTGCCTTTTTGGCAGTTGGTTCGATGTCTAATCCACCTCGAATGGTAGTTGATCCATAGATTTTTCCATCTTTATAAGCAAGCCCTACAATACTTTGATCTTGGACTACATTTCTATGCGTCTCTCTTTCACCTGTAATAGGGTCATAGATTGTAAACGTTCCACCTAATTTTTGATAGTATGGTATGGTTCCAATTAGCAATTTTTCATTTTCGAATTTCATGATATATGGACGGTCTTGTTCATATTCATCATATAAATTAAAAAGTGTTTCAACTTCTAGCGTATCTGTATTCATCTTCTGAATAGACGCTCCGGAGTAAATTCCGAAGTACATATCAGAGCCATTTCCAGCAATCATGCCCTCTGCTTGGCCTTGTGAATACGTCGTAACTTCACCTGTTTTCGTGTTATACCTTGCCCCTTTTGGTCCCCCTGGGTAGGTCGTCATGTACAGGTTCCCATCAGGACCAAGTCCAAGACTATGTAAAGCGATCGGCACATTCCCATTCATCGCTAAAGGTAAATCGATGATTTTTTGAGCGTCCAAATCCACTGTCATGATTTCTCCAGTTCTTTTGACCGTAACAAGTAGTAAATCCGTGGCATCGTTACTAAAATCAACGAATGCACTACCTCGCCATCCGGCAGGATAACGTATACCTGTTTCCCTTGTTTCTAATGTGTTTACATCAACTTCTAAAATATGGCGTTCGTTAATTACATATGTTTTGCCATCATTCACAGCTAGTTGAGAATATCCAAAAGCTCCGAAGTCGTCCTCTGAACCATCGCCTTTTATACCACCGATTACTTGATCAACCCACTCTTGCGTCGTTAAATCATATAGCAAAATCGCACTCACACCACTAAATCGTACAAATAAGTAGTTTCCAGCGACCTCCATATCATAGGCGAACTGCATTTCTTCAAGTGTACTCCCCATGATATCCGCTACATTTTTCGTGATATTTTCTTTTTCTAGAGTCTCCGTGTTGATGCGGTACACACTTCCAGTAACCCCAAGGCCCGCGTAGAGGTAACCATCGTGGTAAGTCAACGATCGTACATAACTCGCGTCACCCTCGGCATCTATTTTTCCGAGATCAATAAATTTTTGCTGAGTGACATCGTATTTGAAGATTTTACCTTCCTTTTCTTTGTATGTTCCGATATAGACGTTTCCTTGGTCGTCTACTGTGCTGCTCCAGAATTGATGGCTCGCATCCGGAATCCCTAGATTCTTAACAGACTTTGTTTCTGGTGAATAGCTCCAAAGTTCACCCGCATTGCTTTCTGCCAATCCAGCAATGTATACCGTTCCATCAGGAGCAATAATATGTGTCCAAACCTGACTTACTTTTCCTAGTTGCGCATTAAAGAGAACCGTATTGGTTTTCACATCAATGACATTAAATAATCCTCCATTTGCTGTTGTGTAGACAACATCTTCTCCATTCTCTTTCCCAAATACAGCATCCGTCACAACAGCACCTGTAGCAGGCGTACCCAAATTCTGTACCTCTTTAAAACCACGACCATTCAATTTTGCAACCACCGTCTCGTCCTGATTTGCTTCAGCACTTACACTGAATTGGAAGAAACTAGTGATTAACATTGCAATTAGGAAACTTGTGAACAATTTGCGATAACGTTTTTTCCCCATAGTAGATCTCCCTTCGTTTTTAAAAAATAAAGATGGTAGCGTATTCATTTGTGAATACTTCACATACCTCCCCTAAAAAAAGAATTGATGGTGTTCTCCTTGGTGAAAATTCCGAGTCTTGAACTAATTATATAGTTCACCTTCTAACAGGGACAGTCCATAATAAGTCGATAAATTGTCTTTATGGTGTCTTTAAGAGAGGCTAGAGGGAGGGGTCGAGATGGTGGTTATTAAAGCTCCTACATAAGTCCTAGGCACTTATAATAGGTACATCAACCTAGTTTTCTATTAGTTTTTAATTTCAAATAATGATTATCCACATAAAAAAGCCTATCTTCAATGAGCAACTCTGCTCGGAAGATAGGCTAATGGGACACAGAGATAGGTTCCTCGCCCACCTAGGTCAATGTACCTGTCCCCTTGACCCAAGTGCGGGTTCTTTTTTTCTCAAATGGTCGACTATTACTTGGACAATTCTTTTTGCTGCATTTCCATCACCATACGGATTCGAGGCTCGAGCCATTTTTTCATATTCTATTGGGTCTGTTAGTAGTGCGTGTGCTAGTGTGAAGATTGAATGTTCGTCAGTTCCTGCAAGTTTGAGTGTTCCGGCTTCAATGCCTTCTGGGCGCTCAGTTGTGTCCCTAAGGACGAGTACAGGTACGCCGAGCGATGGCGCTTCCTCCTGGATGCCGCCTGAGTCAGTCAAAATCAGATGTGTTCTGGCTGCAAAGTTGTGGAAATCGAGTACGGGTAGTGGGTCGATTAGGTGGATTCTTTCATTGTTTCCGAGTATAGTTGTTGCGGCATCTTTTACGGCTGGGTTGAGATGGACAGGATAGACGACCTCCACATCATCATGGACTTGCGTGATTCGTTTTATCGCTTTAAAAATATTCTTCAGTGGTTCGCCAAGGTTTTCACGTCTGTGGGCTGTGAGTAGTAGAAGGCGATTGCTTCTGATTTTGTTCAGGATTGGGTGCTCGTAGGATGGATTGACCGTTACTTTTAGTGCGTCTATGCCGGTGTTGCCAGTAATGAAAATTTGGTGGTCATGAATATTCTCGTCAAGCAGGTTTTGAGCTGATTTTTGAGTCGGCGCAAAATGAAAGTCAGCTAGGCTTGTTGTCATTTTGCGGTTCATTTCTTCCGGAAACGGAGAGTACTTGTTGTGGGTTCTTAGACCGGCCTCCACATGTCCAACTTTGATTTGGTTGTAAAAAGCGGCTAGACTCGCTGCAAAAGTTGTCGTCGTGTCCCCGTGAACTAAGACGATATCAGGCTTTTCCTTTTTCAAAATTTCATCAATCCCAGTGAGGGCTCGAGTTGTGATGCTGGTGAGCGTTTGCCGCTCCTGCATGATATCCAAATCATAATGAGGTTTAATTTGGAAAGCATCTAAAACCTGATCGAGCATATTTCGATGCTGGGCCGTCACAGTCACAATTGGGGTAATAGTATGTGGGTGCTTCTCAAGTTCCTTAACGACCGGCGCCATCTTAATCGCCTCAGGCCGCGTGCCAAAAACAGTCATCACCTTCACTTTTTGGTTCATTACATTGCTCCTTTCTAGTGGAACACAGGGACAGGTCCCTTGTCCTTAGTCCAGATGGTCAACGGACCTGCCCCGTTATTTTATTTACAACATTCACTCCGCCCGATGCCGAGATGACACTACCGGTGATAAAATCTGAGTTTTCCTCGCAGAGAAAGGCTATGATTCTGGCAATATCTTCGCCTGTGCCTGGACGGCCGATTGGGGTTTGTGGGTCTATTCGTTTACGGGCAGTGGTAATAGTGGCTTCTTTCATATCGCCAGTGATGTCTCCCGGGCACACCATATTTGCAGTAATTCCGTACTCAGCCTCCTCAAGGGCGATCGACTTAGTAAGCGAAACAAGGCCAACCTTCGCAGCACTGAAGGCCGCTCGATACATCCAGCCAGGCGAGCTCTCGGCATCCTGAAAGCCATAGGTGATAATTCTACCGAATTGCTGCTTCCGCATCACAGGAATCGTCAGTTTGAGGAAATGAAACACCGAACTCAAATTGCCGTCTATCATTTCATTCCACTCGTGATCCTCGTAATCTACTAGTTTTTTACGTTCAAAAATATACGGTCCAGCGTTGTTGATAAGGTAATCAATTCGGCCAAAGCGGTCCATTGTTTTGTTGAAGATGTTGGTGATGTCCTCCTTTTTCGTGACGTCACCTTGAACGAATTGAATGCATTCTAAATAAGAATTCCATTCTTTTTTCAGCTCTTCAACGCGCGCGACGTCACTCCTGTAATTCACCGTTACCGAGCAACCCATTTTCAAAAATTCCTCCGTTACTTTTCTGCCTAAACCCTTCGTTCCCGCTGTAATAACCGCATGTCTCACCAATCTCACCTGCCTTTCTGGGATGGGACCTGTCCCCGTGACCCACAGTGAGTCGAGGATCCCTATAAACCATGGCGCTCAAGCCACCAAGTCACCCACGCCCACCGTGAACCCCCGGCCCACTTGTCCCTTATCGATTTAATAGTGTTAGGAATTCCAGGCGTGCGTCTGAGCGCTGCTCGAATTGGCCTCTGACGGCTGTGGTTGTGGTTTCGGAGTTTGTTTTTCTGATTCCACGCCCACACATACACATGTGCTTCGCTTCAATAACCACCATGGTGCCCTGCGGCTGGAGGATTTCTTCGATGGCATCTGCGATTTGGTTTGTCAGTGTTTCTTGTACTTGGAATCTTTTCGCATAGCCTTCTACCATTCTCCCAATCTTGGAAAGTCCGGTTACCTTATAGTCTGGGATGTAGCCAACATGCGCTACACCAAAAAATGGTGCAAAGTGATGCTCACACATGGAGTGGAACTCGATATTTTTTACAAGCACAAGCTCACGGTGTGCAACATCAAATACTTTTTTTAGATGTTCCTTAGGATCTTCTTGATAACCTTCGGTGTATTCGAGAAATGCTTTGAGTACCCTCTGCGGCGTTTCGATGAGCCCGTCACGTGTCGGGTCGTCCCCACAAAGTTCGATTAACCCTTTTAGCCCATCCGTGACTTGCTGAGCTTGTTTGATTTTTTCTGGCTTCCCTTCAAATATACGAGGAAATTTTTCAATTATGTTTCTTTCGGCATCTGTTATTGACATGTGTCGAACCTCTTTTCGTCGATAAGCATTAATAAACTAGTAGTTCTCCTTTCGGGCTCGATTTCCTTCCTACGAAAGGACTAATTGCCTAACAGAGAGGTTGGTTAAAAGAAGTAACTTGAGTTTTGGTTTTAACCTAGGCTTGGCCGTTTGGGTATTTCAGTCTCTGAGACATTTCCCGTGAAACCCGGTGCAGTTTTGTCTTCGAGACCTTTTCTCTGAGACAACACCTGTGAAACCCAGTACCGTTTTGTCTTTGAAGTCCAATCTCAAAGGCAAATCCTACAAGACAAAGCTAATTTTCGTCCTTGAGCCCCACTCTCATAGACAAATTCAACTAAGCCAGGCATCATTTGTCCGCGAAACCCAATCTCAAAACCAATTCAACCTGCTGTACAGCCCAGTTTTCACCTGAAAAATCTCCCTTACCTCCCCAAATACACCTGCTCCGCCAACATTGGCACGAGATTGTCAAACACATGCGTGTTCCCGCTCTTGTCCACCGAATAGCCGCCGTAATACGGACTATCCTTCTCATCATTTCTGAACGCGATCATCCGACGATAAATCTTCTCCGCTAACTCTCTTTCCCCTATTTCCACACTATACATCAACAAAAATCCGTAAACTGATGGAGATTCATACTCGACAGTAGGCTGACCATTCCCCAATTTGTACCGCCCGTAAACCACTCCTGACTCTGATATTTCCTTTTTTACAAACGCCAAAAAATCTTCCGACACAATCCCAAGCTTAGCTTGATGATAGGCTGCCAGTCCTTGATCGACCATATGAACTTCGTCCGTGAAACGATAGCCGCTAGCCCCGTACGATTTTGGATAAAATCCACCCTTCATAGGTGCCTTTCGTAAAATTCCAATCGTCCGTTGAGCCTTTTCCGCATCGAGCAGTCCCCGCTCCCACATTGACTCAATCGCAACCGGGTCAATATAGGACAAACTTAACGTTTCCCCGCTATATCCATACTGTATATCATAATAATCCGTTAAAAAGGCAACCTGGGACTGGGTGTTCCAAAACTCGCCGATTTTCACAGCGGTCACTCCATAGTTCCCGCCCCATTTTCTCTGAGCTTGAAATAAAGCCTCCATGATTCTCAAGTCGTCCACAAGCGCATTTGTATAGACCTGACTCGTCCCCAATTCGTTGAGCTTCCAATAAACAAACCCATCTTCCTCCATAAAATAAGCAATCAAAGTCTGGTGTGCTTTTTCGAAGAGCTTTCGATTATCAACTACGATTGCGTATTGCATCCAGAGCCCGAGGGACTCTGACAGCGCCTCTCTTCCTTTTGCAAGGTCGGTGTCGAACTCATCGTCTGGGAGGACGTAAGTCGCAATTGTTCCGTTCGGGTTCGTCAGCCATTTTTCAATAAAGGTTTGTGTTGGTGACGAGGATTTATTATTCCAAAATAATAAAGCGATGCCGATAACAATGACAATAATGAGTAGTGCAGCGAATATTCTCACCCCTTTAACCTGAACTTTCACCTTTAACCTCTTCCTTCAAAGTTTTCTGGGACGCGGGACCTGTCCCTGTGTCCCGCGAGCCGACAGCAGCCCCGGATGAGCCACCCGCCACAGCTCCTGCCCCTGCGAATCTCTTTGTTTTGTACCATTTCACTTCTTGGCGGAGAAGGACTCTCTTTAGTTCCAAGAAGGTTGAGTAGGCGACGAGGAGAATCCAGAGCTGGGAGTAGGTGAAGTACATTAGGATGACGGTGAAAAATGTTTTCGTATTGAGTTGGTCTTTTTCCATGCTGAGGGTGAGAATGCCCTCGGTTACGAACAGCAAAAATCCAAGTATCAACAAGGCGTACGATACGTACCCAATCGTTAGGTTCAAATCAACAAATAGATTCATAATAAAAATGACATGTGACACCATGACGCCGCCGAAGAATAATAGATACGTAAAGAAAAAGTAAAACAGATCGACACCGACTTTTTTATTTTTGAGCTTAAAAAAGCGGAGCATGTATTTTGCGATGACGTACAGATTGCCGCGTGCCCAACGTGTGCGTTGTCGCCACCAGACCCGTAACGTCTCAGGTTCCTGTTCCCAGGTGACTGCCTCTGGGAAAAAGCGGATGTAATAGCCGAGGTTGTAGACACGAAAACTGAGTTCGGTATCCTCTGACAACGCCTTTTCATCCCAGCCGCCAAGCTCCTCGAGAATCGATCTTCTGATTGCAAAATTCGTCCCCGGGATGGTCGTCATTTTAAACCAATACCATCTTCCAGCTTGGGCGAGCCACTGGAATGTGAGCGTCTCGATGTTGATTAATCGTGTTAGAAGGTTTTTCCCTGCATTGATGACCCGAAACTTCCCGACACTTGCACCTGCCTTAGAATCATTCATTAACGCAATCGCGTGCCAGTAGATCGCATCTGGCTCTGGGGTATTGTCGGCATCATAGACACAAATAATGTCACCAGTAGCCTGAGCAAAACCGATGTTCAGAGCGGCCGATTTCCCTTTACCACCAAACGGTGGCTTCGTGTGGATGGCTTTTATAAAATCATAATTCCGCGTGAACTCGTCAACAATTTCGCCAGTTCGGTCACTTGAATTATCGTTAATCACAATCACTTCAAGCCGATCGAGCGGATAGCGTAATGAGCACATCGACTCCAGCGTGTCGCGGATGACAACCTCTTCGTTGTGCGCCGGAATGAGAATGCTCACCCTCGGGAACGGGGTGCGATTTTTCTCCCATTCGCGCGCCTTTTTGCGATACTTGACCGAGTGAAGGTATCCACCCTGCATTAGGAACATATGGTAAAACAGCATCGACCAAATCAAAAAGAGGGAAATATACATAAATGTGTCAGCCATAATACCCCCTCCTCCATTTCCATCGTAAAAATAGTCCATATAGTGTAAATAGAACAACAGCGAGCGCACCCGCTCCAACCAACACCCATGTTAAATGTTGCGCAAGGTCCTTGACTCGATATAACAGATAGCTAGGCGACGATTCAAACAGACCCCTATAACTGATGTCGACTTTGACGAGACCCTCCCCAGACTCAATCGTGACATTCTCGGAGCGAACTGTATTGACCCTCTCCTTCAAGTCAATCCACTCGACATTCGGAATTTTTTCAAGTTCGGCTAAAAGCATTTCAAAGCCCTCCACCCCGAGGTACGGATGGTAAAATCCAGCAACAAAGCCGTCGCGCATAACCGAGTAGCGTTGCGCTTCCTTGATCATCGTTTCAATTGCGTTCGGGTCCTTAGGGTCGACGAAGCCTATTGTTTCAGGCAGCAAGGACATGCCGTTAAAGATACTTGGCGTCGTTTCAGCCGGCGCAGTCCCCATCACCTCCCAGTTCTCGTCACTGAGCTGGACTTGACCGACGTATGTTGAAAAGTAGTCCGACAAAACGTTGTATCCGTTTTGCGACATCGTGTAGTGCGGCGCTTCAAACGCAAGTGGGAACAAACCGTAATTCACGAGCTCATCGATCCCGCGCTGAATTTTTTCTTCTATATAATCTCTCTCGAATTCGAGCTGTCTTTTTCGGAATGCCTCATATTCAGCATCAGTCGCGAAATCACGGCGCGTTTTTTTTACGGCATCTTCATTTGCCCTATGGTAAATTGGCATATTGTTATTGACATCCCAAAACTCAAAGCCTTCCCCTGTCTCTTTTGCATTGAATTGATGGGTGTAACCATGGAGCACAATGCTGCCACCATTGTTTTGCATATATTTGAGCGCTTTTAATAGATTAGGAGAGTCTGAAAAATGGTACTCTTTTTCCGTATCCGGATTGGTATAAACCGGGATGACCGCTACCATATACGGAATCTGCTTTTCTTTTAAAATCTCAGCGATTTCCATGACCTTTTTTGGGTCCGCCATTGGGTGAATGTCTTCTAGCCGGATATAGCCCGGGCGAATGCGGGCATGCTCATCCTCAAAGACCGTATGAAGCGCATCTCCAAGGAAAATCGCCTTTGTATACTCGATAATCGGTGCAGCATAGTAGTACGATTCATTTCTCCTAAGAAACAACGGATATTCATTTCCTGCACCATGACTTGCTCTCACAATTGTTGTTGCGCCCTCCGCTGTCACCTGCGAAATGGTCTGCGGAAAAATATTGATGGAGTCCGTTTCATTCGTAATTTTCGAAACCGACACATCTCCTTCGACCTTCATAAAAGAAAATCGGTCCGCAAGCTGTTCAGAGTTGTAGCCGATGGCAACGAGAGTTCCGTTAAAATTCGTGAGTGCATTTTTAAAATTATCCGGCAGTGTTTCCTTGACCTGCCCGTGATAAAAGAGGTGTGTAACGTTCGTGAGATCCTCGGGTTGTACCACTTTCGTATTTTTAAACGTTATGTCATCAGTAAAATGCCCGATAAGAAGATCCAGCACCCGCTGCTGATCCGTCATCTCCCCCGTCTGAGACGAAAATACCACTAACACCCGGTGGGATGATTTGGCATCGTGGTTCTGGGTAACGGGGACAGGTCCCTTATCCCCATCCTGGGCGAATGCCCTGTGGGATGCTAGACCTGTCCCTATGTCCCAGATTAGTAATACGGCGAGTAGTAGTGGAATGATTTTCATGTCGA